>JAPKCQ010000032.1 GCA_026421165.1 Lewinella sp. | reverse complement strand
AAGGGAGGTTGGAAGAGCAGGGGAAACCGAATTATGGATTAGCTTAGATGACTGAACGCGGCAGGCGGACTTTTGTATACTAGCCGACCGAATACCCTTACGATTTGGCCAACGTCCGAATATCCAACCCTGTCTTTTATTAAAGAAAGCCTGTTCCCTACCTAACTCCCAAGCCAACTGTCATGCGGTACTCCTCCCTAACCCTGCTTTTTCTGTTCTTTCATTGCACCTGCGGCCGCGCCCAGGAAAGCCTCGTGAGTGCCCGCGAAACCCCGGTTGACCTGTTAACCAATTACCTAGAAAGCTTTCATACTGAGAAAGTGTACGTAAGCCACGATAAGCCGGGCTACGCGCCGGGAGAGACGATCTGGTGTAAGGTGTTTATGCTCGACGGGGCCACCCACCGGGCCTTCGCCGCAACGCCGGTCGTGTACCTAGATTGGATCAGCCCCGGAGGCACAATCCTGAAAACCTTCACCCTGCAGACTAAAGGAGGGAATGCTTCGCTGGATATTGTCACGACGAGCAAAGACACCACGGGCAGCTACACCCTACGCGCCTACACCCGCTACCAACGAAACTTCGAGCCCGAATACCTCTTCCAGAAACCGATCCGGCTACTCGACTTACGGGGCGACCAGGACACGGAAGCGGATACAGCGAAAGATTTCTCCCTTCAGTTTTTCCCCGAAGGCGGCCACCTCATTGCGGGCATGGAAAACACGATCGCCTTCAAGGCACAAAACGAGCGCGGCCGAAGCATTTCGGTACGTGGAGAACTCCTGAACGCCGGGGGAGAACCAGCGGGAACGGTACAAACCATCCACGAAGGCATCGGCTTGCTGAAACTCCCTGCCGGCACGGGCAATGGCTATTTCGTACGGCTAAACCATGAAGGAATGGAAAAAACCTTCCCCCTGCCGGCAGCTCTTTCCAGTGGCCATCAACTGAAGGTGACAACGAGAAATACCGACCAGATTCAGCTAATACTGAAGTCCAATACCCCCGCTAAACTGGAAGGTTGCACCCTGGTCGGCCACGTCCGCGGCCAGGTTTTTCTGAACGAAGAATTCGGGAATAATGGACAACAAAAGCGCGCGCTTGCAAAGAAAGATATTCCTTCCGGCCTATTACACTTTACGTTGTTCGATGCCCGCCAACGACCGGTTTGCGAGCGGCTGGTGTTCAATAAAAACCCGGACGAAGCCGTCGGTATTGGGATTGAAACAGACAAGGAGTCTTACCCAAAGCGCGGACAGGTAAATCTGCAATTGACTTCCTTCCAGAAGTACAACCTCGACAGCGCAAACCTATCCATGAGCGTTTATCACAGTGATTTACTCGGGGAAAACGCTACCACGCTCGACGTTAAAAACTACCTCTGGCTGCAGTCTGAGCTGAAGGGCCGTATCAACGACATCGGCCAGTACTTCAGCGGAGACGATGCCAAAACCAATACCCTCCTGGACTTGCTGTTGATGACCCACGGCTGGCGTAAATTTTCCTGGCAAGACGTCCTCGCGCAACGGCTGCCCGATATCACCTACCCGCCCGAGGAACACCTCTCTTTTGCCGGAAAGGTGGTGAAATACGAGCGGGAAACGCCGGTGAAAGCGGACGTTCAGCTCTCGGTCCTCTCCGCCGATAACTTCACCGTGCTCAACCTGACCACCGGAGAGGATGGGCTGTTCCGCTTCGGAGGTTTCGACTTCAGAGATACGACCGAAGTGATGTTGCAGGCCAATGTGTTCCGCGATAAGAACGAAGAGAAAAGAGCGAAGGGTAAATTTGGTGGACTGGGTAGCAGCTACGTCGATATTTACCCGCTGAAAGAAGCGCCGTTTACTTTTCATGCAGCGTATAATCTTCCCGAACGGACCTACCGAACCGAAGCGCTGAAAGAATATGCCTTCAATACGCGCCAGGAGCAGTTAGCGGCCTCTCCTGAGGAGTTTTCGTTGTCCGTAGACTTGGCAGAAATAACCGTCACCTCCGGCAGAAACCGTGCGGAGATCAGGGAGCAGGAGATTGAGAACCGCTACCATGAAAAGGGGGTGTTCTACTTCGGCGGCACCCAGAAATTCCGGGCGGATGATCCGGAGTTCGACGGCTTTCCAAAGAATAACATTTATGACTTGATCAGCCTGGTGGTGCCTTCGGTAAAGCGGACGACCCGTAACGGGAAGCCGGGAATAGTAATCGGTTCGTTTTCGGGCGGTTTACAGCCGGTGATCGTACTAGACGGCAGGGTGATCGACAGTACCGCCGAGCACATGATTGATCCGAATAGCATTGCCGTCATTGATATTCTCGTGGGAACTTTTTCCCAGCTCTACGTCATCAAAGGAACAGTCATTTCTCTGCTCAGTAAAAAGCCCGGCGAGATCGAACTGCCCAACCCCGGCAAATTACAGCTACGCCATCCCGGATTTTACCGAGCGCGTGAATTTTATAGCCCGGATTACGCTGAAAGCCCAAAGACCGACGCTGCCGATTACCGAACTACCCTGTTCTGGAGCTCGGCCCAGTCGGGCACTTCGTTTGATTTTTTCACAGGAGATAAAGCCGGGAATTACTTCGTGCGGGTGGAGGGGGTTACGGAGGGTGGTATCCCGTTTACGGGGGTTGGGCGTTTTCTGGTGGAGTAGCATGATGGTTGGTTCTCCGGCCCTTAAGCCGTGAAGGTAAGACAGCCTTTAGGCTGTAAGAAACGAGGCTGGCCTAAAGGCCGGGGAACGACTAGTCACCAATTACTAACCAGTGGTACCGTTTCTGCCGGCTACCCAAATCAATAATCTCCAGCAGGTACTTTCCGGTAGCTAACCCCTTCAGGTAAATCTCGTCTAGCTGTCTTCCGACGGGTACCGGCTTATACCGCGTCTCCCCCTGAGAGATGTACAGTAACTTCTCGGTAGAGCGGAGGCGTAGGTAGAGGTGATGCCGGCCATCAGCACGCCAGGTTTGCTCGTCCGTAAGCTGGTTCTGGCGCTTAAAGTCCGTCTCGTTGAGGTGGTAGCCGCGGATGGTGTAGAGTTTTTCCCACTTGCCTCCTTCTCCAAAATCGAGGACCAGCTTTCGTTGGGTAGCGCCTGCCGGGATGCGGACTTTGACGATGATCTCCCCGTTTTCGCCCTCCGGGTTGTCGATCAGTTCGATCTCGGGGCTCTCGTCCAATCGCTTGATGTCTTTGACGCTTTTACCCTTCGCTGGCTGTGAGATACTTCGGCGGACGCGCATGCCGGCGCGGCCTTCTACGTAGTCGGTGGCTGTGGAGATTTCGTTGATGCGGTCGCGCTTTTTTGCGGCTACTTTGAGGGGATCACCGTATAACCTTTTGGCCAAGCCTCTTTCGTTGCCGGGTGCCATAAGCTCATTCATTTTACTTCCTTTAAGCAGTTCGCTTCCTCCCTTTCTGTCGAACAGTCTAATACTGTCCAGCTCCCAAACTGTTTCGGATGCGTTCAGCATAAGTCCGCGCTGAAAACGTTCCGCTTTATTCATCTCCGTAACGTCAAGCGTGGAGGAAAAGCGAATCTGGTTCAGCTCTCCCCAGCGGTTGTAGGTCGTATCCGCTTTGTTTTGGGCGGAGAGAGAACTGGTGAAGGCAAAGGCGAGCAACAGAAGTAAGCATCTCATAGTCAGGTATTTTAGTGTACCCCTAAGATGCGAAAAAAAGTGGAGATGGTTGTTGGGGGTTGGTTCTCCGGCCTAAAGGCCGGGGAATTAACTAGTCCACAATTCCTCCCGTAAGCCGTAGCACCTCTGTCTCCGTATTCTTCAAGCCAAGCAGCGCGTTCAGCAGTTGAAACTCCGCATTGATGTAGCTCACCTGAATGGCGCGGTAGTCGAAACTATTGATGGTGCCACCCTTGAAGCGTTCCTCAGCGATGCTGATGTTGCGCTCGGCGTTATCGATCAGCTGGCGGGTGATGTTGATGATTTCTCGCTGGTTTTCGTAGCGGTCCAGGGATGAAGCCAGGGCGGAGCGTAGTTGCTGCGCTACGGCGTCGACGTTCAGGTTGGCGGTTATTTCCTGGAGTTTGGCGGTTTGGGTACGGACGTTGCGCGCGCCGCCGTCGTAGATGAGGTAATTGATACCGAGACCGATCTGGCTGCTCAGGGTGGTGGCACCAATGCCGGGCAGTGATCGTGAATCCGGATTACCGTCGCCGAAGACGAAGGTTTGGTTGCCCGTAGCCAGGCTGTAGTCAAACGCGGCCCCGGCGTTGAGGCTGACGGTCGGTTTTTGTTCTGCGTCGATGGCGCGGGTGTTGATGTTGGCCAGGGTCTTGTTGACGCGGAGGGCGGAGAGCTGGCTGTTGGAGGCCAAAAGCTGACTTTCCAGGGCGGTACGGTCGTAGTCTTCGGTGACCTCGTCGAGCTCGGTGGTTAGGGCTAGTTGTTGGTTCATATCGTCGGCACCGATAACTTGCAGTAGGGTGCGGATAGCGAGCCGGTACTGTAGTTGTTGGCCGACGAGAAGGCTGGAATCCGATAGGTAGGCGTCGCGGGCCTGCAGCTCGTTGAAGGTGCCGCCCTGACCGAATTCGGCGCGGACTTCCTGGTAGCGGATGCGGTCGCGGCTCAGGTTGAGTACGCGCTGACGGACGGATATTTGCTCCTGGGTAACGACGGCATTGTAGTAGGCGTCGACGATGTCGGCTACGCTATTTTCGACTTGTACCTGTAGTTGTTCCCGGCTCTGGTTGGCGAGGGTTTCGAAGCGTTCGCGGTTCATCGCGATGCGGCCGCCGTTGAAGAGCGTCCAGCTGAGGTTCGCGCTCGGCCCGATGCCGTAGCTGAAGGTGGTCGACTTGGCGACGATGCTGGCCGGGTTGGCGTTGTTTCGGTAGCTGATGCCGGGGTTCAGGCCAAGGCTGATGGTGGGTAGCTTGCCGGTCAGGGCGTCGTTTATGTTGTTTTCAGCGATGGCTATATCTGCCTTTGCGAGGCGAATCTGGTAGTTGTTGGCCAGTCCTTCCTGGATGGCGTCGCTTAGGCTCAGGCTCGTTTGGGCGCGGGCGCAGGTGCAAAGGAGGAGTAGGAGGCAGAGTTGGTAAAACTTCATCGGTTCTTGGTCTTTTAGTTCGTTGGTGTGTTGGTGTTTTGGTCCGTTGGAGCGTCGGTTCGTTCTTGAGACAGGTTACCGGTTCGTTCTTGCGCTTCAACCTTTCCTTGCACCTGCGGCCGCGCCCCTTCAAATACTCTCCGCTTAGCGTAGAAGTTGTAGAAAAAAACGATGCCCGTTGCCGCTCCTTTGATGATCCATTCCTGGTCGCCGAGGTACGGAAATTGGTGCAAGCCGGTGACGATGAACCAGTCGATCAGCATACCGCCAGCGCTCACCAGCATGCTGAGGGCGAAGGCGCTTTGCACCGACCGCCGCAGCTTGAAAACGAAGTAGCGCTGCAGCACGAAGTTGACGAGGACACTGCTGGAATAAGCGATCATCGTCGCCGGCCCCGGCGGCAAAAACCGGTCGACCAGCAGCAAATACATGCCGAAGTTGATCCCCGTGGCCACAATGCCACTCATGAGAAAAGGAATTTTCTCAAGAATGAAGGGCGGGATCATTTTCCGTACTCCAGCCGGCAAGTAATCAACCAGTTTTATCATGCTTCCATTGCTCTTGCCTGTTCGCGTTCACTCTGGAAATAGGCCCGTACTTCCGCCCAGTCGTGGACCCGGTGGTATTCTTCGTCGTAGTGATTGTCTAGCGCATCAAAGAGCAAGCCCGTGCCGTTGAATCCGGCCAAATTACCCACTTTATCGTCGATCATATAATCACCGTGCACGATGTGTTTATCTCCGCAGAAAACGATGCGTTGGAAGTTGATGAACGGGAAATGCTCTTCCAGCCACTCCCACTTATCCCGGTAGCTGTGCTTGAACTCCGAGGCGGTGGAGACGATGTACACCTCGTACTTATCGTACAGTTCTCGCATCACCTCGACGGCGCCCGGTATTACGGCGATGTCACGAAAGAAACCCTTCTCGTGCATCGCGTTGCGAATGTCGGCGGCTCCTTCCAGGTCGTAAACCTTACGCCCGAGTAGTTCCTCGTGCGTTGGCCGGCGACCGAAGGACGCTTCGTAGCGGTCGATGAACTTGGCGTAGGTGTCGGCAAGTACGCCGTCCATGTCTACAACTATTCTTGGCATCTTATTCATTGGGTTGAGCGCTTGTAGCGCGATTTGATTGAGCTTGGTTTCAAACGCTTTCCTCCAGCCCTTCTAGCCGGGAGAGGGGCCGGGGGAGAGGAAAATCTCACCCAACCTCCTCCGCAATTTTTTCCTCATCATCATAATCATCAGCATGCAGCTGTTTATAAGCCGGCTCTACTTCTCGGTAATCCGGCTTAGTACCGTGTAAGGCCCGGGCCCAGTTGTAGCGGAAGCGGTTCAGTAGGACCAGCAGGGCTGGCAGCAAAATCAAGAGAATCACCGTAATGGCCAGCAGGCCGAAGGCGACCGAAATGGCCATCGGGATGAGAAACTGGGCCTGCCGCGATTTATTCAATAGTAGCGGCGCCAGACCGGCAAAGGTGGTGACCGAAGTAAGGAGGATGGGCCGGAAGCGACTGCGTCCGGTATCCTTCAGCGCTTCCATCATCGACATTCCCGAGCGTATGTTATCGTTGTAGCTGGTGATGAATACAAGACCGTCGTTCACCACAATTCCCACCAGGGCGATGACGCCGAGGATGGAGAAGAGGGAGATTGGCTTGTCCATCAGCCAGTGCCCCCAGATCACCCCGATCATGCCGAAGGGGATAAGCAGGAACAGCACCGCCGCCTGCATGATGGAGCGGAAGGTAAGGGCGATGACGAAGAACATCAGCGCCAGTACGACGGGGACAACGATGGCTGCCGAAGCTGCCGTCTTTTCCTGGTTACGTACCTGGCCGTCGGCTACCGTACTTACTCCGGTATATTTGTTGAGTACTGCGGGCAGGATGACGTCCTGCACCCGCGCGTTGACGTCGGAAACGGAGATGGAGTTGTTGGAGATATCGGCCTCTATTTTCACCTCCCGTTTACCGTCTACGTGGTTGATAGCGATGACGCCGCGCTGCGGTTCCAGGTCAACGATTTCGGAGAGCGGGTACTCTTCTCCTCCGGGCAAACGAATGCGCATGCTCTGGAGGTCGGCGATGCTGCGGCGGCTGTCCTCACCGTAGCGTAGCCAGACGCGGACTTCGTCTTCGCCCCGCTGCAAGCGCTGCGCTTCGGAGCCGAAGAAAGCGGAACGGACCTGGCCGACGATATCAGAAAGGTCTAGCCCGAGGTAGCGGGCTTTCTCCTTGAGCTCAATGTTGAGTTCGCGGAGGCCTTCTTGATTGTTGTCCACAACGTCGGTCAGTTCGGCCATTTGTTCGAGCTCACCTTTGAGCTCATTAGTTGCGGCTTCTAGTTCGGCGAGGTTGCTGCCCGTTAGGGAAATGGATACCGGTTTGCCGAAGAAGCTGCGGCCACCGAAGCTAAGCACTTCTGCCTCGTCGATCGGGCCAACGGCTTCGCGGATGGCGTTCTGTACGCTCCGCTGGCTGATGGGGTCACGTTCTTCGCCGGGGATGAGGGCTACGGTCACGGAGCCCTGATAGGTGGTTGGGCCGAGTTTCACCTCCACGCGTTCTACTAATTCTTTTTCACCACCGTAGACCTCGGCGCTCATTTCTCGGTTCACCTTTTCGGCAGCCTCGGCGATGCGGTCCAGTAGTTTTTTGGTTTGTGTCTCCGGCGTTCCGGCGGGAAGTTGTAGGGTGACGCTCACGTCGTCGCCTTCAATGATGGGGAAGAAGGTGGTCTTCACGAATCCACCGGAAACCATGCCGAAGCTCAGGAGTAGCACCATCACACATAGCGACATGGAGATGAACTTATGGCGCATCGTCCAGTCTAGTACGGGGACGTACATACGGTCGCGCAGCAGGTTCATTAAACCGTCAAAGCGACGCTGAACCCAGTTCGGTTCTACGCCCTTCATGAGGGCTTTGGAATGGGCAACGTGAGTGGGCAGGATAATAGCTCCTTCGACGAGGGAGAAGATCAACGACCAGATCACAACTACGGCCATCTCCCGGAAGAAGTCTCCGAGGGAACCGTCGAGGAAGAAGAAACTGGAGAAGGCGATTACGGTGGTGACGATCGCCGCGAAAACAGCGCCGAGTACATTGTTCGTCCCGTCAATAGCGGCTCTGATCCGGGGTACCCCTTTCTCGTGATAGCTGAAGATGTTTTCTCCGATCACGATACCGTCGTCCACCAGAATACCGATCACCAGGATCATGCCGAAGAGGGAAATGACGTTGAGCGTGATGCCCAAAAAGTTAGCGATGATGAACATGCCGGCGAAACTGACCGGGATGGATAGTGCGACCCAGAAAGCCAGCCGCCAGTGCAGGAATACCGCCAGCAAGAGGCAAACGATCAGGAATCCCTGCCAGCCATTCTGCACAAGCGTATCTATCCGTTGGCGCAGCGTAATACTGGCGTCGGAGACGATACTGGCCTGGATGTTGGTGTTCTCGGCGTTGAATTTTTCGAGGTACTTCTTCACGTCGTCCGTGATCTGGAGCATGTCTTCCTGGAGGGTGTTCTGTACGGTAACGGAGACCGAGGGTGAGCCGTCGAGGTAGGAGCGATTGGGCTGATCGGCCCAGCGATCGCGGACGCTGGCGACCTGGCTAAGGCGAACGACGCCGCCGCCGGGACTGTTCTTTACCACGATGTCGCGGAGTCCATCGGCGTAGTATTCTTTGTTGCGGGCACGGAGGATCAATTCTTCTTCGAGGCCTTTCACTTTGCCGCCGGTTACGTTCACGTTGGAGCCGCGAACGGCCAGGGCGGCTTGCTGAAAGGTGAGGCCGTAAGCCTGCAGGTCTTCCTCGCGGAAGGCTATTTCGATCTCTTCGTCGGGGAAGCCGGAGAGCTCTACTTTACTGAGGCCCTCGATGGCCAGCAGGTCATCTTCGATCTGGCGGGCGGTGTTTTTTAGGGCTCCAAGGCTCACGTTGTCTCCTGAAAGCGCGAAAGTGATGGCACGGCCGAGGCTTTCTTGCTTGTAGATTACGGGCGGCTCCATCCCGACGGGGAAGCTGCTAATGCGGTCGACCTCGTTTTTGACGTCCTGTAGGATCAAGTCGGGGTCGTAGCCCTTGAGAACTTCGACGGTGATCCGGCCGGAGTTCTCGGAGCTGACACTGGTGTAGCGCTCCACACCGGTAAGGCCCTTCATGCCTTCCTCTACCTTGTTAATGATGCCTTCCTCCACTTCTTCCGGGCTCGCACCGGGGTAGATCATCTGGATGCTGATTGTGCGGCTTTCGAATTCCGGGAAGAAGGTGGCCTTCATCTGGAATAGGCTGATGACGCCCATCCCCAACAGGCCGAACATGATCAGGTTGGCAGCTACCGGGTACTTTACGAAATAGGCTATGAATGATTTCATGCTAACTGGGTTGATGGACCTTTAGGTCCGATTCTTTTGGGCGCTGACGCAGGTGCAGGGGAGGCTAAGGGCTAGAGGCTGTGCTCCGAGAGAGGCCTGAGCGGTAGCGAAGAGTAAAAGAATACCATACTTCTCACTAACGCCTGGTCTCTCTCGGGGTGCAGCTCGTCACCTTTATTTGGAGACGGTAGATTTAAGCTGAACCCGCATCCCATCATAAGCTCCGGCAACGTCGCTCGTAAGCAGTTGGGTGCCGTCGGGCAAACCGGAGACGATCACGGTCTCCCGGTTAAATTTCTGAATGGTTACGGGGATTAGTACGAGTAAGGTGTCGTTCTGCACGGCGTACACTTCCTTTTCGTTAATCAGCAAGTCGCGGTCGATTTCGACGACGTTGTTGAGGGCTTTAGCTGCGGCTTGGCCCCGTAGGTACATCCCCTCGCGGAGATTCTTGCCGGTTACGCCGATGTAGACGCCTACCGTCTGGGTTTGCGGGTCAATCTGGTCACTGATGCGGCGCACCTTTCCGGTCCACTCTCCGTCAATGTCTTCGCTGAAGAGCTTCACCGTACCTCCAGGTTTCAGGAAGTTGAGTTGGCTCAGGGGTACGGTTGCTAGCATCTCGTAGTAGCCGGTCGCCATGAGCTCGCCGAGCATCTGACCGGTACGGATAACGGCACCGTCATTAATACTGGCCGTCGTTAGTACTCCGCTGAAGGGTGCGTAAAGGGTGTACTTACTTAGTCGTTCCTCCTGGCTTTTGATGTTATAGAACTGGGACTGGAGGTTGCTGCTGGCGATGAATAGTTTCTCCCGCTGGTTGGCCGGGGTCGGCATAGCCTTGATCGGGTCGTCTATGCTGAAGGAAGACAGGTAGCCCTCCCAGGCGGGGAAGCTTTTCGGGTAGTCGATCTTTAGGTCGGGCATGATGGCTGCGATGCCGTTGAGAAGTGTTGCCTTCTGGGCTTGAATGTTGAGGCGGGGCTCCGTATTGTCCACCCGCAGCATCACGTCTCCCTTACCGAAGTACGTGCCTTTTTTGAAGGGTTTTGGGGTGGTGATCGCACCGCCAACTTCGCTGAAGAGTTCGATCTTATTGTAGGCTTCTAGTCGCCCCTGTACCGCGAGGCTGGTGGAAACGATACTGTTGGTTACCGCGGTGGCCTCTACGGTTTTGATTCGCTTGGGGACCTCCTTCTTCGGCGGGGCTTCCTTCAGGCCGCCCATGTACTCAAGGCCGTACCATCCGATCGCGAGAATGGCGGCACCGATGATAATGGAGAAGATGGTGCGTGGAATGTTACGCTCACTCATTGGTCAATACTTTGGGGGGAACTCAGTTGCTGGTGGAGGTTGTTGTATATTTTTTCGAGGACGCTGGTGCAGAGCGCCAGGTCTTCATCGGGGATATCTCGTTGCGCGCAGTCCATCGCGTGGGCGGCGTGGTCGTGGGCATAGGCCCAGAGGCGGCCGCCTTTTTCGGTGAGGTGGATGCGCTTCTGGCGGCGGTCTTCGGGGTCAACCGTTCGTTTTATGATGCCGGCGGTCTCCAGTTGTTTAAGGGAGCGAGCTACGGTGCCTTTGTCTTTGATGGTGGAGATGGCTAAATCTTGTTGCCGCTGGCCATCGGCCAAAACGATGTCCGAAAGTAGCCCCATATGGGTGCCCTGTGGGCGGAATTTTTCGAATTCCATACGCTCCAGCATCAAACGGGCAAGCTGGCGGCCTACGCGATTGGTTAAAAAAATGAGATGTTGGCGGGGGTTGGTCACTTAATCGAGGGGCTAGAACAAGCGGTAAACGGCTAAACAGGCATTTAGTTGCGTTTGCAACTAAATGAATAGGTCAGTTTGTAATTTGCGGAACTTCTGGTTCTATGGAGGTGTAGGTCTAACGATCCAAAATTCTAACGGTCTAACGTCTACCCGGCGACTATCTTTGCACGATGTCAGCAATCGCTTCTTTAAAACAATTCTGGTCAGCCGCCAGGGCCACCGCCGCCGCGGGCGAGCTCCTGAAGCTGACCCTCAGCAAGCCTGTTCACGGAAAAAATGACCTGCCTCGCAACCGCTACGCCCGCTTGGTCGAGATCAAAGGGAGAACCCTCCTGCAGATCACCCACCGCTATTCAGACCGGGAAGAGGTGAAGAACCACCCCATCAACGAAGCTCTGGCTCTGATGGAGAACGACCTGGGAACGGACTACTATAACGCCGACCTGTTCAGCACGACCGAAAAATTCAGCCTCATCCTCAGCAGGAAGGGCAACGCACGCATCCTCCGACAACCTGCTTTGCACCCGCGGCCGCGCCCTGATGTCTCGCTTCCAACACTGAAGGACCTCGTCGTTACCGACCACAACCGCCAGAAACACCGCGACATCCCCGCCGACCGCCCCTACCTGCAAGACCTCGGCATCACGAACGCCAGCGGCGAGGTACTGCGCGACGGCAAACGGAAGTTCAAACAGATCAATAAGTTCGTCGAGATCATCGCCGCCCTGCTCCGCGAGCACCCCCTGAAAGCGGGCGCTCACATCGTCGATATGGGCTCGGGCAGCGGCTACTTAACCTTCGCGCTCTACGACCACCTGGTCAACACCCTCGAACTGAACGTGAAGATCAGCGGCGTAGAACTGCGCCCCAAACTGGTGGAAAAATGCGAAGCGATTGCCCATAAAAACGGCTTTAAAAAATTGCACTTCGTCGAAGGCTACATCGATGATTTTAAGCCCAAGAAAATCGACATGCTCATCGCCCTCCACGCTTGCGATACGGCGACGGACGATGCGCTCTATAAAGGCCTCGTTGCCAATGCCGAAATCATGGTCGTTGCCCCCTGCTGCCAAAAACAGGTCCGCCGCGATATGGTCGTGCCCGATGACCTGAAGCCCTTACTTGGCAGCGGCATCCTTCTCGAACGCCAGGCCGCCATGCTCACCGACGGCCTCCGCGCCCTGCTGCTCGAAGCCGAAGGCTATAAAACCAAACTCTTCGAATTTATCCCGCTGGAACACACCGCCAAAAATGTGATGATCACCGCCATCAAAGGCAGCAAACGCCCGCAGGCAATGGAAGAATTCCGGACGCTGCGCAAGCGGTTTGGGGTTAAGAAACATTATTTGCGTAAGCTGATTAAAGCGAACAACTGAACGGGAGAATGATCATTGTCCCGTTCGAGTCGTTCGCTTCGCGGCTGCCTTTAGCGGTCTAGGCCGAGTAAAACAAAGGGCGAAGGCCTGTAGCCCGACAAGTCATAAATGATGAGGATTGCGGTAAATACCCAAGCTATTACGGAGTTTCAGGAACGAAACACTTCCGTCTTTGGCATGTCCATCATCCCTCTTCTGCCAAAAGTTATTCCGGAGGCCACTTTTGTTTTGCTTGACGAAAATGATTTATTCCCCGAATTAAAGCTTGAGCCAACAGGGTATTACACTAACCCCGAGGCAGATGTCTATTTTGAAATCTCCGGAGAGTCCTTCTACGAGAATACCCCAGGTGTAATCGCTGTTTTGGGCTTCGAAGGGTCGACAAATCTTGAAAATCGGTGGTAGCACAAGGTGCTCTCCAGTAAAGATTGGCTCAAAATGGGGCCTAAAAGCTAATGCTGTGGTGGTGTCTCATCGGTCCATGAAGCAAGCTTTACAGGATCGGTATGCGCTCCCTGAAGCTAAAATTACCGTAGTCGGCCATGGCTTACCAGAAACCCGCATCACCCCAGCAGACCAGATAACCCGCAGAATAACCAAAGAAGTCTACGGCAAAGAACACTCCTACTTCTACGCCCCAGCTAGCGGCCACGAATCAGACAACTTGGAGCGCTTTTTCACTGCCTACGATATCTTCCGTACACGCTGCAAAGAGCCGGTACGCTTGCTGGTGCAATAGCCTGACTACGCCAAGCATTCCCGCAGCGTACGCAAGGCCCAAAAGCGCGCAAAGTTCAGCAGCGACATCGTATTTCTACCCGAGCTTTCCGACCACGAACACCGCAACGTTTTTAGCTCTGCGCGGGCGATTCTGTATCCGTCTTTGTCTACCCGTTTCCTGCTGCCAGTGCTTGATGCGTGGACGGCGGAGATCCCCGTTTTGTACACCGACAACGACATTCTTCAGGGCGCCGGAGCGCTGGTGCAGGGGACGGATGAGCGGAGCATTACTGAAGGAATGGTCTCGTTGGTTACTACGCCGTTTTTGGCTTCTGGGTTGGTGGAGAACGGTAAGCGGCGGTTGGGGGATTTTTCTTGGGGGGCTGTTGCTGAGCGGATGGCTGGGGTTTTGCGGGCGGTTGGGGGCTGAGGGCTGCGCTTCTTCAATTACGAGGGGTTGCGCGGATGGCGATCGCCATCACGCTCCACCCCTCGTCACGCTAAGCGGCCCCCCGGGGCTAGACGTGAGACCAAACCCATTTTAGACATACCTTACGGTACCCTTTTGGCCCAATGACTTTCGATCTAACCACCTTCATCCGTGCGAATATTTCCTTCCCTCCTTCTACCTTTACTTCTTACCGTTTTTACCTCCGCGCACTCTCAGGACACCATCTCCTTCGGCGGCATCTACGACCTGCCCGGAGCCGAGGTTCGCGCTACCTACACGCCGGTGAGTCCGCTGGCACAGCGCTTCACCGTTGAGGAAGTCTACCGCTTACCGGGCACCTTTTACGACCCTGCTCGCCTGGTGGCCCTACTGCCGGGAGTAGTGCAAACCAACGACCAGGCGAACCACCTCAGCGTACGCGGCAACACGCCCAACGCCAACCTCTGGCGCCTCAACGGGCTGGCCATCGTGAACCCTAACCACACCGCCAACGCGGGTACCTTTTACGATTTCCCCACCCTGAGTGGCGGCGGCGTCAACGCCATCTCCGCGCAGATGCTGGGCAACTCTGGCTTCCTGTCCGGCGGATTACCGGTCGAGTACGGCTATGCAACTGGTGGAACCTTCGATCTGCGCCTGCGGCCGGGGAATAAAACCCGCCGCAAGTACCAGGCCCAAGCTGGCTTCATTGGCTTTGACCTTATGGCGGAGGGGCCGATTGGAGATTCTGGTAAAACGAGCTACCTCGTCAACGGCCGCTACAGCTTCACTGGTTTGTTGGCAGATATGGGGGTTGACTTTGGCGGGGAGTCGATTCGGTTTTGGGACTTTAACGCGCATTTGCACCATGAGTGGGATGGGGGGGAGTTGAGTCTCTTCAGTATTGTTGGGGCCAGTTCTAATGTTTTTGCCGGGCCAGATTCTACGGAGCAGGAGATTACGGAGCAGAAGGAGTTGTTTGATATTGATTTTGATAGTGAGGTGCAGATTTATGGTTTAAGCTTTTCGCACCAAGTGAAAACCAACTCATTCCGAGGTGGTTTTTCTGCATCTAAGGTTAAAACTGATAGGTCACAGATGCCCGTGAATATCCCCCCGACCCGTAACGCTGCTTTCTTCACGCTTGATCCCGGATTATTCAATGCTAACTTCGTTTGGGAGAAAAAAATAAACGAGTTCTACAGCTTTAAACTAGGGGTGGAGTATTTTGATCAAACAACTACTTACGAACTCTCCTTTGGAAACGGAGGGCTGTCAGGAGGAGCAGGCTACACATCACTTGCCCCATTCGTAGGGCTTGTGTATTCTATAAATGGCTTGACCGCAGAAGTTGGTATTAGAAACAGTAATTACTTCAATACGCCCGTCAGTCATAGCTTTTTGGAGCCCCGAATTGACCTACAATATGAGTGGAATCGGCAATCTTTACGCCTCAACGTAGGAGCTCAAAGTAGAGGGTTGATAGCGGAAGACCTGATGGCTTTTCCTTTACCCGAATATGCTGTATTGACTAATCATCTGGATTTGACTTACTCCAGAAGAATAGGAGAACATATAGTTAAGGCCGCTTTATACTATCAGTCTACCCCAAATGATGTCGGATTTCAAGACAACAGTTTTATAGTCAGTAGCAATAGCATATTGGAATTCGACCCGCGTTCTCCCGATTTTGTTTCGGCAGAGACTCGTCGATACGGAGTGGAATTAGAGGCGGGTGGTGGAAGCAAACAGTCAGGTTGGTACTATCGGGGAAGCATTGGTCTGTTCAATGCAGAGACTCAACAGGTGGACGGATCATGGGCTAAAGACAGATTCAGTAATGATTTCAACGGGAAGCTTACCATCGGAAGAGAGTGGCCAAGACTTGATAAGAAGCAACGTGAAACGACCTTGGGTCTAAATTTTGCGCTGATTACTCATGGTGGAGAAAGATATGGACGATCAATCCCATTTACATCTACTTTTGACGACTCCCGCAGATTTTTTGCGCCTCAAGACTTTTCTAACGGCTTCATAAACTCCAACGGCACCTACTTCCGCCCAGACCTAAGACTATACAAAACCAAAACCCGCAAAAAAACCACCACCACCCTAGCCCTCGACGTACAGAACGCAGCCAACGTCCAAAACCTAGGCAACGTGTACTACGATGCCTTCCTGGAGCAGCCGACTGAACGCTACCAGCTAGGACTCATCCCCGTACTGAGCTACCGAATCGTCTGGCGATAAAAACCTTCGCACACAGCCCCGGAGGGTCGCTTAGTGTAACGAGGGGTGGAGCAAGATGGCGACAGTCATCCGCGCAACCCCTCGGACCTAGCGCCCGCGAACCCCTCGGGCCTAGCGCCCGCCCTCAGACCTAGCACCTGCGCACCCCTCGGGATTAGACGCGCAGCACCCATCCAAACCCCTATCTTAGCACCATGCAAGACACCAAAGTAGTAAGGCAAATAACCGCCATGGACGGCCGCGAGCGCGAGCGCTTACGGCAGTTCGTGCGCAGCCCCTACTTCAACCGCCACGCAGCGACGTCGAAATTGCTCGACTTCATCCTTAAGGAACTGAGCAAAACCAAGCCAAAGATGGAGGAGGCGCGGGCGCAGGATGCAGTGAAAGGTACCGGGACGGACCAAAAAATAAACGACCTTCTCTCCGCACTAATGAAGCTCATCAACCGCTTCCTTGCCGTAGAGCAACTACAAAGCGAGGCCTTCCGCGAGGAAGTCCTCACCCTCAAGCGAACCAAAGAACTCCACCGCTATAAACTCCTCGATAACCGGGGCAAACGGCTCGACACTAAGGTCGCCAAACACAAATACCGTGACGCCGACACCCACCTCGCCGCCTACGAATGGAAAAACATCAACGGCTACCGCCAGGGAGAAACCAACCGGACGGATACCCGCGAGATGCAGGCCATGCTCAACCACCTCGACCGCTTCTACCTCGTCGAAAAACTCCGCCACGCCTGCCAGCTCACCGCCAACATGATGATGTTGAGTACGCACTACGACCTGCTCTTCCTGGAACCCATCCTCGAATACCTCAACTCTGGCGAAGGCCAGAAACTGCGCGAATCAGGCAAAGAGCCCAGCATCGATGCCTACTACCACATCCTGATGAGCCTCCGCGAACCAGAAGACAAGAGCTACTACGAACGGATGCTCTACTACCTCGATGATGGCTTCAAAAACCTGCCCCTCCGCCACCAGAAAGACATCTACATCTTCGCCAGTAATTACTGTATCGCCCGCGTCCGCAAGGAATCAGGTTACCTGAAGGAGCTGATGAACCTTTACCGCCGCGTTCTCGAAAACGGCATCATTTACGAAAAGGACGAGATCAGCGAATTTGACTACAAAAACATAGTAACCCTTGGCTCCGCCACTAAGGAATTCGACTGGACCGAGCGCTTCATCGAAGACAACCGTGATCGCCTCCCCGCCGCGAAACGCGACAACGCCTACGCCCTCAACAAAGCACGGTTCCTGTACAGTCTCGGCCGCTTAGAAGGAGCCGCCCAGCTTCTTGCCACCGTTACCGACTCCGACGTAGTCTACCACCTCGCTCGCGTAATCCTCGAAGTCCGCATCGCCTACGATCAGCAGGACCAGGAATACGCCCTCAACTTACTGGAGACCTTCCGCCTCTACGTCCGCCGAAACCGTAAGATGAGCACCAAGGACAAGCGGAGCTACATCAATTATACGCGCTTCACGAAGTCGCTCGTCAATTTGAAACATCAGAAGGACTTCATGGCAAAGGAGGCTTACAGCAAGAAGGTGGGAACGCTGAATACGACCGTTGGGGAGGTTGAGTTTTTGGTGGAACGGACGTGGCTTTTGGAAGAAAGTAGAGGTTAGAAACTAGAAAGCTAGGAACCAGTTACCTGATTTCTAGCTCTCTAGTTCTTAGTTACTAATTTCTAGTTTCTACTCCTCTTCAGAGGCCGGTGTATTCTTCTCATTAAACTCCTTAATAAGTTCATTGAAGCCATCAGCATCAAGTGCATTCTCCGTGAAGGTGACCTTCTCGCGGAGGGAAGCCATGATTTTCTTTTCGATGGCGTTACTGGATAGCTGCTCGCGCTGCTTCTCGTCCTGCAGCATTTGCTTGACGTAGTTGTCGATGAACTCGTCCGTGAGGAAGTCGGGGCGCTGGCCGCCGAGCATACCCATGAGGCTGGTTACTGCTTCTGCCTTTATGTCTTCGTACTCGAGTTTGATGTCAGCTCCTTCGGCGTACTGATTGCGGATGAGCATCCACTTCACACCGCGCTGGAATATCTCGAAGTCGCTACCGTTCGGATCTTCTTCGTTGATCTGCTTCATGATCTCGAGGGGGAGCTCGATGTCGTTGCCTTCTACGAGGGCGCGCTGGATCTCGAAGTTGGCCATCATCTCGCCCTGGCTGTTGAAGCCGCTGCTGTTGTCTTCGGCGATCTTATCGCGCAGTTGAGCTTCAGTAGTTACGGCACCGGTGGGGTCGAACTTGGTGAAGAACTCCTCGTCGAGCTCGACCTTGGTTACGCGGCCGGCGGAGTTGATCGTCATTTCGAACTTCTTACCGCTGATGTCGGTTTCGGCGTCTTCGAGTTCGAGGAGGTATTTATTGACGTAGGTCTGGGTACTGTCCTTTTCGATCGCCATGATGTCCTTTACCTTGATGGTGGCACCGATCTTCTTACCGCTTACCATCTTCTTACCTGCGTCGCTCAGGGAGTCGACGTAGAGCTTGGTGGTATTGGTGATCTTGTCTTCTAAGGGACCGGCTTCGGTGAAGGTGACGTCCAGGATGTCGTTGTCTTCAACCTTGCCTTCGGTAATTTCTTCGGTTTCACCAGCTGACTTCAGCATCCGGTCGATTTGCTCATCGAGGAACTCGTCGGTGGTGGCCAGGATGTACTTATCGAAGGTTTCCGTGGGCATCTCCAGCGTGAACTCGGGCTCAAGGGCCAGGTCGTACTTAAAGGTGATGTCCTGCAGGGTGTTAGCCGTCAGCATTGGCATGCTCTCATCCTCAACGGGCTGGGGGCTGAAGATCAGCTTGATTTCTTTTTCCTCGATGTAACCGAAGAGGGTATCTTTGATCATCTTGTCCAGTTCCTGGCCAAGAATCTGATTGCCCATCATCTTGCGCAGGGTAGACATTGGAGTCTTTCCTTTGCGGAAGCCCTTCATGCTCACTTTACCTTTCTGCTTTTTGAGCTCGGTGACGATCTTGTCGTTCAGTTCGTCCTTAGTGATGGCGATTGCGAGGTGACCGGTGACGTTGCCCGTCTTTTCGAATGTTACGTTAGGCATAACTTGCTGATTGAACCCCGTTAGGGATGGGATCGGATAAAAAAGGCCCGCCGGTTAAGGCGGGCCATGTTACTCCCGGGAAATCCAAGAGTTTAGTTGGTGTGCGGGTGAAAGGACTCGAACCTTCACGCATTGCTGCACTAGTTCCTAAGACTAGCGTGTATACCAATTTCACCACACCCGCAGGGTGTGCTTTTACGGAAGGGAATCCGCTAAAGCGGGGCAAAGGTACGATACATTATTCAAATAGTCAAGCGGTTTGAATAATGTCAAATAGTCCGTAGGCGCAGACGCAGGATGCAGAGGCGGTTGGAGGAGCAAAGAATTGAAACTGCGAAGGGAAGAGTTAGTCAAGCAGTCCCTTAGTTAGTTCGGAGAGCGTAGCCTTCAAACCTTTCATTGCACCTGCGGCCGCGCCCACATTGCGCAACTACCGGAATGAATCCTGCGTCATTTGTAGAGTCACTATATTTACTACCATGACTAGGATATTATCCGAAGCGGAAATGATACTCAAGCTCCCCGATTTCCGGTGGACGCTGGAGCGCTACCATGCCGCTATCGAAGCGGGCGTACTTACCGAGTACGACAAGGTCGAATTGCTCTTCGGAAAATTAGTCCCCATATCTCCAGTTGGAATCGTTCACGGTAAAGTCGTAAAAAAATTAACCGCCTTTTCAGAAGACCTTTACATAATTGGGGTTCAGGACCCAATTACATTGGTAGATGATTCTGAACCGGATCCAGACGTTTTGTAGCCAGAGTCACATTGGAAAGTTACGACCATCACCCCCTACCCCGAAGATTTGCTACTCGTAGTAGAAGTCTCCGACAGCACCCTGGCCCGCGACTGAGGCGCTAAGCAATTCAGCTACGCCATCGCTGGAATCGAAGAATACTGGATCATCAATGTCTATGAAAAGCAGCTGGAACGGTTCACGGAACCTCAACCTGAGCTTGCCCGCTACGCCAATTCGGAAGTCTTTAAACTAGGCGATACGGTCTTGAGCATTCACCTTGGCAATTTTGCGGTAGATGACTTTTTTATAGCAAGCTGATTCCTCTCTCCGTAATTCTTCCCAAAACGCTTACTCAACTAAAGCGAAGCGAGCGGTACTTGCGGCAGCGACTATATGACTGCTTGACTATGTGACTGCTTGACTAACTCCTCTTCCTCTCGCAACTGAGTACTGGTCTTCCGGCTACCATCATGGCTCCACCCCGGAGGACCGAAGAGGTAACCCAACCTACTCCGCCAATCCGGTGCCCACCAAACATCCTTGGCTACGGATGCCCATTCGTGCGTCGCGATTTGTAGCGGGTTGTGGGTATCGATGTTGGTAACCAGCCCGTACACCGGCCGCTCTTCTTCTACCTTGAAGGTGCCGAATAATCGGTCCCAGACAATGAGCACGCCGCCGTGGTTACGGTCCAGGTACTTTACATCGCTGCCGTGGTGGACGCGGTGATGGCTCGGTGTATTGAACAGCCACTCGATGGGCCGCCACATTTTATCGATCGCTTCGGTATGAATCCAGAACTGGTAGATCAGGCTAATGCTGCCGAAGATGGCCACCATGATGGGATGAAAGCCGATTATTGGCAGCACTAGTTTGAAGACGAAAGAACCGGAAAGCTCTCCCGTCCAGGTCTGCCGCAGCGCCGTAGAAAGGTTGTATTTCTGGCTGCTGTGGTGTACCACGTGGCTCGCCCAGAAATAGCGTACTTCATGGCTGGCCCGATGAAAAGCATAGTAGCTCAGGTCTTCAGCGAAGAAGCATAGCACCCATACCCACCAGGCCACGCTTAGGTCGAACAACCGAAATTGGTAAAGGAAGAAAAAGACGGCGATCATCACTACTTTCGTGAGCAGCCCGATGATGACACTGCCGATGCCCATGCTCAGGGAGCTGATGGTGTCTTTCGTCTCGTACCAATCGCGCTGCTCGTACACTGCCATCCCGATCTCAATTAGGAGTAGAAGGATGAATCCGGGGATCGCATAGTGGATCGCGACGGGGTTGTCGGTGAAGATGAAGTCTGGCATGGTACGACGAAGTAGTTTGCCGGTGAAGTTAGCGAATTGTCGCTACTTTAGTTTAAACCGAATAGGTAAGCTGAACTTCACCGCTACGAAGCGCCCACCCTGTCGGCCTGGCGTCCAGATGACTTTTTGCTCGTTCATTTCCACTACCGCCTTCAGGGCAATCGCTCCCAGGCCACAGCCGGGGTCAGCGATTATCTCAGCCTCTTCGATATGGCCGTCCTTTTGGACAATAAATTCTATGATAGCCGTACCCGCACAGTTCCAGTTCCGAGCAGTAGCCGGGTAACGAATGTTGGTGTGGATGAACTCCAAGAGCTTTCGCTCACCGCAGGCTTTGCGCTCTTCGTAGGGCATGGTTTTAGCGCAGCCAGGAAAAATGGGCATACGTTCAAACATCCCAAAGCCCCCGCAGCGGTTCTTTGGTCCGGGCGGCGGCGGCGGCGGCGGAACTCGTAGAACAACCTTCGGGGCTTTTATGTCCGATGCCGCAACGGAATCGATCGGCCGGGGGAGGATCCGCACGGCTTTTGTCCGGTTGAAGTGGTGGATGATAGCTACCGTATCTGCCGTCATTTCAGTAGGAGTTATCCTGATGTCGGTGGTTTGGCAATCCTCGGTCGTCGGATTCCATTCAGTTGAAGTACCGCCCTCTGCGGCTGTCTGGTATCCCAGCCACATCATACCGGCGTACAGCAGCGGACCCAGTAGGGTAAATCTTCGGTAGGGGTGGGATATCCAGGACATGGTTTCATTCTAGTTTAAACTTGACGGGTAGGTTGAACTGTACGGTTACGGGCTTTCCTTGGGACCTACCGGGCGTCCAGCGAATACCGTCGGCGATCATACCTTTTACTACCCGCAGGGCTTCCTCACCCATGCCGGCACCTGGGTCGCGGACAATTTTCGCTCCGAACACCTCGCCTTTGTAGTTGATCTCGAAGTTGATCACGGCCATACCATGCTTGCCTTCTTCTATTGCTTCTTTCGGGTACTTCACGTTAGCGTACACGTAGTGCATCAACTTCTGGTCGGCGCAAGATTTTCTTTTCTCGTAATCGCTGATGTCTTCGCAACCGGGGAAGAGGGGCATTTCTTCTACG
>JAPKCQ010000252.1 GCA_026421165.1 Lewinella sp. | reverse complement strand
AATGAGGCCCGACATGCTGGTATTTGACGGGCACCCGAAGGGGTTGCCCGTACAACAATGAAGTTATTACTTTGGGTTTTTGATGTAAACTTGGATCTTAGGGACGCCGATTCAATAACTGTCTGATTTCGCTACGCGGCTACTGCGCGGTGCAGCTTGGTAGCGCGCCGACTATATTCTTTCGTCCTAGACCGATATTTATCATAGAACCTTATTCCTCCCGCCCCAACAGATACCAACTGAGCAACCCACCCAAAACATCCACCGCCGTATGGACCAGTATCAGCGGCCAAAGCGTATTGGTGCGCAGGTAGAAAAAACCGAAGAGCACGGCCATGGCGATGATTTTGCCCACCGCCTTCCAGCCCTGGTAGATATGCCCAAGCCCGAAGGCGACCGCAGGAACCAGTAACACGGCCGCAACCGCCCAACCGGTATCTCCCAGCAGATTCGTCAGGTAAGTGATCATAAAGCCGCGGTAAACGATCTCCTCCCCCACCCCGGCCGCCACGGCCAGAAAAACAAAGTGGAGAAATTGGGTGGCGGTAACCGGTAAGAAGCCAAGCTTCTTGAATTCCCGACGGGTTTCCTCCCGGCTCTCTGCGCTTCCAACCTCGTAGTAAAGATCGAGCAAATAGAGTAGGAGAAATCCGCAAAGTAATAAGACCGCCGTCAAGTCGTACGGGACGCTCCCCCACCCCAGCCCGATTTCCTTGAGCGACCGGTTGGTAAGCCACCAGATCAGTATCACCGCTGCCGCCATACCATAGAGCAACAGGCCGTTGCTGTAGTAGAGGCCAATCTTCATTTTTTCGGTCCAGCGTATCGGCGTACCCTTCCGCCTCCGGTTGCCGGTGACGAGAAGGACTATTGGAAGTACGATGCCTAGTAGTAGGAAGATAATGTGGTCAAAAAAATGCACCGCGGAAAGGTACGACTATACCAAAAAACAGGCCACCATTTTCATGGTGATCCGTCATTTTCCGAGGTAATAACTTATGTCTATCGAAGGCAGATGGTAAGTTACAGGGTAGCGAGTAGTCTTCTGCATCTCAGTATTTACCAACCTCTAATGTAATCTCTAAGTCTATACCATCAAGAAATGATATCCCATATTCAAAGTTGAAAAAATGGTCCTTAGAGAAGTCAGTACCGAGCCAACAAATCCCGCCGGTGCAGCAAGTACTCATCGTTACCATTGTACTTAATCCCTTCATCCACGTAAAAACGGGCACGACCGTAGTCTTCAACACGAAAATAATAGTTGGAAGCGGCGATGAAGGCGGTAAGCGTCCATACGTTGCGGCTTTCGTTGATAGGGATGTCGATAAGGGAATTGCGAAAAGTGCGTAGGGCATCTTCACCGCCGGGGCCATTACCTTCGGCAAAGATGTCGCGGACCTTCCATGCGAGCTCGCGCAGAAACAAGTCGGCGAAGCGTTCCTGTTCCCGGATGAATGGGAAGTCCCTGGCCGCCGTTTCCACCGCATTGATAAATACTTGTCCGGTGGAGCGGCTACGCCGCAGCTGATCGATGACGATCTCGCCTAGTAGGTATTTGACCCTTTCGTTTTCCGGATTACCCGCGTAGAGCTTTTCAGCCAAGCGGCGGGCTTTACTGATATTGTCGTTAAGAAAGTGGTGGCTCAGCAGGCGGTATTGCTGAAGGCGGCTCATTTCTCCACTCCAGGTGGTTTTGCTTGCCGGCGCGCGGCTTAGGTAGTCGGACAGTAATTCCGTTGCTTCGCCGAGGCGGCTTTCGGCGATTAGGAGGCGCTGTTGTTCATCAAAGTGCTGGAGTAGTGCGGCAGGAAGGTATTTATTATTGGGTGCCTCGGCCCACTGCTGAAATAGTGTGGAGATGTCGCCTTCCACTTCGGGGCGGTTGATGGCCTTGATTTGCAGCTCAGCGGCTTTGCGGAGCACCAGAAAAGCAGGGCGTTCCTCTTTGGAAAGGGCGATTTCCAGTAGTTCCACAGTGAGCAAATAGTCCTTTGCGCGGTAAGCAGACTGAGCGAGGCGGAACTGGAGGAAAGCAGTAAGCTGGCCGAAGGTTAATTTTTTGCCTGGTTGGTAATAGTAGCGGTTGAAAAGCTTATCAACTTCTTCCGTGCTCATGTTTGGCAGGTCTTCAAGTAGGGTGGCGCGGAGAACTTCTAGGTAATCGCGGCGGAAGGCAGTTTCGGCAGCGGGTTTGTGTTTTTGGTGACCGGGCTGGTAGATTTCAGCGGCGTGATGGTCGGGATCGGCAATCAGATAGGCCTCCCAGTGATTTACGTAACCTTCGTACGCTACCCCGAACTTTTCAAAAACGAGGGCGGTGATCAGGGCGGCGGTAGCGTCGTTGTAGCGGCCGTTGCGGAAGGCGTCGGCCAGCTGTGCGTTGGGGTCGTAGGTTTTTAGAACATCACCTTCCAGCCGTGCGCTGATCTTTTTGATCTTCTTTTTGGTAGATTTTCGGCCGATCTTATCGTTTTCCAGTTGATTGAAGAGTAGGCTCACGCGCTGGTAAAGGAACTGCCGTTCATTTACCGTTGGAGGATTTTCTCCTGGTAATAGTAGGCGCAAGCGGCTGCTCAGGGCATCGGCCTGGAGGCTGACGGCAAAAAGAAAGAGCAGGAATAATTGGAAGTGACGCATTCTGTGGTTGTTCTTTATCTGCTTTTGAGACGGGCGGGATTAACACTAAATATTATGGGCATAATTCCTGTTTTATTGTCACAGCAATATTTAAAATATTACTCCTAAGCTCTTTTCACCTACCAGTTACTTCGTAATCAGGGCTCGGCAGCAGGTACAAGGCAGCGCCACGAGCAACGTACACTGCTCCTCCGAAGGACTTCTGACCTTGCACCCGCGTCAGCGCCCACTCCCTACTTGTATTTCTCAATGTACAATTTAGCGTGGTGGTAAACGTGGCCACTGATGATAAAGCCAATAGCCCGCACCGAAGCTGGGCCATCACTTACCGTTCCCATTCGCAGCAAATCCGCCTCCGTAAAGCTCTTGAACAAGGTAATCGTACCGGACCGGACCGTCCGAAACTCCTCGGTCATATCCCAGAATCGCCGTTCGGAAACATCGGCGACCTCAGCGTAGTCATTCTGTTCATAGCCCGGTAGCGGCGTCTTATTTCCCCGCGCAATGTGCAAGGCCCGGGTACTGAAGATACGTTCAGTATCGATAATGTGCTGGAGCGACTGAGCGATGGTCCACTTGCCCGGCGCGTAGGTGTAGTCCACCCGGTCTTCTGCAACGTACATAAGGTAATCCGTAAGCTGGGCCGCGCTTTCGTTCAGCGCGGTCAGAATGCCCTGGTCGCCAACGTTGGCGACGTAGCCAGCATAAAAGGCGTTGAATTCACCGGGGCGGAGGTCTGAAGTTCTTGACATAGCTTTACTATTTTGAGCGAAGTTACGGTATGTCTATGGGATCCTATCCGAGGTCAACGAAGGAGAATGTCGCCCTACGACTGTGCTGCCCTTAATCGCAAAGCGACATTCCCCTCAGATAACCTCAGAAATAGTCCAAGATCACACACCTCGCCAGAATAACTATCTTAGCCCGAAACAAAACCTCAACTTCTCAAACCATGACCAACATAAAAGGCCCAGCCATCTTCCTCGCCCAGTTCATGGGAGACGAAGCCCCCTTCAACTCCCTCGATGGAATCTGTAAATATATGGCCGGCCTCGGCTACAAAGGCGTACAAGTCCCTACTTGGGACAGCCGCCTGATCGACCTGGAAAAATGCGCCACCTCCAAAACCTACGCCGATGAGCTGAAAGGCAGGGTCGGTGAGCATGGCCTGGAAATCACCGAACTGGCCAGCCACCTGCAGGGCCAGCTCGTCGCCACCCACCCCGCCTACCATAAGATGTACGAAGGCTTCGCTCCCACAGAAGTCGCTGGCAACCCAAAAGCTACCCAGGAATGGGCCGTAAGCCAGATGAAGTTGAACGCCCGGGCCAGTAAAAACCTCGGCATCACCGCCCACCCAACCTTCTCCGGCGCCCTACTCTGGCCCTACCTCTACCCCTGGCCACAACGCCCCGCCGGCCTCGTGGAAGAAGCCTTCGGAGAGCTCGCCAAGCGTTGGAAACCCATCCTCGACGTCTTCGATGAGTGCGGCGTCGACTGCGCCTACGAGCTCCACCCCGGCGAAGACCTCTTCGACGGCACCAGCTTCGAACGCTTCCTGGAAGCGACCGACAACCACGCCCGCGTGACGATCAACTACGACCCCAGCCACTTCGTGCTCCAGTGCCTAGACTACCTCCAGTTCATCGATATTTACCACGAGCGCATCTCTGCCTATCACGTCAAGGACGCGGAATTCAACCCCACCGGTCGCCAGGGAGTATACTCTGGCTACGCAGGCTGGGCAGACCGTGCCGGCCGCTTCCGCAGCCTCGGCGACGGGCAGGTAGACTTCAAAGGCATCTTCACCAAACTCGCGCAGTACGGCTACGACGGCTGGGCCGTTTTAGAGTGGGAATGCGCCATCAAATCCAGCGCCCAGGGCGCTGCCGAAGGTGCGCCGTTCATCGCGGACCACCTCATCCAGGTTACCGAAAAAGCGTTTGATGACTTTGCTGATGCTGGGTTTGATGCTGCTGCTAATCGGGAAATATTGGGGTTGTCGTAAAATGAATTGAGCGAAGCATGGTCTAAAACGACCAATAAGGACACTCGGAGGTAGATTTTCAGGCTATTCACTGCGTTCTAACCCGAAAGTTCACGCTCCGAGGTCCTCCGCTCGCAGCAAGAGACGATGTTAGGATCTCCGAACGTCCGTATCTGAGGCGTTTTAGCCCATGATTCGCATGGGTTAAGATGATTAAGGTCTGATAGGATTTAACAGAATTACTCCCGCTCAGGGACATCCTATTTAACTCTCCAAACCCTAATTAATCACTCTACTTCCTTTTTCACCCCCTGCCACAAACTCCGCTACCTTGAAAAAACTACCACTACTACTACCCTTCCTTCTCCTACTCGCTTGCGGGCAGGAAGAAACCGCTGTTACCGAGGCTGAATGCTTTCAGTTGGCTGCAGGGACTCACTCGCCAAGATTAACCCAGGATGACGACGACATATCCGTCTCTTACGTTAAAACATCCGGCGAAAAAAGCAGTCTTTTCGTTCAACCGATACATCTTCCCTTTGAGAAAGTAGTCTTGAAGAATGAATTGAGATCTGGAACAGATTGGTTTATTAATTGGGCCGATTTCCCTTCAGTGATCAGGTACAAAGACTCGCTTGGAAACAACGTACAGTTTTCGCATTGGCTCCAGTACAGTGGGGAAGGAACTTACGATTACGACATATACGCTGCGATTGAATATTCTGAACCCAAAGAGCATTTTAAACTACACAAAGACACAGTAGCAGCAGAACACGGCTTCCTATCCTCCGCCCCAATACCCGGCGGCGGCTTACAGGTAAGCTGGCTGGACGGACGGTTCACTAAACAAGTCAGCTTAAAAGCTGACGAACCAACAGTTGACGACCACGGTCACGGGGGTGGAGGAGCAATGACACTACGAACCAAAGCATTATCCGATGACACAAGCGTAGAACTAGACCACCGGGTCTGCGACTGCTGCAACACCGCAACCGTAGCCACCGACAGCCTAATAATGGTAGCCTACCGCGACCGCTCCGAACACGAGATCCGCGACATCGCCTACGTAACCAAGCCCACTTCTGACGACGAATGGTCTACACCCAAACTGGTACATGCAGACAATTGGGAGATCAACGGTTGCCCGGTGAACGGTCCGGCCCTAGCCGCTAACGATGCGGGAGACATTGCCGTCGTTTGGTACACTGCACCTGCGGACCTCGCCCAAATAAACTTCGCCCGTTACGATCCCAACGCCGACAGCTTCAACTTCCCAATCTTACTTGACGACGAAATCCCCCTTGGCCGCGTAGATATCCAACTTGCTGATGATGGGGCTGCGTACGTAACCGGCATCACCACCAAAGAAGGCACCGACGACGCTTTCCTCACGCTGTGGACGATCTCTCCGACGGATGAGGTTGAACGGGAAGAGCTTACTATAACTTCCGCTGCCCGTTCCTCCGGCTTTCCGAAAATTGCTTTGTTTGAGGATAAGCTTTACTGGGCAAGAACCGTACTTGGGGTGGAAAAAGAGGAGCAGTTTGTGGAGGTTTGCTGGCGCTAACGAGCCAGAAAGTCTTTTCTAAAAACTTCGTACTCTTCCCACTCTCTTTCAACGAAACGGTTGAATAGCTTGTCACCAACCTGTGATTTGAGCGCGGAAATACCGACATCGATTAGCCGCAAGCTAGTTTCGGTAAGGAAGATATTATCATACCGCAGTCCGGGCATATCGCTCGGTCGGCGAAGGTCGCGGTGAACGAACCCTGCAGAGTGTAGTGCTTTCAATTCATCCTCAAACACGTTTAACCATAGTAACCGAATCTCCTGCTCATAAGCGCGAAAGTCCATAGGATACAAGCGCTCCACCACCAGCATATCCACATCAAGTTCCTCATTTACGTCAAGACGGATAAACTTGGTCACCAGGTCATTAACACCGTTCGCAAACTTCATCTTCCCATCTTCCGACCCAATGTCCGAGCGGGTATCTCCATGAAAGAGTTTGCCAACTTCGGTTTTGGTGATAGCGATGACAGTGTTGTTAGCAGCGGATGAAAGCGTTCATGGATATCGTCGAGCCATAAAGCGTAAACGTGTGGTAAAAGACTAAGTTAATTTCGACCGTATTACTACGACAGTTATCTCGTAATGAATCGCATATCAAATATCCCATATCGCTTATCACATATCCTTGATCTCCACTCCTTCAGGCAAAAACGGCGAAGCATCCCCTCCCCCCTTAATAATCTCCCGCACAATAGTAGAACTGA
>JAPKCQ010000251.1 GCA_026421165.1 Lewinella sp. | reverse complement strand
TCCAGCAGGGATTCCGCGAGCCCGAGATGAGCGGAGTGGTCCTCCGGATACAGCCGGACCATTTTTCGCCTGGCCGCGATGCCGCGGTTAAAATCTCTTTCCCGTTCCGCCAGGTAGGCTACGTTGTTCAACACGTAGAAATCATCCGGAGCAAGCGACTCGGCGAACTCGAACATTTCCCAGGCGGGGGTGGATTTTTCCTGATCGAGGTATAAGGCCCCAGCCAGCAGATAGCCGTAGGTGTCGTCCGGTACCAGCCTGAGGTACTGTTGAATGGCCCGTTCCGCTGCGGGCAGGGACGCGACATCCTGGCGGTAGAGAATGGCCAAGTTGTACAATACTTCGGGCAGCGGGTCGGGTTTTTGACCAGCGAGTTCGTAGAACTCGATTGCCTTTTCAACTTGCTCGTCTTCTTCGTACAGGACCGCCAGGTTGTAGTACGGAAGCGACAATTCGGGTGATTCTTGGATGGCTTTCAGGTAAAGCCGCTCGGCCTCGGGGAGGCGTTCGTTGCGCTTGTTGGCGAAGGCCAGGTTCGTGAGGGCAAGGCCCCAACGGGGAGATTGTGCGTGGGCGTTTTGGAAGGCTTCCAGTTCCAGGTCTAAACGATTGAAATGACGGTGGACGAGGCCGATCTCGTTAAAAATATGAGGTGCGGCTCCCTTGGCCTGGAGCTTCAGGGCTTTTTCCTGCTCGGCCAGCGCACGGTGGAACAAGCTGGAATCAGCGTCGGTCAGTTCCGCTTTGAGCCGCAGGTTGACCCCGCGAAAGTAATGAGCACGGGCCATCACCTCGGGGTAGAAGTAGTCGTCCTCCCCAAGCAAACCGGCGGCGATTTCGAGGTATTCGGGATACTGTGCATAAACTTCGCTGTCTACCCACCGCCGGGCCAGTTCCTTGCCGGGGGAATTGAGGTACTCGCTTACGGCACGCTGGGCGTCGGCCTGTAATTTGCCGATCAGGGTTGTTTTCATCACCTGCTTGAAGGCCAGGTCGTCCGGACCGTCGCCCATCGTTTGGTAGATGTTGTAAGCAGATCCTTTTGCTGGGTAAACGAGGTGTTGTGCACTAACTGCGGCACTGAACGCCAGGAATTTTTTGGTCGGGTCCGAACCCAGTACGCTCGCCTGGTTGGAGACCGCTAAAGTGTTGAACGTTCCACTGAGGGTAGGGTTATCGCGTCGTGCTTTGGCTATTTGCAGGGAGGTAGGCCCACTGACGGAGGGGGTCTGGCGCTCACCGGAGGCCGCCATTACCTGGTCCTGCAAGTAGCGTTCCAGCTCTAGCAGGCTGACGTAGGCATCGTCGTTGCGGTTGGCAGCGCCCATCATTCCCTGCACGAGGTAGTAGGAAAACAAGCCGTGGCCGCCACCAAGATCGGGGGCTTCGAGCGACAGTTCATCTGGTTCGCAGGAGAGAATCTTAGCGGTGTTGCCAAAAAGGGTTTTAATCACCGAGGCCGTGGCCGCCGCACCACGACGGCTACCCGCAAGGCTACCCGACCGGCAGGCATCGGCGATGAGGATCACCTGGGCTCCTTTTTCCAAGATGAGTTTGTCGATCGCCTGGTCCAGCGTGTACACCTCGCAGGCACCGCCGGCGGCGTAAGCGCGGGCGGGAGCATCGTGGAAGAGGAGGTAACCGGTCTGGATGTCCGACACGACCTCGACGTCTCCGTGGCCGGCGAAGAAGATGATCACGCGGTCGCGGGGGGAGACGCTTTCGGTCAGTTTGCTCAGTTCGGCGATAAACCTGCCGTAGGTGGCGTCCTGATCGGTGAGCAGGACGATGTCTTCGGGGGCAACGGGCCACTCCGTTTGCTCGCGCAGCATCTGGGCGAAGTACTCCGCATCGTCGTCAGCGAAGGGCAGGTCCGCGATTTTGTCATTTGCGTAATCCGATACGCCTACCACGAGCGCGCGCACCCGCTCGAAGGGCCGCAGGGAGGTGACCTGGGCCTGGGTAACCTTTGGGGCCGACACCAAATACAGCAGTAGACAAAGTGTTTTTAGCGCGCTGGAACTGTTCAGCGTCCGAAATGGCGATCTGGTAATCAACATAGTCTATATTGTTCGTTAAAAACCTACAACATGAAACGCTTACACTTACTCAACGTCTTCCTGTTGCTATGGATTGTACCGGCTGGGCTAACCGGTCAGCCGAATACTACCGCCTTTAGCCTGTTGGAGAAATCTTCCGCTGAAATTAACCTGGAGCCTTCCGTGGCGAAAGAGAAACGGGACAGGGCCGAAGCGATCTACCGCAAGCTGGTCGAAGCTAAAGGAGACTACCGGTTTTCGGCACCGCCCTTTCTGTTCACCCAGGGGGAGGCCAATATCGCATTTTTGCAGGGAGACGGCCTAAGTATCGGTCTGGAAGAGAAGGCGTACGATTTGCTCGAGGAATTCGGTGACGCCGCGCTGGCGTTCATCCTGGGCCACGAAGTAAGCCACTTCTACGAGAAGCACGCTTACCAGCGAGGAGTCTTCAATAGCTACAACGACAAGGAACTGGCCAGTGCCCTGCAGGAAGCCAAAACGGCAATGGCCGGCCCTGCCTACGCTAAGCTGGCGGTCGCGGTCGAAAAAGGCCGGGAACGACTTACCAAGGTCACCATGGAGACCGAAGCGGATTTTCTGGGCGGTTTCCTGGCGTATTCGGCCGGCTATGACGTCCGGGACGTGCCCGGTATTTTTGAAGCACTTTACGCCGGTTACGGACTCGAGGACGAGATGTTCGGCTATGAATCCAAGGAAGCGCGCCAGGAGATGGGGCGGGAGGCAGAAGCGCGTATGAACCAGTTCATCGACGTGTACGAGGTGGCCAACTTACTTGTCGCCCTCAACCGCTACGCCGACGCCCGGATTGTGTACAAGCATATTTTGCAGCAATACCAGGGGCGGGAGGTGTACAATAACCTGGGCGTCCTCACCGTCCTGGAGGCCATGGAATACTTCAGCCAGGCAGACAAGCAATACCGCTTGCCGCTGGAACTGGACCTGTCGTTTAACAGTGCAACCAAAAGCGTGGAGGATACCGAAGCATTCCGGGCCCAACTCCTCATCGAAGCCATGGGCTACTTTACCAGCGCGATAAGTCTGGACCGGGACTACGCCCCGGCCTATCTCAACCTGGCCTGCACGCATTATTTGCTGGAAGACGATGACCGCGCCCGCTTCTACGCGGGGGTAGAGGCCGCCCGAAAAGCAAAGGCGAATCCGGAGCGCTTTCCCAATACCGGAGCCAACGCCGAGGTCCTGCTGGCCCTGATTGATATTCGTGGGGGAAACGAATCCGCCGGTATCGAACGGCTCAGTGCCGTCAGTAATAAGTCTGCCCTCGCCGCAGCCAACCTGCTCACCGCCCAGGGGAAGGAAGCGCCCGCAGTGGATAGAGCCGTTGCGGACCGGTCCATCAGCTGGACGGTAGACGGGCTGAAGGCAAAAGACCTCCTCACTGCCACCCAGAACACGAGTAAGTCGACCAGGTTGGACTTCTTCGGAGATGCCGGACTCAACATCTGGACCCGTGACAACGCCCGCGTATACAGGTTCAGCCCCGCCATTTCCAGCAGACGGCCCAAGGTGAGCTTTGCCATCACCAACAGCGGCTATACCGAAGAAACCCGTGATGGTTTCAAGGTGGGAAGCCCGGGTAAAGACATTACCGACCGCTTTGGGCAGCCAGCCCGCAAGCAGACTACCGTGGCTGGAGAGATTTGGGTGTACGACGCTGCTATCCTAATCATGGATATGGAGGGCAAGCTTAAACGGTGGGCCGTGGAGAAATAGGGGGGATTTGGCCTCCGGCTTTGTTTTGTCTACATTTAGACTCTCATAGACTTTTAGGTAAACTGATATGGCCGAACCAGGAGATAATTACCTCGATACGATCAGGCGAGGGGATGCTAAGGGCCTGCGGGAAATCTACGCGAAGTACCTGCCCCGAATCGCTCGGTTTATTCAGATGAACGGCGGGTCGGCCGAAGACGCTAAAGATGTTTTTCAGGAAGCCATCGTCCGCATCTACCGCAAGAGCAAATCCCCGGACTTTCTGATCACGAGCCAGTTTTACACCTTCCTGTACGGTGTGTGCCGCAACCTGTGGGGCAACCAACTCCAAAAAAAATCCCGTACGGAGTTGAGCCTAACGGACAGCCACGCCTACGAGCAGATACCAGAAACGGATACGGGCGGGGCGAAAAGTGAGGAGGACCAACTGTTTTGGGATGCTTTCGCTTTGTTGGGGCAGGATTGCCAACAGTTGTTACAACTATTTTTCGCGAAAGTAAAAATGGAGGAGATTGTAAAGCGTTTGGGCCTTAGCAGTGTCGGTTACGCCAAGAAGAAAAAATTCAAGTGCAAGGAAAAGCTGGTTGCCCTGGTAAAACAGGATGGCCGGTACCTAGAACTAAAGTTGAGCTAACAAATGAAAAGTCCAGGAGAAAAGATCGATGACTACCTGAACGGCGCGCTTCCCGCTTCCGAAGTCATAGTCTTTGAGGCCTCCCTGCGTGCCGATCCTAAGCTTGCCGCCGAGGTCGAACTGCAAAGGCGAATGCAAGCCGTCCTTTCTGATTCTGGAGAATGGGAGCTGCGGCAAACCCTGCGTACGATCTCGGAGGAGTACTCCCTTCCCGCAGCGTCGGAGGCCCAGGTTAAGCCAGCCTCCAGCACCTCCAAATGGTGGTATTTGGGGCCGGTCTTGCTCGTCGTCGTGCTTGCGCTGGTTTACATCCTTGATCCCTTTTCTTCTTCTTCCGGAGAGGAAGTTATCGCTCCGCCCTTGAAAACTGAGACTGAGGTTGAGCCATCCGACTCGCCTCTTGAACTGACTACGGAAGACACGATCGACCTGGCTCCCGTAGCGGAGCCTACCGACACTTCTGGCCAAACACGCCCCGAGCCACCCCGTGATGCTCGCGACCCAATGGCACCATTACCCGCCCTAGAGCAGGTACTTGCGGCGGAAGCAAACGTTGTTTACGATTTTGAGCTTAGCGTAAACCGTACGCTCGAAGGGATTACGCTGGCCGGCACCCTTTATGCACTCGACCTGCCCGCCGATTCCACCTTCCTGCTCCGTATCTTCAACAATGACCCCGTCCGTTTTCCCGGCCGGCCGGTCCTGACCGCCGGGTTCAGGCCTGAGCAGATTATAGTTAATGAAGACCGGATCGCCTTTGGGCGGAAGAACGCTTACGCGGTAGCCTTCAGCCGGGTGCTTAAATTACCGATGGGGCGGTATTACTACCTGGTCTCTACCAGTACCGAGCCTGGGGTTGTGTTGGCTTCGGGGAGGGTGGAGTAAAACTTTTCTTCGCTACGCATCTTTGCCCCGTGCTACACCTCCAAACCACCATCGACCTTCCCGCCAGGGTTTGGGACGTACTCACTGATTTCGCCGCTTACCTGCAGTGGAATCCTTTCATAACTTTTGCCGACGGAGACTGGGCGGTAGACAATACCGTGGCCGTACTGGTCGGTGGTATGCCGCTTGAACCCAAAGTACTCGCCTTTGACCCCGGCCGGGAACTGCGCTGGAAGGGTACCTTGCTGTTCAACATTGTCTTCGGCGGGGAGCATTATTTCCTCCTCACCGATAATGGCGACGGTACGACCAGACTAGCACACGGAGAGTACTTCTCTGGCCTACTCGCAATCGTCTTCCGCCGAAAACTAGAGACGGACATTAAGGCGGGTTTCGAGGAGATGAACGAGGCGCTGCGTCAGCGATTGGGGTAAATGTGGCGGGATCGCAGGATGCAAAGAAGGGTTTTAAATAGCATTGTTCTCATAACCGTCCTTTGCACCTGCGGCCCCGCCCAAAAACCGCCAGCCGAATCTGACACCGGCCACCCGGCCCCAAATCTGGAAACTGATCCACCTCTTCCCGAGCCCACCAAAACGGAAATACTGGAGCCCCGATCGGTAGCGACGCATCTGGTAATGGTTCCGATCGCCCAGACCTCTCAGGAACAGCAGGAGTCCGCCGCGGACGCCAGCTTGTCTGGTCCCGATTATTTCGGGGCGGGTGCAGAGAAAGTTGAAAAAACCTGGATCAGAGAGGTAACCTCCGCTCGCTTCGTCAAATTCATGGTCAGAACAGGCCTGGAAAGTAAATCCCGGGCCCGGGAAAGTGGCGTCGGTTTCCGGCGCATCGTTCCCCTAGCTTTGAATCGGGTCAACGCTAACGTGGAATTCCTCCGCACCCGCGAACCCGTCAAATTTTCCTAATCCATATCATTCTTATTATGCGCTTACTCAAAACCACCCTTTTCCTCCTGCTTTGCTGCCTCGCCGCCACGGGCCAGGCCCAAGACAACCCCAAGTACGACCTCTTCCGCTGGCACGTGAAGCCTGGCCAGCAGCAGCTGCTCATCGACTACCTCAGCAAAGTAGACGTCAAGTACAAGGCCGCCAGCAATAAGGGCTGGGATTTCTACCGCTACGAAGACAATACCCTGGAGGTGCTCACGCCGATCCGTGATTACGCCGAGCTCGACCGTATCCAGGCGCAGTTCGGCTTCGCCCAGGGCAGCCTGAGCGCGGAGGAGCGGCAGTCCGTTTACGACCCCGCAGCGATGGCCATGATGGTGACCGGCACCGAAGCCCAGGTCCTGGAAATGCAAAGTGACATGAACTACACCCCCACAGGGGAGGAAGGCATGGACGATAAGTTGACCGCCCTGCAGCTAGACCGCTACACCTACGCCTACGGTGATTGGGAGAAAGTCAAAGCGCACAACGATGAGTACCTGGCGCTGATGCGTAAGGCGGGAAGCCCCGTTCACATGCACATCATGGCCCTCGATTACGGTAACGGCCAGACCTTCGAGGTAGAATACCTCGGCACCGACCGCACTGACCTGGACCGCCGCCTCGCTGAACACCAACGCCTTATGGCC
>JAPKCQ010000250.1 GCA_026421165.1 Lewinella sp. | reverse complement strand
ATTGTACATTGTTTTAAGCGGCTGCGCCTTTTAGACGCTGCGCTTTTAGACGGCTTTGCCTTTTAGACGCTGCGCTTTTAGGCTGCCGCACGGCTCCGGCACCAAAGACGTGCGGTAGCCTAAAAGGCCGAAGGCCGTCTAAAAGCGCGCAGCGCGTCTAAAAGGCGAAGCCGTCTAAAAGCGCGCAGCGCATCTAAAAGACCGTAGGCCGTCTAACGAAACGGCAAAGATAACGGATGCCGATCGTCATAAAGTTTAATTGCGCGCAGTAACATCTTCTGGTCCGTTGGGTCGGTGGCTTTCAGTGCGGTGACCAACTCTCTGTCGTCAGCGCAGAGGCGAAGCAGCGTTGGGAGATCAAGCGGAAGAAGGGCGCCGGAGCGCAGGTGCAATACTTTGTTGAGGGGTACGGTCTTCTCCCGTTCTACGTAGGCCTGGCGGAAGGGTTGACCATTGGCAGGGTTGTAGGCCTTCATGAGCCGGCGGGTAGTAAAAGTCGTATCGTAGCGGATAGTACTCAGGGCCCCCTGGACGCGGAAGCCAGTGAACTCATGGTAGCCCCGTTTACCGTTCTGTTTAACGAAGAGATAGGGCACACCGTCCAAACTAATGGCGTAAGGAATGATGTCGGCGTTAATGCGGACATCTTTATAGCCATAGTCAGCAATCTGTACACGGAAATCTTCGGGCAGTTGCACCATCTCTCCATCAATTGCTTCCCAGTCCAGGTCGGGCTTATTGGCCAGCAGGGAAGCATGACTCAGGTAGACGCCTTCGGGGAAGCGGTATTCTGCATTAAAGGGCGCCTGGGCGAAGAGGCTGGTCGTAAACAGGAAAAGAAAATTGAGTAGCGTTGTTTTCATTGGGGATAGTCATCGGTTAAAAAGAAGACCTCGAAGCGTTTATCGTAATGAAGCCGCAGGCGAAGTGGAAGTAAACCTTTAAGCATTCGGCCTAACGTAGACCGGACGCTCAAAGATCAGCGAAAACGCTAACTAACGCTAACTAACGCTTGTATTTTCGCCGACGCTTCGGAGCCCTCTAAGATTTAGTGAGTGCGCGGAACACCTCCTCCACGCTAAGGTCTTCCTTGTGCAAGCCGAGTAATACGAGCTGATTATCGACCGCGAAGCGGAAGACTTCAGCGCGAGCATCGGCTTTACTTGCGAGGTAAAGACGGTAATCAGGAGCCTTGGGGTTGGCTACGGCGCGGGATACACCTTTGATTTGTTTGAGTTTATTGACGTCCACCGCCCGATCGAAAGAAACAAGCAAGGAGGATTCTCCGGCCAGGCGCTGTTTCAGCCGCTCAATCGGATCGTCAGCTACTATCCGGCCACGGTCAATGATGATCACGCGGTCGCAAAGCGCCTGGACCTCTTGCATGATGTGGGTACTAAAAATTACAGTCTTTTCCTTACCCAAAGTTTTGATCAGGGTTCGGATCTCCGCTAGTTGGTTGGGGTCGAGCCCGCTGGTCGGTTCATCCAGAATTAGCACCTTCGGGTCGTGGAGCATCGCCTGGGCCAGCCCCACCCGCTGGCGGTAACCTTTGGAAAGAGCACCAATCAGTTTGTGGCTTTCGCGGCCAAGGCCGGTCATTTCGATGAGGTCTTCAATGCGGGGTTTTGCGTTAGAGAGCTTGTTGGCCCGGGCGGCAAAGGTTAAGTATTCCCGAACGTACATATCCTTATACAGTGGGTTGTTCTCAGGAAGGTAACCAACAAGCTTACGCACCTCAAGACTATCCGTCTCCACGTCATGCCCGAATACCGAAGCTGACCCTGAGGACTGGCTAAGGTAACAAGTCAGAATTTTCATCGTCGTAGTCTTACCCGCGCCGTTGGGGCCGAGAAAACCAAGAATCTGTCCGGCTGGAGCCTCAAAACTGATGCCGTCTAGTGCATGCTGGTCGCCGTAAATTTTGGTGAGATTGGTTACGCTTACGCTCAAGGGGCTGGAGATATGTAAAAAGATAAGAATGCGTGGGCAAATAGTAAGTCAGAAACAACTGTTGCGCTCGATTGGCGCCTCGGCTACGCTCGGTGACCGTCAGTCGTAGAAGTCTTTCCGCCCTGCCTGAGGCAGGGCGGAAAGATAACACCAGGCTGCTGGTCACCAAGTAAAGCCGGGATACTCTTCCTATTGAGCTAGTTATTTCTGGCCGCGTACTTATAACCACCAAAGCTCTATGGATAGTTCACAAAGATAAAAAAAAGCGACACCTTCCCGTATCTGGGAAGGTGTCGCTTTACACTAATGCTCGATAAGTTTATCTCTATCTTATTTGGGCATCACCACGGCATCGATACCATGAATAATACCGTTAGAGGCCATCACATCAGTGACGATCACGGTAGCACGGTTACCAGCAGCATCAATGAGTTGCACATTACCACCCTTGATGGTCGCTACGATGGTTTGTCCGCCAAGCGTTTGCATAAGGTAGTAATTGTCGTTATCCTGAATGGCCTTGACAAGTTGGGCCGCAGTAATTTTTGCGGTAATGACGTGGTAGGCCAAGATACTTTTCAGTTGGTCTTTCTGATCCGTAACTAGACTGTTGACGGTACCTTCGGGCAATGCATCAAAAGCCGCATCGGTTGGTGCAAATACGGTGTACTCGCCCGGAGAATCAAAGGTTTCAACCAAGCCAGCAGCGCCCAGCGCTGCGGTAAGTGTTTTGAAATCCTTATTGCCGGAGGCAATCGCCGCAATCGTAGGTCCTGCATCCTCGGTGCTACTCTTCATAGAAGCAGCAGGCATTTCTTCAGCCGACTCTTTTGCGAGAAGAGCCGCGGGATCTACACCAACTGGTAATAGAATACGATCTATTACGTGAATAACACCGTTGGAGCCGGTGATGTCCGTACTTGTAACGTTGGCTACGTTGCCCTGGCCATCCGTGATTTGAACCTTTCCCATTTTAGCCGTAACGCTGAAGGTTGTTCCTTCTACCGTTGCGGGTTTTACCACTCCGTCGCCGGCGGTGATTGCGGCCACAACGTCTTTGGCCATCAGGTTACCAGAGACTACGTGGTACGTGAGGATTTTTTGCAGGGTAGCCTTATTTTCCGGCTTAAGTAAAGCAGTCACTAGACCAGCGGGCAGGTTTTCAAAGGCTGTGTTGGTTGGAGCAAATACGGTAAATGGACCTTCTCCCATCAGCGTTTCAGCTAGGCCTGCAGCCTTAACCGCTGCTACCAAAGTAGTGAAGTCGCTGTTGCCAGCCGCTACTTCAACTATGGTTTTATCGGTAGTTTCGCTTTGTGCAAATGATGTTTGAGGGATGAGGAATGCTAGGCTCGTAATTGCGAGTAGTAAGAAAAGTACGTTTTTCATTTTATTGAATTTGGTTTGCTAATGCAGTATCGATTTGGCAGGTCCTGGTGGAACTACCATTCATTTGTTACGACAAAGTTTTTACTATATGGTTCATGAAAATCAGCGTTTAAAGAAGTCGCCCCTGCAACTTCAACTGTTCTTTAGCCTCGTCCTTAAGAACGCAAAAAGGACCGCCGGCCACTCGGCACTCCCTCGGTAACGACTTTCTGTAGTCATGTACTCACAATACAGGGTTATCTAATGTCTCCGAACCTATTTGAAAGAACGATGAGAGGCTTTTCGGTGCATACTAACAAAATCAGGGTACTGTAGAATTCTTGTAATCACATTCCAAAAGCATCAGTTATGCGGAAAATTTATGCGACTTTCACGCTGGCAACGCACATTATCACGGTGAAGAAGTGCGCTCAGATATATACGACTAACTAGAAAACACAGCAAGACATGCTTCCCAACACGGACCCTACTTCTACCCTCGCTTGGAAGGAACTCGAAATGCACGCCCATGAAATGGAAGGCCGGCATCTGAAGGACCTTTTTTCCCAGGACCCTAAGCGCTTCGAAAATTACAGCCAGACCTTTGAAGACATCCTGCTGGATTACTCCAAGAACATCATCACCCAGGAAACCCTGGACGTGCTCTACCGCCTTGCGAAAGACTGTGGCGTAAAGGAAGCTACAGAACAGATGTTTACCGGTGCTATGATCAATGGTACCGAGAGCCGCTCCGTACTCCACGTAGCCCTACGTAACCGTGGCAAGGGGGAGATCCTGGTTGACGGAGAAGACGTTATGCCCCAGGTACACGACGTCCTCTCCCGAATGCGTAGTTTCTGCGAGGCCATCCATACCGGAAAGCTGACTGGTTATACCGGCAAGCCACTTACCCAGGTTGTGAACATCGGCATCGGAGGCTCTGATCTCGGCCCGGTAATGGTGACCGAAGCGCTGAAGCCTTACTGGATCGAAGGCCGCGAAGTCCACTTCGTCTCCAACATCGACGGTACGCACCTGGCGGAAGTCCTCAAGCAAGTGAATCCGGAAACGACTTTGTTCCTGGTCGCATCAAAGACCTTCACTACCCAGGAAACGATGACCAACGCCCGCAGTGCCCGCCAATGGTTCTACGATAACGGCGGTAGCGAAGCAAGCGTGGCCCTGCACTTCGCCGCACTATCTACCAACATTGAAGGCGTCAAAGAATTCGGTATTGCAGAAGAGAATATCTTCGGCTTTTGGGACTGGGTCGGCGGTCGCTACTCCCTCTCCAGCGCCATCGGTATGAGCATCGCCCTCACCGTCGGGTTTGATCATTTCGTTGAGCTCCTTGACGGGATGTACAGCATGGATGAGCACTTCCGCCACGCTCCGTTGGAAGAGAACATCCCGGCTAAGCTTGCCCTCATCGGCGTCTGGTACACCAACTTTTTTGGTGCAGAGACCGAAGCCATCCTGCCCTACGATCAGTACCTCCACCGTTTCCCGGCTTACTTCCAACAGGGTAATATGGAATCCAACGGAAAAAGCGTTGACCGCAACGGTAAGCCAGTGGATTACCAAACCGGTCCCATCATCTGGGGAGAGCCCGGCACCAACGGTCAGCACGCTTTTTACCAGCTGATCCACCAAGGGACCCGACTTATTCCTTGTGATTTCATTGCACCTGCGACCTCGCATAATCCGATTGGTGAGCACCACGCTATCCTACTTAGCAACTTCTTCGCCCAGACGGAAGCCCTGATGAACGGTAAAACCGCGCGCCAGGTAACCGAAGAACTGAAAGCCGCAGGAAAGTCCGACGCCGAAATATCCGAACTAGTCCCGTTTAAAGTATTCGATGGCAATAGGCCGACAAATTCCATCCTAGTGCGTAAGATCACTCCCTACGTCCTCGGCCAACTGATCGCGATGTACGAGCACAAGATCTTCGTGCAAGGCATCGTCTGGAACATCTACAGTTTCGACCAGTGGGGCGTGGAACTCGGCAAGCAGCTTGCTAAAGCCATCCTACCCGAACTAAAGGACGGTTCTGAAGTTAGTAACCACGATTCCAGCACAAACGGTCTAATCAATGCCTACAAAGCTTGGCGCTGAAACAGGTAAGTTAGATAGCTGAGAAGTTGGTTCGTTAATGCATTGCGTTAACAGCGCAACCTAACACCGATCCACCGTACCTTTACCGTGCCCAACCCACTAAAAGACTAAAGAACTAAAAGACTAATAAAATGGCTATTCAACTACTAGCAGGCAAACGCGGCGTGATTTTCGGCGCACTCGATGATCAGTCCCTCGCCTGGAAAATTGCCGACGTCTGCCACCAGATGGGCGCAAAGTTCACGCTCACCAACGCTCCCGTTGCACTGCGTATGGGACCCCTTAAGGAGCTCGCCGCTGGTATCGGTGCGGAAGTAATCCCCGCTGATGCCACGAGCATTGAAGACCTTGAGAACCTCTTCGTCAAGTCCGAAGAAATTCTGGGTGGTAAGATCGATTTTGTACTCCACGCCATCGGCATGAGCATCAACGTTCGTAAAAAAAAGGACTACACCGACCTCAACCATGAGTGGATGAAGAAGACCTTCGACATCAGCGCCATCAGCTTTCATAAAATGTGTCAGGTCCTGTACAAAGGCGACCATATGTCCGATTGGGGAAGCATCTTAGGGCTTACCTACATCGCCGCGCAACGTGTTTTCCCAGACTACGGGGAGATGGCAGAGAGCAAGGCGCTGCTGGAAAGCTTTGCCCGCAGCTTCGGCTACCACTTCGGAGAGAAGAACCACGTTCGCGTCAATACCATCAGCCAGTCGCCAACCATGACGACAGCCGGTAAAGGCATTCCTGGATTTACCGAATTCTTCGGCTACGGAGACGACATGAGCCCACTTGGTAACGCCCCGGCGGAAGATTGCGCAAACTTCTGCGCTGCCCTCTTCAGCGACCTCACGCGCTACGTTACTATGCAGAATCTTTTTCATGATGGAGGCTTCTCCAACATGGGCATGAACCCCAAACTCATTAAGTAGAATTTCGGATTTTTTATTGAATTTAAAAGGGTCAGTTCGCGTTGCGAACTGACCCGTTTAAATTCAATAAAAAACCCCACACGACATGCATGGTTATTAGGCTCGGCAGCAGGTGCAGGGGAAGGTTGAACGGCGGAGAAGGCTAGTAAACATGTCTCCTTCGGAAGGTGTGAGTGTACGTGTACACTAGATCAAGCGCGTAAAAACTAGAATGCAGAGCACAGCTTTCGCCGTGCTCTGCATTCTAATTTATGCGCGCTGATCTTCTCAAGTTCTACCGGATCACGGTAACATCACCCCGGATAATATCTCCCTCACCAACGTTAAGCCGTAGGATGTAGTAATAGGTTCCTTCCGGTACCGGAGTGCCACCGTTGTTGTTACCCGTCCAGTCGTTATTATAAGGCTTAGCCTCAAAGATGATATCACCCCAACGGTTGAAAATAATGATTTCGTTATCTGGGAAGTCTCCCGAATTGCGCTGTAGCTTCGTAAAAATGAACTGCTCGTTCAGGCCATCTCCATTGGGCGTGATGGCATTAT
>JAPKCQ010000485.1 GCA_026421165.1 Lewinella sp. | reverse complement strand
CGAAGCCAGCGGTCAAAAGGCGCCGAGCAAGAAGCATGGTTTATTTATTTCACGTTCCTAATGGACGCGAATTAAGTAAAACGTGTTTTTTGACCTGATGCTTTTGCCCTCACCGAACTTACGAGTCATTTCCGTAGCCTCGAGCTACGAAAATGATGTTTAAGTTCGGTGGGGATAAAACAAGGCGGTCAGAATGCGTGAGTTATTTATGTACCGTCCCTAAGGTGGACAAGCGTGGCGTAGTGAACGGTAACAGCGATGGCCACTCACTAACTCAGTAAATCTCCAAAAAGTAGCCGCATAGCGAACATTATTATCGTACTTTTGCGCCCGATTTAGCTCGTATGCTTGCCTCTAGGCAAACGAACTAAAAAACTAACAGACTAAAAGACTAACAACATGGCTCTAAAGTGCGGCATCGTAGGCCTCCCCAACGTCGGTAAATCAACCCTATTCAACGCTTTGACCTCGGCCAAGGCGCTGGCGGCTAACTACCCCTTCGCCACCAAGGAGCCCAACATTGGCGTCATCACCGTTCCCGATCCGCGGCTGGACAAGCTGGCTGAACTGGTTAATCCACAAAAAGTACAGCCGACCACCGTCGATATCGTCGACATCGCCGGCCTCATCAAGGGCGCTAGTAAGGGTGAAGGTCTGGGCAACCAGTTCCTAGGTAACATCCGCGAAACCGACGCCATCATCCACGTTGTCCGTTGTTTTGATGACGACAACGTGATCCACGTGGACGGCTCCATAGACCCCGTCCGCGACAAGATGATCATCGACACCGAGCTCATCCTGAAGGACATTGAGACCGTCGAAAAGAAAGTCGATAAATTCCGCCGCACCGCTAAGTCCGGAGACAAGGACAGCAAGAAAATGGTCGAAGTCGGCGATGCCCTCCTCGCTCACCTCGAAAGCGAGCAACCCGCCCGTAGTTTCGAAACCACCGAAGAAGGCAAAGAGATCATTGACGACCTCTACCTGCTCACCGCCAAGCCCATCCTCTACGTCTGCAACGTAGACGAAGAAGGCTTCCCCGACGGCAACAGACACACCGAAGCCTTCAAAATCGAAGCGGCTAAAGAAAATGCAGAAGTAATCCTGGTCTCCGCCCAGATCGAAGCGGAAATCGCCGAACTCGAAACCAAGGAAGAACGCCTCGAATTCCTCGAGGAAATGGGCCTAGAAGAAGCTGGTGTAAACCGCGTCATCCGCGCCAGCTACCAGTTACTCAAACTCCTGACCTACTTCACCGCCGGTGAGAAGGAAGTTCGTGCCTGGACGATCGTCGAAGGCACCAAAGCTCCAGGAGCAGCAGGTGTTATCCACACTGACTTCGAGAAAGGCTTTATCCGTGCTGAAGTCATCCACTACCCCGATTACGTTGAGTATGGTTCAGAATCCGGCGCGCGCGATGCGGGTAAGCTGGGCGTTGAGGGAAAAGAGTATGTTGTGCAGGATGGCGACGTCATGCACTTCCGCTTTAATGTATGATGT
>JAPKCQ010000031.1 GCA_026421165.1 Lewinella sp. | reverse complement strand
GAAACTTTCAGTGGTTAATGAAAACCGGTGGATAAAGTTTCGCCTAGTCGATGCTCACTCCGTGAGCGAGCTTTCGATGTGTTCTCCGAGCGCGAGGATGTTACGGTTTCGGAACGCCAATTTAATAACTGTCCTGATTAGCTTCGCTGCTACTGCGTGGTGAAGCGCAGTCATCGTGGTGCTAATTGAGCCATTTGAACGTTCGCATAGCCGTAGCTACGTGGGCGTTCATATGGTAAAAATTAGCGCCGCGAGGACAAGCTGCAAATCGGATAGTTATTGAATTGGCGTCCCTAAGTATGGGAATCGAGTTCATTGAACCACAAAGATCACAGAGAATACAAAGAAACAGAGAGCATAAAGATATTGGTACTCTTGGCCCTTCGATCTCGAGTAGGTGAGGTTTAGCCTCCGGCTGCGTGGTACTGTATTACAGGCTGCCGGAAGAGATGGAAGACTTATTCTGAATCCTGTTCTTCCATTACTCCGGGCATCAAAGGCTGTCCACTTTCGGACCGCGTAGTTGGTAGTTTATCCGGATAGTTCTCTCGCACCCACTGCAGTAAATACTCCCGCGTGTTGCAGCGGAGAGTGAAGATATTACCGGCATTATTTGAGGAAACGAGGGTGCGGACTACGATGACGCGGTCGGTGGTATCAGTGACGGCGACGGTGCCAACGCGCTTGTCCCAAAGTTCCTGGGTGGGGAGGTAGCGTTCTACTTCGGCGCGGAGTTTGTCTACGGGGAAGGTATAATCGAGGTGTAGAAACACGGAGCCGATGAGTTCGGCGTCGAAGCGCGTCCAGTTCTGGAAGGTATTGTCAATGAAGTGGTTGAGGGGAACGATGAGCCGTCGCTGGTCCCAGATTTTGAGGGTGACGTAGGTAAGGGTGATCTCTTCCACCGTCCCGTACTCTCCTTGTACGATCAGCACGTCGTCAAGGCGGATGGGCTGGGTGAAGGCGATCTGGAAGCCGGCCAGTAGGTTTGCGATCGACTTCTGCGCCGCTAGGCCAATAATGATGCCGCCTACTCCTGCAGTAGAAAGGATGCCCGCGCCAAGGTTTCGCATCCCGTCGAACTGGAGGAGGATGAAGGAAATGACCACGACGAAGATTACGATCGAGGCGATGCGCTGGATGTACTGGACTTGTGTCAGGATCTTACGTTCCCGCAGGTCGTTGACGTCGTCCATATTGTATCGATATCGGATCGTATCTCCCGCAACCTGTACGACCCTGACCAAGAACAAGCCACCAAAGAAGTACATAAACGTTTGTGGTAGGTGAAGGGCTTCCGGTAGGTAGAACGGCAGTTCGCCCGGGTCTATATTTCCCGTAATAACCAGCCAAAACCAGTAGGTTAGCAGCATAACTAGTAGCCAGAACACGGGGGCCCTGGTACGTTTGGCGAAGGTCTCTAGGGTGAAGCTCTGCGTCTTTCGCGCCGAGGTTCTGAGTATAGGATAAACGATCATCACGATTACCGTAACAATCAGAAGCGCAAAGCCAAAAGCAATCAGTAACTGAACGGAAACAGGGGTGTTGCTGATGTATTCAAGTAAGGTTTCCATATATCGGTAACTAATTTTAGGGTGTCAGGTGAATAACCAGGTCTGTTGAGCAGTGTTCAGGCTTGCGGGCGTTGTTTTTGAAAGTCTTTTTTGTACCCGTGGCCGCAGCACCCATTACACCCTACCCATTATTTAATTCTCTGTTGTAGCCATCTCCTTCCGAATCCGCACTACCTCAATTCGGGTATTGGTTACCTCTATCATCCGGCAGTGGAAGCCGCTGAGTTCGAGTTCTTCATCTTGCTCGGGTACGCGCTCAGCTTCGGCAACGATGAAGCCGGAGAGGGTCTGGTATTCTCCGTCAGGCAGGCCTAGGTCGTATTTTGCGTTGAGGTAATTTACCTCCAGGCGGCCGCTGAAGTGGTAGCTGCCGTCTTCGTTTCTCGTTTCCAGGTATTCGTCTTCGTCGAATTCGTCTTCGATTTCTCCAAAAATCTCTTCCAGCAGGTCTTCCATGGTCACTACGCCGGCAATGTCGCCGAACTCGTTCACTACACAGGCAATACTTAGCTGTTCCTTAATCGACTGGTTCAGAAGGTCCGTAACCCGGGTCACTTCGGGAATGAAAGTCAGCTCCATCACGATATCCTGGACGTTTTCCGGAAGCTCGAGTAGTTGCTGGTGGTGGACGTAGCCCAGGACCTGGTCTATGTCCCCATCGATGATCAGGATACGGCTGAGACGGGTTTCTTGAAACTTCTGTTCCAGCTCGTCGATGGTGGCCGAAACGTCCATACTCTGTATTTCTGTTCGTGGCACCATACAGTCGCCTACCCGTACTTCGGACAGGTTGAGGGCGTTGCCAAATAGCTTAGTATCAATAATAATGGTATCCTCATCGGCGGAGACACGGCTTTCGTTAACGAATTTTTCCAGGTCAAGCCGCGTAAGTACGGTGTCCAATTCTTCGGCGGGTCGTTTGAAAAATAAGCTCAAGAGCGCATTACTGGTGCCGGTCATGACGAGGCTCGGCAGGTACAACAACCACTGCAATGCCCGTAACGGAATGGCCAGTAAGTAAAGCGCATCGTCTGCATAAAGCCGGAACAGGGTCTTGGGCAGGTATTCACCAAACACAAGAACGATGAGCGTGAGAATCACCGTTTCTCCCAACAAGTTGAGCATTCCACCGTCAGTAGGCCCGATGAGCCAGGCGAAGGAGCCAGAAATGAGGGTAGTGAAGGCCACCAGGGCAATGTTATTACCCACCAGCATAGTACTCATGAAATCTGCAGGCTGGTCAAACCAACCCGCCAGGATCCGACTGGCCCGCGTACCCCGCTTCTTTTTCAATTCTACCCGTAGCTTATTTGCCGATACGTACGCAATCTCCGATCCGCTGAATAGGGCGGATAAAACAAGGGCTAGGATAATAAGAGCAGTTTCCAAATTAGTACGGTAGTAATTGTAGTGGTGTAATAATGTATTCGTTACTGCGTGCGGGAGGTAGGACTAATATAAGGGTTGAGTAGCTATGTGGCTGTATCGGGATACAGATACTAATGCTTCAGCGAAGCGAGTATTTCCGCACAACGCGCGGCAGCACTAATTACTCTTTAGGTCGTGAAAGGGGCACCCGCCCATCCACCTGCAAAACCTTAGCGTTAGCCAAGCCTTGATCCGCCTCCAGACCGTAGCCATAGATGACATAGTCGGGCTGCCTCAGCACCACAAATTTGTTAGTGTGTATCTGGCCTGTTTTCTCGTCCCAGTTAAGTTCTTCGGTTTCTAGTTTCTGAAGGTCCGTGGATTCCCAGACAACGCTGTCGCGTACGGTTACGTTCCGGTTACGGCTGCGGTACACACCCCACTTGGCCACCAGTGTGCTGGTAGGATTGTTGAAGTCGTCGTAAAAGGTGGCGTGCAGGCCATTAGGGAATTCCTGCCGCTGGTCTGATTTCTCAAGGTAGTTCATCATCACCGGAGCTTCAATGATGGCGCGTACCATCCCGGAGTCGCTGAAGATGATTCGGATGCTGTCGGCTGCTTCTACTTTATCACTCAGTTGATCGCGCAAGCCGGCCACATCCGCCGGATCATTGACACAGGCACAACAAATAAAGGTCACCACCAGCGCGAGAGTGGTCAAATGAAGAAAAGAGAACGAAGGGGAGGTCCGGTCAGTCACGAGCCCTTTAGGCTACAAGTGTACGGCCGGCAGCCTGGATCAGGCCACTCCATCTCATAGGCTCTGCGGGTACAAATCTTTGGTTGTACTTATAGATGTACACCACAAGAATGATGAACAGAAAGATGGCAATTATACCGGCAAAGAAGGCGTATCCTTTGATACCGGAAGATTTTATTTCGGACATATTTCGTTTGTTTCTTTTGGAAGGACAAAGTTACAACGGAGAATGAAGACGGAGGGTTTTGTTAAGTGATTTATTCGGCCTTCCCTGAAGTGAAGGGTACGAAAAAGCCCTCGCTGTCAAAGTTAGGACAACGAGGGCTTTCTTCTGAAAGACTAAATAACTAATAGACTAACTTATTGGCAGTCTCCAGCAGCACGCTCATCAGCCACCGTAGTGCCAGCGCGAAGCGCGGGCAGTAGTACGGTGCCGTTCTGGGCACGTACGGTTGTGTTGATCTGTGAACGGGCAATGGGTAGGTTACCGCTGGTGCCAGTAGTCGCGTCGCCGAGTGGCTTTACGAAGTAAACACCGTTGCGGCCAATGATGGGCTGGCTGGTATTACCTGTTGCAACCATGGCGGCAGCGGCGATGACCTTCGGCTCCTGACCGATACCGGGCAGGCTCTCCAGGGTTGGGTTACTGTTCACGGAGTCGACGGTTACTTCGTACTGGGCGGCAATGGCATCGAGGTCCTTACCTGCGAGCATGTCGGCGAGCTTTTGACCCTTGACGCGGTTACGTACCTGGCCCTGAAGGGCATCCTTTACGGAAGAGGCGGATGGCAAGCCTTTAGCAAGTACATCGGAAAGGGCGATAATAATGTGGTTGTTCTGGTAGAACAGCTGCTGATCGGTGAAGGAGTAAACCACGGGGCTCACGTCGCCTTTGTCGGCACTGTAGGCCCAGCACATCATGTCCTTTACGTCCTGGCCGGAACCGAGGTCAGCAAGGGTGTAGTTGGAGATCGGAAGGGGGGTAGAGGTTTTTACTTCCATGCCCATACCTTCGGCTGCGCTCTTCATTTCGGAGAGAGATTTCTTGCCGTTCAGGAAGGCTTGCGCTTTGGCCATCACTGCATCTTCGGTGGCGGAAGAAGGGATGATCGGTTCCACAACGTAAGCAACCTTAGCGCGGGGCTGGGTACTTCTGCTGCGGTTCATGATATCCACCAAGTGAATACCAAACTGGGTGCGTACTTTGTAGAGGCGACCAACGGTACCGGTGCGGAAGAGAAGGTTGTCAAACGGTTTCACGAACTGGCCGGGGGTTACTTTTTCGTACACACCACCGTTAGAGGCAGAACCGGGGTCCTGGCTGAATTCTTCGGCCAGATCGGCGAACTTGCTGCGGCTGCCTTGCAGTACGGTCATGAGGCTATCGACTATGCGGTCGGCTTCGTCAAATTGTGCAGGGGTGGAAGCGTTGCGCAGGATGTGGCGCGTTTTGGCGCTGTCAGACATCGTTAGGCGGTCAATCACCTTCAGGAGCTTCATCGCGTTACCTTCAATGTAGGGACCATATACACTGCCTACTGCTGCCTGGTTGATTACGGCGTCGGCAACGATGGGGCTGAAACGATCAGCAGTTTGGTAGGCAGCCTGGTAGGTGCCGTTGTTACTGAGTGCGAAGAGGCTGTCAGCGGTTTCGTTATTTTCCCTGCGCCAATCTTCGGCGATTTTACCGAGGAGGGTGCGGATGGCGACGGAGTCGGTAGCTGTAGGGGTTACCGCGAAGGCAAGGTAGCTAAGCTGGCGGGTCTCTTCGGGGCTTTCGAAGATGCTGCGGTTCTCGTCGATGAAGGCTTGAACGTCGGCGTCGCTTACTTCAACTTCGGTGTCACCGATTTCCTCAAAAGGAACCTTTACGATGGCTACTTTGCGGTTGCTGGACTGGTCGTTGGCGTAGTCCTGAGCCTGCCAGTTGGGGGCGTACATGGCCTTGGTCATCAGGGCAGTCATCTTTTCCTGCAGGCGGGATGCTTCGATCTCGCGGCGCTGGTAGCTCCAGATGGACTTGAAGTTAGGGTTGAGACGGCCTTCTGAAATGGCGGCGTCCACGCTGTTGTTCTCGATATCCTGACGGATCTGAGCGAGCAGGGTGGTGTTTAGCTGGCCGGTATTGGGGTCGGTCAGGTTACGGCGAACGACGGGGCTGGGGTTGCTGCCGTACTGGAGTTCAGTCATTTCTTCCTGGCTCACCGTCAGGCCGAGGTCTTCGGATTCGTTCTTTACTACGGCTTCGTTGACGTAGAAATTCCAGAGCTGGTCGCGGTTCTGGAAGGCATCGCCACCGGAAAAGGCGGCGCTGGCCGTACGTTCGAAATCGTTGCGGTCAATTTCCCGCTCACCGACCGCACCCATGCGGCTCATTACCGGGCCGAGGGCTCCGCCGGCGCCGCTCGTCATCTCTGAAAGGATGAAAAGGGCGATACCGCCTCCGATGAAAAGGAGGACGATGACCGTGTTCTGTCTGATCTTACCAATTAGTGCCATACTGCATTTCGCTTTACGTTGCCCGACCGTGCGGGCGCTTATTTCGTGGTATTTTTAATAGTTTCCTTACGCACAAACGGCCGGACCAATGTTGCAAAAGGTCCCGGCCGGTGTTTCGTTCGGACCGCGAAGATACGACAAATTGAAAAATGAAGGTACTTTATCGTTACAGCACCTTTTTTAGGGCGCAGACGCAGGTGCAATGAAGGGTTTTGGAAGATGGGAATCAACGAATGCATGGGGACTGACTCCGAGCCATAAAGGTTTGTACTCCCCTACCTCCGGAATTCCGAAAACCGAATGTTCCGTTTACCGTTTAGTCAGTATGTCTATGCCAACCAACGAGGCCCGGCTTGCTCTGCGCCCACAACTCGACCTTGCACCCGCGATCGCGCCCTCCGAAAAATTCCAGAACGAAACCCTCCGCCCCATCATGAAGCTGCAGCACGAGCACATCGTAGCCGTCTGCGCCAGCTACCTCATAAAACGGAAAGTGAAGGTTGATCAACTACCCGCGAACGAACGCTGGGCAAAAATGAAGGAGCTCGTTACCCGCGATAATCGCCTGCGCGGACTCCTTTTCGGCGTCGCCGCCGGCCAGTTCACCACCGATGAAATGGCCCACTACCTCACCAACGAATCCGACGTCAACCGCCGAATCACTAACCTGTTGGTAGAGCGTTTGTATTCGGTCTACGGCTAGTGCTGCACCAGGTGAATTTACGGGTTATTAGGCCCCGGGAGCCATGCTGCGGGATTTCTAGGTGTGTGCTGTGTGGGCAAAATTAGCGGTGTGTCACGTGCTGACTCGCCCTGCGTGAGGTGTGTGCTCTAGACCATAGGAATTTCCAAAAGCGTCCTTTCACTATGAGACTCCTTCTACTCACTTTAGCCATGTGCCTAACCAGCCTTCTCTCCACTAACTTACTTTCATAACAATGCCTTCTGCGAGCACGAAGACCCGGTCCCCCGCTCGTGCCTTAACCTCCACGCAACCGGTGAAAGTTCCGAAGGCTGGTAGGATGCCTCCGTACTTACCGAAGAAAAAGGCTGGTAACTTCAAGCCGTTACCCGCCGCATCAACCAGGCGCACGCCAGGGTGAATATGACCGTAGATATTGTAAGTGCCGACCGGCCTTTGGGCTTCCGTGAGTGGATGATGGCTGAGGGCGAGGCCGTCAACGACGTAGGTCTCAGGCCGGAGTACCAGCCGCGTTTCTGCGTAGGCGGCAGCAGGGAGAATGTCGTGGTTGCCGGGGATTAGCTCAAAACTAACGTCGGAGTGCTCATGGGTGAAGTCGCGAAAGGTATTCCAGACGTGGTTGTGGTCGCTGTGGAAAAGATCGCCAAGCAAGAGCATTCGCTTTGGCTGAAAAGTATCGATTAGCTCCTTCAGGTTAGCGAAATTCTGGTCTGTAACGCCCATCGGCACGGGGATGCCGGCTTTGCGGAAGTGAGCACCTTTACCTAAGTGCAAGTCGGACAACAGCAGCGCCGACTGCGCCGGCCACCAGATGGCACGCAGGGGATGGAGGTATAGTTCGTGGCCTTGGAGGCTTAGTTTTTCCATTGGCCCCAAGGTAGGGAGTGAATTGTTGGGTTTGTAGGCCACTGAGTTATTGCCGCGAGCACCGTCCGCTGCGCTCACTCATCATCGGGTAGCAAGTCTCATTTATCATGTGCGTTAGCACATCTCGCCTGAAAAGTGCGGAAGCAACTCAGCGACTCGGTAACTCACAAACTCACTATCTTTGCGTGCTATGCGTACTCTCTTCTCCCTGCTCCTCTTAACTTTCCTTTGTACCTGCGATCGCGCCTCAAAAAGCCCAACCGTTGACCAAACAGCTTACGGCCAACCCAATAAGCTGGTCGGAGAAGCAATGGGCAGTTATTACCGAATAACCTACCTTGGCGATAGCATTCCTGGCCTGCAAAACCGGATCGATAGTTTGTTGGATGCCTACAATCTGGAGCTCTCCGCCTGGGTTCCCAACAGTAAGATAAACGCCTTTAACGAGAGTGAATCCGGCATCGACATTGGTGGAACAGACCATTTCATTCCCAACCTTGACGTTGCCCGTCGGGTAAGTAAGGCAACTGATGGTACTTACGACCCTACCGTAGCGCCGCTCGTTAAATACTGGGGCTTCGGTACCGGCAAACCACGCGAAACCGCTACGATTAATATGTTGGAAGTCAACGAGTTGCTTCTTTTCGTTGGGCTGGATAAGGTCATCCTCGAAGGAACAATGCTTAAAAAGTCCCTCCCTGGAGTAGAACTCGACCTCAACGCCAGCGCCAAGGGCTACGGCGTCGACCTGATCGCCCAACTCCTCACCAATGCTGACCGGCCTAATTATCTGGTTGACATCGGCGGTGAAATGCGCGGCGGCGGAGCCAAAAATAACCGACCGTGGAACGTTGCCATCCGCTTGCCGGACGAAGACAAGAGGAAAATAACCCCCGCCGGCGTACTACCACTGAGCGATGGCCGCGCCATCGCCACCTCCGGTAATTACCTGTCCTATTATAAGGTAGACGGCGAAACCTTCAGCCACACCATTAATCCCAAAACCGGACTGGTGGAGCGCAACCGGCTGCTTAGCGCCAGCGTATTTGCCTCCGATTGCGCCACCGCCGACGCTTACGCCACGGCCTGTATGGTCGTCGGGCCAGAACGTGCGCTGCAACTCGTAGAGGCGAACTCGGAGCTGGAAGGGTACTTTTTAGTGCGTGGTGAAAGCGGGGAGTTGGAGACGGTGAAATCTTCCGGGCTGTGACTCAGTAGTAAGGAACGTCAATTCAATAACTGTTGCTTTTTGACCGCCTTATTTTCGCTCACTTTCATGGGGCTCTCCGAATAGTCCATTAAGGAAGCCAAAAATCTGGAGCGTATCCGTCGCTAATTCCTTGTAATTGAGCAATGACACCAAATGCTTTAAAATTGGGATGCGCGCCTGCAGTAAGATGCGTAAGTTTCACTACGAAGCCTCCGTGGGCCGTGCCCACGGTGCCAGAATGGATGATTTGACTAAGGATAATGAGGCGGAGGACTAGATATTGGACCGTTAGAAGATTGGAAGTTAACGCTGCGTATGATCTTGTCTCAAACTAACTCCTAATCTTCTAACGGTCTAACTTTGCGGCCAATGGAAACGACCCCCAACCGCCCGGAGATAAAAGACTACTTGTACCTTATCGGCCTCGCCCTGATTTGGGGGACTAGCTACATTCTCATTAAAAGAGGTCTGCAGGTATTTAGCCCGCTACAGGTAGCTACGCTGCGGCTGGGCATTTCTGCGATTGCGTTGGCTCCTTTGGCCCTGGTGCACCTGCGCAAAGTGAGTTGGCGGCAGGTTCCGCTGCTTATCGTGATCGGGGTTACCGGTACGGGATTACCGTCGTTTCTTTATCCGCAGGCCCAGGTACATCTCAGTAGCAGCCTTACCGGGATGCTGAGCGGACTGGTTCCCTTATGCACTTTCCTTGTAGCGTGGCTATTCTTTGCCAGTCGGGATGCAGGGAAGCGGCAGTTACTTGGTGTTACACTTGGGCTGATAGGTGCCTGTATCCTGGCCTGGGCGGCGCCGGGAGAGATGGGGCAGACTACTCAGTTTATTTATGCTGGCTTTGTTATCCTTGCCTGCTTTTGCTATGCGACCAGTGCTAACCTGGTGGCGACTTATTTTAGGGGCCTTTCGTCACTCACCATCACGGTATGCAGCTTTTTCATGGTTGGTGTTCCGGCTTTGATTTGGGCGCTCACCGCAGGTGCAGTGGTGGGTACGATAACAGCAGCGGACGGAAACGAAGGGTGGTGGGCACTGGCCTGTGTTGCTACTTTAGCGCTCGTTAGTACGGTTCTGGCCAGTATTGTTTTCTTTCGAATGGTACAGCGAACCGGCGCGGTTTTTAGCAGCATGGTTAGTTATATCGTTCCTCTTGTCGCCCTCGTCTGGGGTTTGCTGGACGGCGAAGGATTCGGCGCGCTGCAAATACCTGCAATTGTTCTCATCCTGACGGGTGTGGCGCTAAGCCGTGGCAAGTAATCAGCGAAAAATGCCGTTATTGGGCCTGATGAAGTGCATGTTCGTAATATTAGTGATGTTGAACTGCTTGGGTGACGCTCGGGCAACCATGTCGTCAGTAGCTCTAATGGCTGATAACAGGAAATTGGAAACACTCCATTTGGCTACCAGTACAATGGATAATGTAGATAAACATGAGCCTTATTACACGGTTTTATTCGCCGGCCTAAACCAGCAAGGCAACCGCCGAAGGCAGCCACGAAGTGAACCCGCCGCAGAGGATAGACTCCTTCGGGGAGGCTCAGGTAGTCGCGCAGCGAATACCCCCACATCCGACACTGTAACCATAGTAGACATTTTCCTGAAAGGCCATAAACGTACTCGCGACGGCGTCGTATTCCGAGAAATGACTTTCGGCAAAGGAGCCCGGATCGCTGAAAGTAAACTAGAAGAAGAGATCGCCCTGACCTATGCAGCCCTGATGAATACTGGCCTTTTCATTAGCATGGACATTACGTATTCGGATAGCCTGCTTGGCCCGGGGCAATTGCAGGTACTTATCAGTATGCGAGAAACCTGGTACATTTATCCTGTACCTGTATTTAGCTTGGCTGATCGTAATTTTAATGTTTGGTGGCGAGATGAAAACCATTCTCTGGACCGGGTTAATATCGGAGGTAAACTCTCCTATTACAACTTTACGGGTCGACGGGACCGTTTTAAAATAGGCTACACCACGGGCTATACCCGGAAATATGAAGTAGGCTACCGTTTGCCTTACCTCAATAAGGCTGAAAATATAGGAGTAGACCTGAATTACAGCTTTTCTCAACGCCGCGAACAGAACTACCAAACCATCGCTAACCAGCAGGTTTTTTACCAGAATCCCGATCAGTTCGTTTTTAAGGATACCCGTTTTGATCTATCGTTTAACTATAGAAAACGCCTGTACGTAACTCATACCCTCCGTGCCGCCTACCGCTCTACCAGTATAGCGGATACAATCGCCAATGTCTTAAATCCAGAATTTTTTGGCGAGCTAGATCCGGAATTATTCGGTAGCGGGCGAAATAGTCAGAAATTTTATCAGCTCGAATACAACTACACAAATGATCGGCGAGACGTAAGGAACTATCCCTGGAAAGGCCATTATCTGGAGGCGAGTCTCGCTAAAGACGGTCTGGGAATTACGGGAGAGCGGAACGGGCTAACGGTGGGATTAACACTGCAGAAATTCTGGCCCCTGAGTGAAAACCTTTCGATAAACGTCGGTATAGCCGGAAAATACAGTCTTATCCGTACCCGTCAACCGTTCCTGGAAAACCGGGCTATTGGGTTTGGAAATAACGGGTTGGCCGGTTACCAGTTTTATGTGGTGGACGGGCTGGACATGGCCATATGGCGTTTTGGAATCAGACGGCAGCTGTTTAAAACTAACCTTGACCTTGGCAAATTTGTCTTTATCGATGCATTTCGTTACATCCCGGTACGGGTACTGCTAGCCTTCCAGTTCAACCAGGGTATTGCCAACGCACCTTTCATAGGGGAAGGCAACGAATTAAATAATACCTTGCTGACCGGTGCAAGCTTGGGCCTTGATGTTGTGCTATTTTACGATATGGTTGGTAGCTTACAGTATAACCTTAATCACCTGGGCGAAGGGAATATACTTCTTGCCTTCGATTTGAATTTTTAACCATTATGCAGGTAGTTATCTATAGTCAGTTGCTGAAGGAAAAGGACGTTCCCCGCGTGCAGGAATTATTTGATCTGCTGGCGGAAGAACAGTTTTCTACTTACGTGTATGGGCCATACCTGAAGGAACTCCGGCCACATATCAAATTTAAAAAAGACGTGGGCCAGATCGAGAGCCACCTTGATTTTAAAATCAAGCGTTTTGACATGATCATCACGCTTGGCGGAGATGGTACCATTTTGAGAGCGGCGACTTTGGTTCGGGATTATGGCATCCCAATTCTGGGCATCAACCTGGGCCGCCTTGGCTTTTTAGCTAGGGTAGAAAAAACGAAAATAAGGGAGACTCTGCGCATGCTGTCCCTTGGCCGTTTTACCACGGAACAACGGGATATGCTGTACCTAGAATCGAACTTGCCCATTTTTGGCGAGACGCCTTTTGCGCTTAATGATTTTACGCTATTAAAGCGGGATACTTCTTCTATGATCACGATTCATACCTTCATTAATGGTTCGTATTTAAACAGCTATTGGGCAGATGGGCTTATCGTTGCTACCCCAACCGGCTCTACTGGTTATAGCCTGAGTTGCGGCGGACCGATTGTGTTTCCGGGGTCGGGTAACTTTGTAGTAACCCCCGTTGCTCCGCACAATCTTAATGTGCGCCCCATTGTACTTAGCGACGACTCGGTGATCAGTTTTGAAATAGAAGGTAGGGCTGAAAATTTTCTCTGTACCCTCGATTCTCGTTTCGAAACAATCACTTCGGTGAACAGCCTTGCGGTGAGAAAAAATGACTTCGGTTTACAACTTGTGAAGCTTCCGGGAATTAGCTTTATGGACACCCTTCGATCCAAATTAAACTGGGGTGCCGATAAACGTAATCATTAGGAACAGGAAGGAAGTCTGTGCTTGGGAACTGTCCTCTTACTGAGATCCCAAAAGGACAGGCGTTTTTGAAAACGCAGCTATACGTCTATTGGCTAGATGAGGTGAAAATGATTCGGCTATAGGAGCGAACACAAGAGGCACTCCTCCGGGCTGCCTAATTATTATGCACAGGTTTGTGGAGTTGGTATACATCAGTACCAAGTTATTGTACGGCACTCCTAAGCGTTCTGTCTTCGGTATAGCTAAACGTGGTACAGAAGATCACCTAAGGAACGCCGTGTGAATAATTTTGGGATATTATTGCTCACAAATATCTTCCTTTAATTTTGCTTAAACACCAGTTATTATTTTTATTCATATCTTTGGGCCTTTGAAACACGATTTGGTGGCGTGTTTCTCGCTTGTTAATAATTTATTTTACCACGGAATAATTTGGAAGTAAGACTTAAATTTAATCTTCCCATCAAATAGTCAAAACAGAATATATGTCTAATTTAAAAAAAGAGGTGATGAGCCTCATCAGCCGTTTCGACGCGGCGCAGGAAGCATTTTCCGCAAACTCAGTTGAGATAAAAGAGCTCCGGAAGAAGCACAAAAAAGATTTGAAGAAATCGCAAGCTGAAGCTAAGACGGCCCTCATCGAGGTAGAAGCCTTAAAGTCAGAATTGGCAATTCTCCGCGCTGGTGCACCAGCAAAGGAGGTAAGTACCAAGGGCAGCGCTGGTCGTCCAAAAAAAGCTGCAACGGCTAAGCCGACCGCTAAGCGCGGTCCTGGACGCCCGAAGAAAGCTGTTAAGAAAACTGCTACTCCCACGGATGTCGAGCCAGCAGCTCCTACAGCTGCCGAGCCAGCGGCTCCTACGGCTGCCGAGCCAGCGTCTGGTAAGCGTGGTCCTGGTCGCCCGAAGAAAACGTCTACTGCTACTAAGCCAGCAGCCAAGCGTCGTGCCGGTCGTCCGAAGAAAGCGGCGACTGCCGCCAAACCAGCTGCAGACGGCGCCAAGAAACGCCCGGGCCGCCCGCGTAAAACACCCGCCGTTCCCGCTAGCCCTCTTGTCGCCATTGCTGGCGTAGGCCCCGCTATGGCCTCCAAATTCGAGGAAGCAGGGGTGAAAACTCCTGCTGCAATGGCAAAGCTGTCCAATGTGAAAATGGCGGCAATTCTTGCTGAGTGTGGCCCCCGTTACCGGAATGCCGACAGCACGAAAATGCAGGCTTACCGCGATGCTGCCGCAACTGCAAAATAGTAAGTTATTGAATTGACGTCCCTTAAGACGTTCAGGTCGTGATCTCTAGGGAGGTCACGACCTTTTTTATGGCTTATTCCCGAACAGCAATGGATAGTAATCGCTTTAGGGAAAGGAGAGAGTATTGCTGAAATCAAAGACGAAGGCATCAAGCTGAACGCTGCCGTAGGTTATGAAACTGCGTTCGCGCAGCGAACGTAACTCGTCTCAAGTAACTATTGGTAGGGATACAAATAGATGCATTCCCTTAGCGGCCACCTCCACGGAGCGTAGAGGTGGCCGCTTTGCTTTTTTAAGAACCTCCCCGGGCACCTGCGGCTGCGCCTTAACAAAGTAAAAGAGTGATACAGTTGCCGCCGAAGGTAGTCGCGAAGCCGCAGCCGTATGTACGAACGAAGTGAGCATCCATGGATGACTACTTGACTGCTTGACCGTCCTGCTAAGCTGTCAGCTGACGGCTAAACTGTTAAATGCTACGGTTAGGCAGCGGATCATTGCAAGAAAACGTCTACCTTACGGGTAATTCTCCAGACTATGTGTTTGGAACCACCTTACCCTTATGTCCCTATGGATTTTACGCTTGATCTACATAATAACGAGCAACAATTCATCGCTGCCCTAGTGAAGGGGGATCGTACAGCCCAAAAGGTCCTGTACGAAACCCACTACGGCCAGCTGATGTCTGTCTGCCAGCGATATGCCGGCAGCGAGGACGAAGCGATGGACTTGTTGCATGAGAGTTTTATCAAAATTTTCAAAAAGATCGGTCGCTACGAATCCGGAACAGCCCTGCTGGCCTGGATGCGGCGCATCACCGTGAACACGGCGATTGATCAGTATCGCCGCAACGTCCGCCGCCGGACTGAAGACTTGGACCAGGCTTACACGCTGAGTAGTGACGCTCCAGACGTATTTGCCCAGTTTGGTGCCCGTGAAATCCTAGCCGCGGTACAAAAATTACCGCCTACCTATCGTACAATTTTTAACCTCTACGTAGTAGAAGGTTACAGCCACCGCGAAATTGGGGAACAACTCAAAATAAACGAAAGTACGAGCCGCTCTAACCTGGTAAAAGCCCGGGGCAAACTGCAAAAAGTATTAACTGTCCCCGGCCGATAGAAACATCCATGAAGGAAACTTACGCACATATCGACGAGCTGGTCCGCGATCGGCTGAACGAGCTGCCACTGGCAGCGGCTCCCGTTATAGGATGGGACGCACTGGAACGAAGCTTGGATGCTTCGGAAGACGCCCACCTGCGCCACACACTGACCGGCCTTGCCGCAACGGAGGCCGCTACCGGCTGGCAGGTACTGGAAAGTAAGCTGGACCAACGCACCCTAATGGATGCACAGCTGGCCAATCAGCTCAATCAACTCAAGCCTACCGTCGCCGTGGGCAGCTGGGGCGTGCTTGCTGCACGACTAGACGGGGAGACCAACGCAGCCGTAGATGTCATCGTCTCCGACGGCCTTGCTCGTACTACGCCGGTGGTCTCTTCCGGCTGGGCTGCCCTAGCCGCCCGCCTAGAGCTAATCGGCTGGCGACGAAGCACCGTTGCTGCATGGAAGGTTACTGAAGGATCATTATTGCTCAGCCTTCTCCTCCTTTTTTTCCGCTTCGGACCGGAAGTTCCTCACGTGCTCGGGCCCGTTGTAGACCTGCACGACGGCTTTCCGGTGCCTACGGCTGCTGCCGCTAGCCAGATGGAAAGTGAAACCATAACTGTTTTAGAGAACGTTACCGACGGAGTTTCCACCATAGGCGTGGCTAATGAGCCGATGCTGAGGTCGGGGAGGTTAAGCGCTCCGAAAATTTCAATGGCATTACCGACTTTGGGAACGTACATCCAGCAGCCGAATATGGCGCGTGCGCAGGTGCAAGAAACGGTTTCCGGAAGTATGGATTTCAACAAACCGTACCTTCCCGAATCCGTAGCGGTGCTGGAGATTCGTCCGCTAAAAAACAAGGTTTATGTACCCAGCCTAATGTTTAATATCGTGGAGGTTGACAATCCGGCTCCTGTCTACTACTACGCCAACGGTTTCATTTCTCCTCTCGATGTGAACCAGGTAGTGACGCCGGGCCATTCCGCTGGAGAGTATGACATCAGCAGCGAACGAAGGTACACGACGGGCTTTACTGCCGGCGGGCTACTTGATATTAATAAGGGGCGTAATACCCTTCAAATTGGTATCGTTTACTCCCGGCGAGCCTATTTGCCAGCGTCGCTTAAGTGGCGTTACCAGGACTATTATACGCTAAGCAATCCCGTGGAAGGCTACAGTAAGTTCGTTTACCACGCCATCGAATTCCCTTTCAGTTACAAATTCACGCTTTCGGAAAATGACCGCTGGCGCGTTTCTGCCCGTGCTGGCATGAGCCTTAGCGTAATTGCTAAGCCTGAAATTAAAGACCAGGAAGAAGTAGTGGCGAATTTTGAGGATTTTGAAGACCAGATAGCTGCAGATGGGTTCAGCCTAAACAACAACTTCGTACCAAATGGCCGTCCTCAGGGTGCAAGCCTACCGCAGTCTGATTTTAGCAGTGAGCGCGAATTAAAAGACACGCCTAAAGGATGGTTAGAAGGAGGTTCCATACTTGCCAATTCTAGTTTCTACCTGGGCGGTGGAGTTACCGTTGAACGGATTATTAATTCCCGCTGGAGCATTTATCTCTCACCCTCCATCGGGCGGGTGATCTACCTTCGGGATGATGATGGAATTGGTCCTTATCGCGACCGGATCAACCTCGGCAGCCTGCGTATGGGCAGCCGCTACCGCTTCGGCGGAAAAAAGTAAAAAATGTACCTATCCAATCAAACGACTTTCTTTTCCTACGCATCATTTTTTGTAAGCGGAGCTGGAAAAAAAATGTTCATTGGAGGTGTGAAGCCGTGCTTTCTCATCTGCTCCTTCATCCTTCTTCTTGTCTCCTGCGGCCCCGCCACCCCCTCTGAAACAGAAGGGATAGCGCCTGCGGAGATCAGCATAGACCGTACCCTGTACCAGGATCAATTAGAAGGCTTCTGGCTCGCCCAGTGCATTGCCAACTGGACGGGGCTGATCACCGAAATGGACAAGATCGGCAATATTGGCGATATCTCTACGGGTGATTTCTATACCCGTGAAAACTGGGGTGGGCCGGACGAGCCGAACATCTGGAGCGGTGATACCGTCAGCAATATTTCACCGGTTATCGACTTTGTTTTGCTGTCGCCCGATACGGTTTGGGGCGCTGACGATGATACTGATATCGAGTACATGTACCAGTACTTACTGGAGCAACATGGCCCCCGCCTGACCGCCGGACAAATTCGCGACGGTTGGCTTAAGCACATCCGCCCGGAAGAAGAAAATTACCTGTGGGTGAGCAACCAGCGAGCGTTCGATATGATGCTGGCCGATACCTTGCCGCCGCTTACTTCGGACCCGCGTTACAACGAACACTTTGCCATGATCGACGCTCAGTTGACGACGGAGATATTCGGGCTTTTCGCCCCAGGGAGGCTGGACCTGGCACTGGAGTTGGCGCACCTTCCTATTCGGGTTTCAGCCCGGGAAGAAGCGTCGGAGATCGCTGAATTTTATGTGGTCATGTATTCCCTGGCGGCAACAAATCAGGGTGACGTTGGTCAGGTGCTTCAGCTCCGCTCAGCAGAATTACTGACAATGGCAGAAGAAGCAAGATTGTATCTTAGTAACGACCGTTACCCCGCGAAAATGTACGACTTTGTGAAAGCCCGCTACGAGGCAGGTATCCCGTGGGAGCAATGCCGCGATGAGGTTTACCAGCGTTACCAAGTGGAAGAACAGGACGGTTACGGTATTACCTCCCAAAACATCTATTGTAACGGCTGCTTTGCCGCCGGCATCAACTTCGCTGCTTCCATGGTGAGCTTATTATACGGAGAAGGAGACCTAAAAGAAACCATCAAAATCGGCGCGCTTTGCGGTTGGGATTCAGATAATCCTACGGCTACTTGGGCTGGAATGCTGGGTATGATGATGGGCCGGAAAGGTGTGGAGAAAGCCTTCGGCCAAAAACTATCCAATAAATTCTGGATTCACCGTACCCGCCAGAACTTCCCTAATGACGGAATGGATGACTTTGGTGCAATGGCGCGGCGCGGCGTAGATGTTCTGGACCGGGTAATGACCGAAGAGGTCAACGCCGTTCGTGTGCAGGACAAGTGGGTTTATCTCGCGGAGTAAGTTGATTAGATGGCGTTTCTTATCCTTCTTCAACCCTGATAAATGGGGTTGTCAGGGTCGCAATTATTCTCCATCAGAAAACTTAGCAAAAAGTTGCCGCCAACGGTCCGGATACGCCAGGTAGAAGAACCCTCCGGCCAGCGCAATGGCAGGAGCAATCAAGCCGGTAAAACCAGCCACCAACTCGCTGCCCGAACCACCTAAAATGGCGAGCCTGAACACAATGGCGGTCACCAGACCAAGCAGGAGGAAATTAAAATAGAGAACGAAATTGTTGAATACTGTTTTCATGGGATCGGGATTTCAGGAACACTAAAAAAGTAAGGCTACTGAAGAAACGTTTGAACGGAGCGATATGCTGCTTTATTATTAGCTAACTCCAAATGATGGATAATTAATATTTTCATCATCGTACACCGATCAACCGATTACCGCTACACAAACAATCAACTTGGCTGGGCTCTGCGACTGGATAATTAGGGATCCCCCGTCGCGCACAAGCGCGACGGCCATAAATAATCAAGCAGGTCATCGAGCGTAGCCGAAATGTTCGAAATTATTGTTTGTGTAGCAGTGTACCAATCAATATTTTACTCAGCAGACGGGAATCGTCTTTCCGGGAGCCGTCTTTTTGTTGGGAATAATTTCCTGATGCCCGTAATTCTATATTACTACCTACTCCGCCACCCGAACCCCAAAGACCTGCCGGTTCCAAAGTACCCGTCCGGTAACTTCGATACCTGCTGAACTTACCGTATCCGTTGTCGACCAACTCACTAACCGAAGGTCGGCCGTAGTGGAATCAGGATCAACCTGAATACCCGCCCGCCGGAAATAGGGTAGGGCGTTGCTGTACTCCGCAGTGGGGGGAACGTAGATAGGCAGCTTAACCTCCATCTGGCGTGTGATGCGTGTCGGCCAGTCCCGCGTAGCTTCATAATAAGGATATACTTGTACCCAGAAAAAGAGCGTGACCAACAAACCAGCCAGTACGCTGCCACCAATGGCAAAATCCCGCCGGTCTCCGTACAAACCGATAACGCCGAAAAGGGAAAATATCCAGTAAGCCGCGCCCATACCCAAGGCCGCCCGGAAACCCGGGCCGGGGAAAGAGATACTGACCTGTGAGAGTAGCACCACGGTCGCGACGAAGGCAAAGATTAGGTGCAGGGTTGCACCGCTACGTACCCAGTCGCGCCAGGGGTAATTCTCTGCTCGGAAATAAAGCTGCATCTGCTTGCCGGCCAGCAGCGCCAGCAGGAGCGGGAAAACGAGAGATTGGGTAAGTAAACCGATTACGATGCCTGCTGCAAGCAGTTGGCTTGTTTGTTCCTTGTGCTTAACCTTGTACACAAGATCCCGGATACCACCGAGCAGCCAGCCGGAAAGCGGGGTCAGTCCGAGTAGCGTATATCCTATAAATTTACCGTAAGCCAGCGGTTGCCCGCCCCAGAACCAGTAACTCCGAATGCCCTGATTGCCTTGCAATAAAAGCACGACCAGGGGCAAAGCCAGCAGCGTAAGTAGCAGCATCCACTGCTTACCACCACCCATTAGCAGACGGCCGGTGAGGATGGTCGCCAAACCAAAGACCAGGGTAGACAAAGGCGCAGCAATCCCACCAAGCAGCAAAAAGATGCCTGCCGGTAACAAATAATTATCCTCTTTATCCGCACCCGCCAGCAGAATGGTCCAGAAAAAGCCTACTTGGCCCAGTAGTGCCAGGGCGTCCGGTGTCGCAACCTTGCCGAAAAAGGGAAGAAACAAAGAGGCCGCCGCACAAAGTAAGCCCATCGCGATGGCCGACTTCCCAAATAGCTTGCCCGCAAAACGATGGGTGAATACCGCCGTAGCCAGCAGCGCCACCGCCGAAATCATTCGTGGGAACAGCCAGACGGCCTGCGTATCGGCATCAATGCTTTCGCCCAGCGGGAACAGCTGGTGGTAGATAAAAGACAGCATAGAACTACCTCGTTGGTTGCTCAGAGCGTGGTCTAGTGCATAGCCTTCGGCACCGGGCCATACGGTGATCACATCGGCACGGAGCAGCAGGGCGGCCAGGAAAAAGAAGGCACTGATCCAGAGGAAGAACTGGAAGCGGGAGGATACCGGCGTAGGTTTTTTCTCCGGTTGGGCTTCCTGTTTATTTTTTCGGTTCTTTTTGGGCATTGTATGTTCTTAATAGCGGAGTCTCTGAGTTAATGAATTACTGATTGGCTACCGTAATTACCGTTCGCTGCCTTACTCTTGCTCACCCGGGCGAACGAGCGTAGCGAGGCAAGTGGTAGCAGCGGTAGCCACTTAGTGACTCCGCAATTCAACGACTGAGTTTGAGCGGTAGCCACTCAGTGATCCACTAACTCATAAACGCACTAACTGTTTTTCTTGAGAAACTCTTCCGCTAAATTAAGGAAGTTAGTAGCCCCCCGGCTACCGGCATTGATCATCACTACCGGCAAGTGCATATTCGGTGCCTCGCTGATGCGAGCGTTGCGGTGAATAATGGTATCGAATACCTTTTCGCCGAAGATTTCACGGACCTTCTCGACGACCATATTGGCCAGGCGGAGGCGCTGATCGTACATACTCAGCAGGATGCCCTCAATCTTTAGTTCTGGGTTCAGCTGGGCCTGTACGCGCTCGATGGTGTTCTGTAGTTTGGTTAGGCCTTCCAGGGCGAAGTACTCACACTGGACGGGCACCAGCACGGTATCTGCCGCGGTGAGGGCGTTGATGGTGAGTAGGCCGAGGCTGGGCAGACAATCAATGATGACGAAGTCGTAATTATCCCGGACTTTCTCGGTGACATTGGTCTTCAGTACGTCTTCGCGGCGGAAGCGGTTGATGAGTTCTACCTCGGCGGCGGCCAGGTTGATGCCCGCAGGGATGAGGTGGAGGTTGGGTGTTTCGGTCTCGAAGATAACTTCGTTCACGTCGAGACCGTTGACGAGCACGTCGTAGAGGGTCTCCTCCAGGTCGTCCGACGGGATGCCTACGCCGCTCGATGCATTGCCCTGAGGGTCGGCGTCGATGAGCAGCACCTTGCGCTCCAGAATGGCAAGGCTGGCGGCCAGGTTGATGGCGGTGGTGGTCTTACCCACTCCTCCTTTTTGATTCGCGATGGCGATTACTTTTCCCATGGGGTCGTTTGAATGGGCGAAGTTACGTAATAGTCAAGTAGCCGTGTCGTCAAATAGTCACGCAGTCAAGTAGCCAAGCAGTCAGGCAGAATGTATGCCGCGTACTACTGGACTATTTGACTGCGTGACTGCTTGATTTTTTGGGCGCTGACGCTGGTGCAAAGAAAGTTTTTTGAAAGAGCAAGGTGAGGACGAACAAGCCCTGAGCTTTATCTTAGGCTCCACAATACGATTAATAGCTTCATGAAACGCTCACTAAAGGACGCCGTCAATTACGGGAACCAAATAGAAAATGCCTTGCGGGGAAAGGTGGATTCGTTATGGGCATACTGGACAAGGCCCGTGAGAAATATAGTGAGCTGACTTACGATGACTTTTGTTGAGCTATTTGAAAGAGGTTACTGATGTTCTTGAGTATGGTGGATTTGAGATTGCTAGGAGGTTTTCTGGAAACGCCTGATAAACGCAGTTGCGGAAGTTTGAATAGGTGTGTTTTGTACGCTAAACTTTACGATATACTTGTTGATTTGAACTTAAACGACTACTTTTAGAAAGGAATTGGTAATAATTGCAATTTTAAATACCATGAAAATGAACCTACGCATTACGCACTAATCGTGCTCTTAATTTTGGTCGCCACAGCTTGTGAACAAGATTACCTGGTAGAAAAAGCCTCTATCGCCACTCTTAAGTTAAATACTGTATACTTTGACATCGATAATTTGACTAGTGGGGCAAAGAGTACTGATGGGAAGGTGCCGCATACACTAGTGGTCTGTCAACATTAAATATTGGGGTAATCTGCGATGCCTTTTGGTGC
>JAPKCQ010000249.1 GCA_026421165.1 Lewinella sp. | reverse complement strand
GAACCACCACTTTAGTGACGTCCACCTACGAAATCTCCGCCTCGCCCAACTCATCGATATGTGTGAAGCGACCCGCCTGACGACCCGCCTCTCCAAAGAACTACCGATGCCCCTGCGCACCGCCCAGCTCATCTTCGCCTACACCAGCCCGCTAGACATCAAATTCCGGATGGACGAGAAACGCTTCGACGTAGACGGAGACTACAACGTCCGCTACGAGATCCTCAAAAAACGAATCGACAAGGCCACCATCCACCAGGGCAAAGAGCGCCTTACCATAGCCAATATGGTCAGCATCGTTTACCTCAACGATAAGGATAAGGATGAGTATGAAGATTATATCAACTACCTCCAGCAGGCTGGCTACGTTGACGGTGAGGTGGAAGACTTGGTGCTAGATCCTTTGCAGTCGGTTAATGGCTTGCGGGCGCTGCGCTTTCGAGTTAAGGAGTAGTACTTACCCGGCTACACGTATGCGTTCGATAACTTTTAGGCTGCTGTTCTTCAGGATTTCCTACACCTGGAGACAAACCTCCTAAACCTACGCCGGCACCCGCGTCCGCACCAAAAAAGAAAAGCCTCTACCATTCAGAAGAATGGTAGAGGCTTTCATTTTAAAGCAGATTATAATCCGGAGCTTAGTCCAAAATTAGCTTCTGCGCAGTGGTACCTTCATCCAGCTGCAACTGCAGGATGTAAACACCGCGCGGCAGGTTGCCACGGTTGATGTACCGGGTGTTGGCGTTCACGTTGGTGAAGCTAGTAACAACACGGCCGTTAATATCCATTAGGCGGATGGTACGGATCGTGTGGCCGGCTTCCGTCTGAACGGTGAAGCCTGCGGTGACGGGGTTAGGGAACACCTCCAGGCCTACGGCGCTGTTAGCAATCACTTCTTCCGTACTGACGAGCGTCTCCAAACCCATACCAATGTAGGCACGGGGAATAAAGTGAGCAACCATCGTGTCGACCACCAGCTTAGCAGCAGCGGGGTTGAAAGCGTTGGGGTTTACAGCATTCTCACCACCAATCGCTACGTCAGCGTTAAGGTCACCACCAGCACCATTGAAGGCGGCAATGCGCGCACGCGCCTCATCCTGGTTAACCCAGTTGTAAGGTGCGCCTAAGCCCTGGTTCTGCCAGGGGTACATATTGTCGTGAGACAACTGGTACGTAGGGTCAAAAGTCTGTCCAGAACAAGCGGCTGGGTTATCCAGCATAATATTGATCGTTTTGAAACCAGCGTTGACAACATTGATGGCTCGGGACAGGTCGCTGAAGATTGCGGGCAGGTCAGTTGCGTTAGCATCTATGATGGCATCGTTGTTGCCCATCATGTTAGCCGTCTCAACGATCTGCTCGGTGCCAGCGACACAACCGATTACGAGGTCCATTGTAGTGGGCACGATTACGTCGCCGTAGCTGAAGGGAGCAAAGATATCGGCAGTGGAATGGTAACCAAGTGTAATCGGCTCATTATCAGTTCCATCAATCCAATCGACATCACCCAGTGCACCGTTGGAGTTGATGGACATGGCAACGTGGCTGCTGTAACCAGCGTGGTTAGGAATGTTTGAAGGAATCCCCGGAGCGAACTCCGTGAACATCAGACCTTGTGGGTCTGAGTTAACAGTGATGTTTACGTAAGGAACGTCGTTCTGATCGTAGAAACGCTCGTCGTCAAGGACTTCCTGAACATCGTCAAGGTAAGCGTGCGTCATGGTCACGTAGCCACCGGTACCGATACCCCAGAAGACAATACGGCTGGTGTCGATGCGGTAAGGGTTACCATCCTCAGCAACACTCTTACGGAGGTAGCGGGCCATCATATGGGCGTCCTGTCCGCCGCGGTAAGCAGCCTGCAGGAGCGTACTGGTACGGACATCAACGTCGCCACGTGGGTTCCAACCGAAACGGTACGTTGCGGACATTCCGACGTAGCCTCGGGAAGCTACTTCGTTAGCCATCTGAACTACAATACTATCTTTAATAGTACCGTATAGGCCCTGGTTAACGTACTGGGGTAGAAAGTTTCCGGTATGAAAAAAGACCACCACCGGGCGCAGGCTGAGATCTTCGTCACCAACGGGCTGATAAACGTCCATTTCAAGCGGCCGGTTAGGAGTAGCGTTAGGATCACCGGCCCCGGCACGAGCAAGTTCGTAAACATCGATGTTGGCACCGAAGGTGTCCAAGGTAGGGGCACTGACGTCGTAGATCGGGTCAATGAAGCGGTTGTCTTGGGCCTGGAGGCCGCTAACCGCTACGGTCAATAAGACCACGAGAAGAGTAAAGTTATTACGCATGCTGATTCGAGTTAATTAATTTAGAGGAATTGAAAGCTATCTCTTTACGAGATTGTAGGTAGCAGATATATAGGCCAAACGACCGATCCGGGGACCGCCGTAAACCTGGAATACTTGGTTGTCGAGTAAGTTACTTGCTCCAATTTTTATCGTCGTATTTATCTTCGACACCGTGAAGTTGAACTGTGCATCGAGCATGCCGTAGCTCTCGATCGGGCCAGTGAACTGCGGGCTACCTTCGAAGATGAAAGTATCCACCCACTTATAGTTGATGGCCGCACCGATATCTTTTATTCCCTTCCCTACGAAGGAAAGGGGAATATTCCGCCCGGACAGGCCAAGGTTGAACTTATGCTCCGGCGTATTAAAGGCGGGAATGATGGGGTCGTCCGTTTGTGTATTCAGTACGTTCCAACTGTAGTTGCCGTTGAGGGAGAAGTAATCGGCAAAGTAGAGATTGGAACCTATACTGAAGCCCTGAGTCGTTACGATGTCGGTTGCATTAGCAGACACCCGGTAAGCGGTCTGGTTGGAGATGGAGCCCTGGAAAACATTCACGTCAAGGCCCAGGTTAAAGCCGATAAAATCTGTGTAGCGGCTGTAGTAATACGTCGCATCAACGTAGAAACTCTTACCGATGGTAGAGCGGGCACCAACCTCGAAGGTCCGCACTTGTTCCGGCTGGATGGGGTCTACGTCAAAGTACTCTAATTGAGATACGTCAGGAATAGGCATGCTGATCACGTCCACAAAGCTGCCGACGGTTACCAAATCTTGGACGCCATCAATGTTACCCAGCAGGATCGCGCGGCCAACGTTATAAAATAGGTACTGATCGTTGAGCGTCGGATTGCGGATAGCAGAGCTAAAGGAAGCACGCAGCGTAGTGTTCGGACGCGGGGAATACACCAACGAAGCCGCAGGGCTGAAGAGCAGGTCGAAGTTCTGGTTCTTATCCGCCCGCAGGCTACCACTGATTTTTAGCTTATTGCGCAGGTTCATCGTACCGCCGCCGTAAAGGCCAAATTCGCTGGTATTGATGTCGCGGCCCATGGTATCCAGCAGGATGGTTCCTTGACTGTTGGGGGTGTACTGGCGGAAGTTACCACCGACGACCAGGTCAAGGGCACTGCTTTCGTTGGGCTGCCAAACACTTTTAAACTGCTTTTCACCGTGAATGTGATAAAGCGCACTCTTGTCGAAAAACTTTGTTCCGCCCTGGCCAAGCAGTGTTCCGGTGATGCTGTCAAAAGCAGCCTGGAAACGCTCGGTACCCGGTTCAAAACGATCTTCCGTACCAAAAGCAGTAGACAAGGACACCAATTCACGCGCCTGACTGTGCAGGCCGGGAAGCATGGCCTGAACTTCTGGAGTAGCATAAAAATCGCGCACCAACTGGCGGCGTTCTGGTACCGTACAAGTAGAACAGTTAGGATAGCCTTCTAATGTCTCAACCTGGGGCTGGATGTCTCGGATCCAGAGGTTCCGGTAATCAGATTGCCAGCGGCCATCGGTTTTGTGCGCATCCTGTAGACTCAGCGCCGTGAAGTAGGGGTCATAGCTATCGCCGGCATCTTCGTGGGTGATGTAGGCCCGAAGGAAGAAATTGTCACGGTTCCGCAGTTCCACTTTATGCTGGTAAAACTGAATGTTCTTTAGGCTGAAGCGGTTATCTCCTTGGTACACGGTAGTACCCTTACTGTAATTGGAACCAATCAATAGTTCGGTGCTTTCCAATGACTTTTCAGGGTTGAGACGGAATTGCAGTGCAACACCGGCTTTGATATTATTCGAGTTGTAGTCCACTAAATCCTCCTCGGCGTAACCGGGGCGGCGGATGGTACCGAGGCCATTAACGGAGGGAAAGCTGAAAGAGCGGTTAAATTCGTCACCGTAGCGGTTTATTGCGTCGTAGCCGCCGGGGTTATCGCGGCCCAGCGGTGTGTCGAAAACGGGGTCGATGTTGTCGGCCACCCAGTCGTTAGCCCGAAAACCGAAGAGGTTGAGCTTGTAGGCGAACCACTCACGACCTTCCTTATTTTTGAGGGCATGTGCCCAGCGAATACCTCCTTCGAAAAGGTCGCGCTCGGCGCCTTTCACCTGCACGGACAGGCCCTGCTGCAGGAAAGGGTCCTTGGTTTCAATGGAAATAACTCCGTTGAAGGCGTTCGGGCCGTAAAAAGCTGATGATGCACCAACCACGAGGTTTACCCGGTTCACGTCCAGCTCGGAAGCACCGAGGAAATTACCGAGCGAGAAGTTGAGGCCCGGGCTCTGGTTGTCCACCCCGTCAATAATTTGTAGGGAACGAACCGGGTTGGTAGAGTTGAAGCCACGCGTATTCACAATCTTGAAGCCAAGGCTAGCGGCGGTAAGGTCCACATCCTTCAGGCTACCAAGGCCGTCGTAGAAATTGGCGGCGGGGGTTTCCTTAATGGCGATGGCATCCAGGGTCTCTACCGTGAGGGCAGATTGCTGTTGCTTTTCACTGATTCGGCGGCCAGTGACGACGACTTCCTCGAAGGTCGTGCCGTCGTCGAAGCCGAGGTTAATTTTCAGGTTCTGGTCAGCAGAAGTGACTTCCACTTCTTTAGTGGCGTAGCCGAGGTAGGAGAACTGTAGGATGGTTGGTAAGCCGGTTACCGTTAATTCCCAGTTGCCATCAAAGTCGGTCACGGTACCAGTAGTGGTTCCTTTAGCGAGCACACTCGCTCCGATAAGGGTCTCCCCACCGTCGTCGTCGGAGATTGTTCCCTTCAGGATGACCTGGCCCTCCAAAGAGCCGCATAAAAATAAACACACCAATGTGAGTAGAGAAGTAGATAGCCGCATAAACCTTCTTAATTCGTGATCGAACAAAACCAAGCTGTAGCACCCAGCGCGGCTGCAATTTAGTGAAAATTCGCTGGGAAGCCGCAAAGCCGCATTTTTTAACGACAAAATATTTATCATGAACCTCCCGAAGCAGGCAAAACAAAGGGTTCTTTCATCCTAAAATGTCTACTAAATATTCGCAAAAGCAAAGTTATAAAAGCAGAACATTGAAATTACAAGCAGGTGCGGTTCTGATACTTCTTTCATTGCACATCAATTTTCAGGCGCGATCGCAGGTGCAATGGAAGTTGGAAGAGCAGAAGAACTAGCCTCTCGGACCTGGGCAGATTCCGCCTTAAAACCGTTCCCTGCACCTGCGTCTGCGCCCCAAAAAAATGTAGCCGGTAACGCATAACGCTACCGGCTACAACGACGAAAAATCGTTTTACCTAGAAGTTAAAGTTGAGTCCTGATCGAAACTCATACGGGCTGTCGCCGATCCGGTCCGAACCGCTAAGGCGGAACAAAACGAGAATCTCGAAGCCGGCCGCACCAATGCCGCCGCCCTGGCTGATGCCCGCCCCCAAGAATGGTATAGGCCGGGTAATGCCTTCCAGTTCACCTGTTTGAAAGTTGCGCTGGCGCTCGTTTACCAGGCTGTATTCTGCATGGGCGAAGAACTGGCCAAATACTTTCGCCCGCGCAAACGCACCAGCCGACCAGGTCACAAAATTCTCTTTAACGTCGCCCACATTAGTAGCAAACTTAAAGCTATTGTAAGCAACACTACCCCGCGGCCCAACACTGATGATGTTATTGATTTTGTAACCAACGATCGGGGAAAGGCCAATTTGGAAAAAGCTCTGATTGTTACCTCCGGAAAACCCCAGCTGCGCGCCGGCACCGTACCAGAGGTTACTACCAAAAGTATCTCCCCGTTGGTCGCGGACACGATCGTTGGTGTTATCGTAGTAGTCAAGGTCATCCTTGGCTTGTTCTTCGGTAGTTCCTCCCTGGGCGTTTACAGCGAGAGAGAGGGTACAGAACAAAAGGAGAAAAAAAGATTGCTTTAGCATAACTGATTTGTTGTTACTACTCATAACGGTAATTTTAAGGCTGTGTTTGCCCCCTTAAGATTTTGGTAAGACAAAATTGTCAGGCAGGGTACATCATTTAGCGATTCAGTGTTTAGCGTTAGAAGCAAATACAGCTCAGCTCCAATCCTAAATCCATTAACTTAGCCCAATGACCGACAAGCAGAAGACGGGACAAATCGGTGAAGCGTTGGCCCATACTCACCTGCAAGCCATCGGCATGGAAATCGTAGCCTCCGGCTACCGCTACAAGCGCGTAGAGCTGGACCTCATCGCCCGTAGGGAGAACGGCTGCCTCGTTTTCGTGGAAGTCAAAACCCGGCGTGGACTTAAGTGGGGCCACCCCTCCGGCGCCGTTACACCAGCCAAAGAACGCAATATTGCGCGGGCCGCTTCGGCTTATATGCGGGAGGTTGATCATCAGTGGGAAGTGCGCTTTGATGTGGTAGCGATCTTGTTGCACGAGGATGGATCACATATTTTGGAGCACATAGAAGATGCTTTTTTTCCGGGGCTTTTTTAAACGGGCGAGAGGCTGTGCCCCAAGCGGCAGTGAGCAGTAAAATAAGCTCTTCGCTACCGCTTGGGATCACTCTCGCCCGTTGCACTAAACCAAGCCTCTGCGCTTAAGCTCCAAATACTCGTTGATAACAGCCCCAGAGAGCTTCTCAGGCCGAGTAAGCACCACCCGCACCCCATTCTGCCGCAACCGCGCAG
>JAPKCQ010000248.1 GCA_026421165.1 Lewinella sp. | reverse complement strand
GGTCGTTCCCTTACCCTGGCCTGATACTGGCTGCCAGACGCGCTTCATCAGCGTACGGTACTTTGATTCCGTGTTGGGCGTTTTTCGGATTTGTTGTATCGAGGTGGAGGTTTGCCGTCCAGAAATATGCACCGACAACGATTTCGTAGATAATTGTAACGACTTCGAGTATTTTCGATTGGGCTTGGGCAGTTATGCCTTTACCAGTGCAGGAGAGGTAGCTGAAAACGAGAATTGGCTGATCAACCGGGTGCCGAGTTCAGAAGCTGGCTATCCCGCAACCACTACTCAGAATACACTGAGTTGCGTCTTTCCAGAGGCTGGTACCTACGAAATTTGTTACCCCTTCCTTGATGAAGATGGCTGCGTAGACTATTGCTGCAAAGAATACTGTATAGATGTTGTTTCAAACGAAGCGCTTATTGATTTCAACTATGAGGGAGTTGCTGAACGCTACCGCTTACGTTTGGATGTAGAAGAAATCACCCAAGTTACTTGGTATTACTTCAACGACTTGGGCGACTTACAAGAAGTCGGTTCGGGAAGCACCGCTTACGTTTCAGCCCCGGCGCCAGGAAACTGTTTTACCCGCACTTACTACTTTTCTTACCTAGATGTCAGCGGTTGTCCGCGTGTGGCGTTCCGCCGGGTAAGGATTTGTAACCCACTGATTTGTGGCAACATAAGCTACCGTTATGATCGGGCAAATAACGAGTACGATCTCACCTTTACCGGAGACGGGCTTGCTGGAAGTCTTCAGTGGCTGGACGATGACGCTGGCGGAATACCATTTAATTCATCTACCGAACAGCAGAGTGTCCCCTTATTACCCGGAGCAATATGCGGGCCTCGCAACATTAGTATTCGGTACTTTGACGGAGAGAGTTGGAGTATCTGTTCCCTTAGGTACTGGGCTTGTAACCCTTACGAATGCAACGATCTGACGGCAACGAATGACGCTAACAGCGAGCAGTATACCTTCAGCTTTACGGGAAGTAACCTCGCTACGGAAATCAGTTGGGAGGATGATGTTTCAGGAAGTGAGATCACAGGAAGTAGCGGTCAGCGAGAGGTTATTTTCTCCTACCCGGAGGAAGGCTGTATCACCCGCTACATAAGTATTCGATACTTCGATCCGGGGTTTGGTGGTTACCGACTGTGCTGTATCGAACAGGAAATTTGCCGTCCGGAACCCTGTGATACGCCTGTCTTTAGCGAAAATTGTAGTAACCAGAATTACTACCGGTTACAAAATGGTAACTACCGCTTTACCACAAGTAGCACCGTTGCTGAGGGCGAAACTTGGCTGGTAAATGGAAATCCGGAAGGGGATGGTGGGGATAGCCTCACACTCAGCCTTCCCGCAGCGGGCAGCTACGCCGTTTGCTACCCCTATCTCGATGGCAACGGCTGCCTCAATTATTGCTGTCGGACCTACTGTATTGACAGTGAGTCGGAGGCGGCGGTAGACTACGGCTATGAAAATAATGGCAATACACTGCGGTTAGAGCTTACCGAACAAGGGGCGACATCGGTAGACTGGTACTTCTACGATAACGGAGTCAGCACCAGCTTGGGCAACGGTCGGATAATCACCCGAATGGTGCTGCCAACTTGTGGGTTCATTACCTACTACGTCCGCTACTTCTCCGGCGGATGCTGGAAAGTGAACACCCGGACGATCTGGGTTTGTAATCCATTCCGTTGTGAAGATATCAGCTTTGCTTATAACCAGGCAAGTGGAGGTTTTGACTTGGAGTTGACCGCCGGAGGAATGGCCTCTAGTATCAGCTGGCAAGACGATGATACCGGAGTTGTGTTGGATGGCAGCGTACGAATGCTGTCTCTGCCGCTAGACGGTGAGTGCCGTTACCGCAACGTCAGCGCTCGCTATTTCGATGGAACGGGCTGGCGGGTTTGTGGTCTGCGTTTATACGTTTGCGACCCGTATGCCTGCGGTGATATAAGCTATGTTTTTGCTCCGGATAGTAATGTGATTGACTTCAACTTTACCGGTGCTGATAACGTAACGGACATTAGCTGGACGGATGACGATTCGGGACAGCTTTTACCAGGTAGTGGTGACAGTACAACGCTGATCTGGGATGGAGACTGCCGGGTTCGTAACATCAGTATCCGGTACCGTGATCCCGTTATGGGTGGCTGGCGCGTTTGCGGCTTTCGTTTCTTCGCTTGTGCTCCTAGTTCTTGTGGGTCGCTTATTCTCTTTGAGCTGGGAGATGGAGACGAGGTACTGATTTTTACGGACGAGGACTTTACGCAACTCAGTTGGGCAGTTGACGGCGCAGACGCAGGTACGGAGAATGTTTTAGGAGTAGCGATTCCACCCGGAGAAAGTCGGACAGTATGCGTACGGTATTTTGATCCTACCAACGGCTACTTCAGAACTTGTTGCCGAACGATCACTATTCCAGGTTGTGACCTGCCAGTTCCCGTCTTCAGGGTTGAACGTAACTTGGATACAATAACCGTAGTAAACGAGTCTCCTGATGCTGACGTAACTTACTTATGGGAATTCGGTGAACTAGCGCAAAGTACATTGCCTCAACCTCCTTCCTTGAACCTGCCTGTGGGCCGCTACCTTATTTGCCTTACGGTTACTAATTCTTGTGGCCCTCAGCAAATTTGTCGGGAAGTAGTGATTCGTGACCCGGCAAACAACCTGGTTGTGGAACTGGGAGCTCCCCCGCAGTGTGCTGCACCTGGAGAAACAGTCAGTGTGCCGCTGAGCGTTCAAAACTTTAGAGACATCACCTCCTTTCAATTTTCGCTCAGTCTGCCGATGCCGCGTTACGGAAGATTCAAGAGACTTAGGTTCCAGAACGAGGATGGTATAGAAACAGGTTTTGTGTTGAACGACTCAACGCTAGCCGTAACCTGGATCAGGACGGATACTCTGAGCGCAACTATTGCTGACGAGACGGTGATTGGTATGGTGGACATAGAACTTACGGGTAATGAAACTGGAACCGGAGCGGTCGTCTTCTCGGACTTCCCTACGGTATCAGGCTTTGAGTACATCGATGAACAGGCTGGTTTACTAGGGATGATTGACGGTAGTTACAAGCTGTGTCTTTCCACGGGAAGTATTAGCGGACGTGTCCGGAGAGAAGATGGTGCTGGCGTGGGCGAGGTTATCGTTTTACTGGAGTATAATGGTCTTAATATTCAGAGCTTGACAACAGACGCCACTGGCGAATACATCTTCACCGGGCTTCGGCCGGAGCGAAGCTATAAGGTGGTTACGGTAAAGGACACCAATTACCAAAACGGTGTTACTTCGGGTGACCTGAGCCGGGTTCTTCAGCACTTATCTCAGAGCCCCGAGCTGGCAACACCCTACAAACGAATTGCTGCGGACGTGAGTAGCCTTGGTCAAATAACAGAGGGGGATATTTCTGCAATCCGCCAGTTGATCTTTCGTGAGTTAACCTCTTTTGAGGACGTTAGTTCCTGGGGATTCGTGCCGCTGGCTTACAACTTCCCAGACCCTGATTCACCGCATGATCCCTCTTATCCTGACGGTTTAAACTTCACGGCGAGCAGTGTTGAGCTAAGCGCACAGGACTTTATGGGGATGAAAATGGGAGACATTGGAGACAGTGCTGACCCCGAGAACTTAAATGGTGGCGCAACCGACTGGGTAGCCAAGTCCTTGTCTGATCTGTCGTTTGAATTGAGTAGCGGGGTACCAATCCGGAACCAGGCTTATCAGGTAGACGTACGGGCCAGTGATTTTGCTAATTTACTAGCTGCCCAATTTTCTCTAGGGTGGGACAATAACCAATTGCGTTTTGATAGCCTCAGTAACTTGAACGAGGAGCTGGAGCTAAACGACGAGAACTTCTCTACGGTCAGTGCTGCCAGCGGACGCCTGGCCTGGCTGTGGTTTGCTGCTCTTCCGGTAAGCCTTGCTGATTCGTCACTGTTATTCCGTGTTCACTTTACCGTAACCGGTGAAGTAGGACAGGAACTGGCGGTTTCCTTTACGGAAAACCCTACTGAATTTTCCTTCGAAGATACCGACTCCGTTCTGATCGCCAGTTTTACCGATCTACAAAGGACGATTGAGTTGCCGACCAGTGACCGTTCGTTCGTTGCGGTAAAAGAGTGGCGGGTTTTCCCGAACCCCGCGACGAAGTGGATCAACGTAGCGACCATCGGAGGAGGCTTCGGTCCAGAACGGCTTGAGTTGTTCGATAGTAGGGGGCGTAGTGTTCGTAATTGGACGTCGACGGCTGAGGGTAAGTACTCTATTGCCGGGTTGCCTACGGGTGTTTATCAGTTTATGTTGTCTTCTGCCGTTGGGGTTCAGGTTTCTCGGTTGGTTGTTGTTGATTAACTTCCTTAGGGACGCCATGAATTATTCGTACGGCGTTCCTTAATGGGGCTAATTCCGGGTACCGTGGCGTTTCTTGGGGCACCCTACAGTGTGCTGGGTGAAGCTAATAAACAGCGGACAAAGTTTTATACGGCGCGAACGCAGGTGCAGAGAAGGTTCAGGACCTATGGACGATCACCGCCCTCGGCTGGTACACAGATTGCCTTCAAACGTTTATTGCACCTGCGGCCGCGCCCTAAAAGTGCCTAGTCCGAACATAAAAATGTGTGTCCCTAACTCCAAATGCCTTGACGAGCAACGGACTAACAATCACAATCACATTACGATCCGTAACCTGATCGGGAATACGTGCGACTACGCGGGCGTAGATGGTTTTGCGGCTGCGCGGATCCTCGATTTCGATAAGACTGTTGATGGGGGCGGTACGGTGCAAAACCATCCATTTACTATGGTCACCCTTCTTCGTCCAGGCCGCCTTGCCGTTCTGGCTAACCACCTTTTTACCCTCGGTCCTTACCTGCCAGAGTTCTCGCAGGCCGCGGTTCTGACGCACGTACTGGTCTTCAATCTCTCCTTGTAAATCCTTCGGAATACCGTCCAGTTTCATGTACCCAATGGCGAGTACCTGATTGGCACTCATGCGGGTCGGCTCTAAGTCCGGGTTAAGCGCACGGAGCTGCTCGTCGTTGGGCAACTGAAGGGTGCGTTTGTAGAGCCCGAAGAGTGTTTCACCCTTGTCCATCCGGTAATTGACCGGGACGAACCAGGCCATACTATCCGAAGCAGGAACCGCCCGTATCATCTGGCGGGGAATAGCAATACGCACTTTGTTTCCCGGCTCATATTTTATCCGTAATTGCGGATTGAGGTGATAGACATCATCAAGGCTAAGGCCGTAAAATTGCGAAATACCAAACAGCGTTTGCCCCGGAGCAATGAAATGATCGAAGAGAATCTGAGCGGAAGAGACGTCGTTGTAAACCTCCATCGTGTCCAGCGGACGGAGGTAATAGAGGCTATCTCCCGTAAAGGGTTGGGCCTGAAGACTGCCGCAGAAAACTACGGCAAACAGGAGAGAAAGAAAACGGTTCAAGGGGATGTATTTGGATCAGTAAAGTAGACGGTCTTCGGCCTTTTAGGCGCGCTTCGCGCTTTTAGACGGCCTTCGGCCTTTTAGGGGTAACGAGGGTAAGATAATACATATTAGGCGTTAGTCGCCTAGTTGGGCTTTGCCAAACTAGTGCAATAAAAGCGTTTTGCGCTCTAAACACGGCGGCTCTGTGCGCCAAAAAAGATGGTAGCCCCAAAGGGAACTAAACACTTTTACGATTACTCAGGTTGAAACAGCCGTGCGGTAGCCTAAAAGGCTAAGCCGTCTAAAGATGCCTTTCAGCATGGTAAGAACTACGCACCAGCGGCCCACTCTCCACATAGCTAAAGCCTTTCTCAAGCCCCATCGCCTTATAATGCGCGAAGGTATCGGGCGTAACGAAGGACTCAACGGCCAGGTGCATAGCGGTTGGTTGCAGGTACTGGCCAATGGTGACGACGTCTACTCCGACTTCAATGAGATCATCCAGGATTTTCTCGACTTGTTCTTCGGTTTCGCCGAGGCCGACCATGAAGCCGGTCTTTGTCCGCTTACCAAATTCTTTGATGCGGCGGAGTTCTTCGAGGCTGCGATCGTATTTACCCTGAGGGCGGACTTTGCGGTAAAGCTCCCGAACGGTTTCCATATTATGGCTCACGACTTCCTGTCCGGCGTCGACCATGCGGTAGAGGGCGTCCCAGTTGCCGCGTACGTCGGGGATGAGGGTCTCAATGGTGGTTTGGGGAACGCGCTGCTTGATCTGGGTGACCGTTTGGTACCAGATTTCGGCGCCGCGGTCTTTTAGTTCGTCGCGGTTTACGGAGGTAAGAACCGCGTGTTTTACCTGCATTAGTTCGATGGCTTCAGCTACGCGGCGGGGCTCGTCGGTATCGTACTCCGCTGGGCGGCCAGTTTTTACCGCGCAGAAGCTACAGGAACGGGTACAGGTGTTACCTAGAATCATGAAAGTGGCCGTGCCGGCACCCCAACATTCTCCCATATTGGGGCAGTTGCCGCTTTGGCAGATGGTGTTCAATTTGTACTCGTCCACTATTGCGCGTACTTTCTTGTACTCGGGGCCAATGGGGAGTTTTACGCGCAGCCAGTCGGGCTTACGTTTGCGTTCACTCTTAGAAAGGGCTACGGGGAGGTCGATCATAGATGAAGGTTATCTTGAGTAGAAGACAATGGTGGAGCGGATTAGTTTTTCAGCAGCGCGGAATCCCGTACAAAAGCCAATACCTGTGGTTCTAATGCTAGAAAAGTATTCTTCTTACGCATAATTTTTTGCTCTTCTTATACCTGTTTTGCGCCTGTGGCCCTCAAGATACCACCTCGCTGGAAGTCTTAAAAATAGACGAGGCCTTAACCGTCGAAACGAAAGAAGAATTGGCGGAGGAAGAAGTTATGGCTAACGTCTGCACACCCGATATTGTCCCGAGCGAAACGATGCCCCACAGCGGAGAAACGCCGGAGAGTTTCAAGTTCATCGAATCCGTTATGGCTACTCGTGCTGCGGATTGCAGGCTACTTGAGCAAACCAGCCCGGTGA
>JAPKCQ010000247.1 GCA_026421165.1 Lewinella sp. | reverse complement strand
TACCGCTCGGAGCGCAGCTCCTCGACCAACAGCTCCTCGGCCAATGAAAAACTCAACCTCAATGAAAGTACTATACTTAGAAGACGAACTCCTACTAGCTCGCATAATAAAAGAATCTCTCGAAAGTCGTGGTTGCGATATAGACTGGTTCACCGACGGCAAAAGCGCAGCAAGAGCGCTCAGTGCTCCGGAAGACTACGACATAGCGGTACTCGACGTTCAGATGCCCGGCGAAGACGGTTTCACCATCGGAAAACGCCTACACCAGCAATTCCCACGCTTACCCATCCTCTACCTCACTGCGAGAGCCCAGGCCAAAGACGTACTGGCTGGCTTCGATGCGGGTGGCAACGATTATGTTCGCAAACCCTTCAGCATGGAAGAATTACTCGTCAGGATGAAAAACCTGGTTTCCCTCCGCGAGATGACGGTGCCTTCAACCGACTTTGCACCTGCGGCTGCGCCCTCTGAAACCTACGAATTTGGCTTCTTCACCTTCGACTACCCCAACCTACGCCTCCATCTCCATGACGAGAAAACGCACGAACTGAGCCACCGGGAAGCTGAGTTGCTAAGGCTATTCGTACGCGCTCAGGGCCAGACCGTTATCGACCGTAAACGCATACTACTTGAGCTCTGGCACGACGACGGATTCTTCAACTCCCGAAACCTAGATGTGTATGTTCGTAAACTTCGCGTCATGCTAGAAGACGACCCACGGGTCAGAATTATTACGCTGCGAGGAGTTGGGTATCGTTTTATTGTAGAGTGAATAGGATGTAGTAGATAATACTCCCGCAAATACCTACTCGCTACAAACTTAAACCCGCGCTCGGTTTAAAGCGTTACCTTTATATTGAATAAAATCTCCCCATGACGCCGGACGAAAAACAAGACTGGATCTCCAAAGTAGACATTGCCCTAAACGACGTGCGCCCTCACCTGGCCATCGACGGAGGTGACATCGAAGTGCTCAACATCTCCGACGGAAAAATCGTAGAGATTAAATGGCTCGGCGCCTGCAATGGTTGCTCCATGACCGCCATGACGATGAAGGCTGGCGTAGAAGAGACACTGAAGCGCAGGCTGCCGGAAATTGCCGGAGTCGTAGCGGTAAATTAGTTCATTGGTCTTTTGGTTCGTTGAAACCGCTTTCATCCTCCTTTAATGTTCAGACATTTTTCCTGTGCAATTATTCTACGACCCCGACCTGCAACCGGGACCCCACCGGCTTCGTGAAGCCGAGGCCAAACATGCCTTTCAGGTTCTCAGAAAAAAAGTAGGCGATCACCTCGACCTGGTAAACGGTCGGGGCAGCTGGTTCACCGCAAAAGTCGCAGCGATCTCCAAACGGGAGTGTTTACTCGACGTGACGCTGGTCCGTAAGCCCAAGCAACGCGCGGAACACAAACTGGTACTCTTCGTTGCTCCAACAAAAAACATTGACCGCTTTGAGTGGATTCTCGAAAAGGCCACTGAAATTGGCGTTGATTCGATCCAACCCATACTCACCGAACACTCCGAACGCAAACGCATTCGTACCGATCGCCTAGAACGGGTTTTGGAAGCGGCAATGAAGCAGAGCCTGCGGGCCTGGAAACCTAAACTCGGAGAACTACTACCGTTCGAAGATGCCCTCGCGCAAACGGGTATGAACAACGTCCGCTACCTGGCCTACCTCGGAGGGGACACTACCCCACTCCTTCGGGATACTTGCGCCAAGGGTAACTCCGTAGCTATTGCCATCGGCCCTGAGGGCGGTTTCAGCCCCGCCGAGGCCGAACTGGCGCGGTCTTTCGATTACGAATACGTTAGCCTCGGTCCGAACCGTTTACGTACTGAAACCGCTGCCATCGCTGCAGTTCATACCATTGAACAATTGAACTGGTAAGCTCCTCCCCTTTCCGGTATTATCCGGACAAAGATTATTTATGAAAAAGCTATTTACTTTCCTAGCCATCTCTTCACTACTTTGTCTCTCTGCAGCTGAACCCCCTTCCTCTACTTTACGATTAGGGTTACTGAAGTACAATGGTGGCGGAGATTGGTACTCCAACCCGACAGCGCTCCCGAACCTGGCCGCTTTCTGTAACGACCAGCTCGGTACTAGTTTCACCACGGATTACGGTACGGTTGAAGTCGGCAGCGCCGAATTATACAACTACCCCTGGGTCCACATGACCGGCCATGGTAACGTGGTATTCAGCGCGGCAGAGGCTGAGAACCTGCGCAATTACCTTGTCGGCGGAGGTTTCTTGCATATCGACGATAATTATGGGATGGACCCTTACGTCCGGCTCGCGTTAGAACAAGTTTTCCCCGACCTCGCGCTGGTAGAACTACCCTATAGCCACCCCATCTACCACCAAACCTTCGAGTTCAATAACGGCCTGCCCAAAATTCATGAGCACGACGGCGAAGCGCCCGTCGGTTACGGTATTTTTTACGAAAACCGGCTGGTGGTATACTACTCTTATCAGTGTGACTTGGGTGATGGCTGGGAGGATGAGTCCGTCCACAACGACCCGCCGGAAATCCGGCAGGCAGCGCTACAGATGGGCGCCAATGTTATTCAGTATGCCTTTGAACAGTAAAGTATCGTAGGCCGTCGGCTTCGCTCAGCCCATCGCGAATAGTGGAACTTACGATGGCCCTGAGTCAATGGTGAGAAAGCAAGTCCCAAAAGAGTAGCATTACGTACATTAGCACTCCATAAACAAAGCCCTCACGACTAATGCGCACTCCCCTACTCTGCTTCCTACTCCTACTTTGCACCTGCGTCCTCGCCCAAACAGAAAAAGCGGCTGATCGCGGCACTGACTTCGGAGACGGCCCCCACACCCAGTTAATTCTCCGCGGTCTGATCCTAATCAACGGCAACTGCGCCCCACCCACCGGGCCGGTCGATATCGTGATTGAAGGCAATAAGATCGTGAGTGCCAACACCGTCGGCGTCCCCGGCGTGAAGATCAACGAAAAAAGCCGTCCGAAACTGAAAGCAGGTGGCAAAGAAATCGACTGCAGCGGCATGTACGCCATGCCCGGATTTGTGGACATGCACGGCCACATGGGCGGCCGCGCCCAGGGAACCACCGCCGATTACGTGCTGAAGCTCTGGCTTGGACACGGCATCACCACTATCCGCGAACCCGGCAGCTTTAACGGGCTAGACTGGACGCTGGACCACAAAAAACGCGCCGCCAGCAACGAAATCGCCTCCCCCCGCATCCGCGCCTACACCGGTTTCGGGATGGGCCGCGAGGAACCCTTCACTTCACCGGAGCAGGTGAAAGAATGGATCAAAGCGAATAAAGCGAAGGGTGCCGACGGTATTAAGCTCTTCGGCGCGAGCCCGATGCTGATGCAAGCCGCCCTGGAGACCAATAAGGAAATCGGTCTGCGCAGCGCCTGCCACCACGCCCAAATGGACGTTGGCCGCTGGAACGTACTCAAGTCTGCCCGTGCCGGACTTACCTCCATGGAACACTGGTACGGCCTGCCCGAAGCCATGTTCGAAGACCGCACTGTGCAGGATTACCCCGTCGATTACAACTACCAGAACGAGCAGGACCGCTTCGGCGAGGCTGGCCGCCTCTGGGCTCAGGCCGCCAAGCCCGGTTCCAAAAAGTGGAACGACGTGATGAACGAGCTACTGGCACTCGACTTCACCATCAACCCCACCTTCAACATCTACGATGCCAACCGTGACGTGATGCGCGCGCGCAACGCCGACTGGCACGATGAGTTCACCCTGCCCAGCCTCTGGCAGTTTTTCCAGCCCAGCCGCATCAGCCACGGCAGCTACTGGCATAAATGGGGCACCGAGCAGGAAGTGGCATGGAAGAAAAACTACCAGCTCTGGATGGCCTTCATCACCGAATACAAGAACCGGGGCGGCCGCGTGACGGCGGGCTCCGACTCCGGCTACATTTACCAGACTTACGGTTTCGGCTACATCCGCGAACTGGAATTACTGCGCGAAGCCGGCTTCCACCCACTGGAAGTCATCCGCTCTGCAACGCTTTACGGTGCAGAAGCACTGGGGATGGACAATGAGATCGGGACCATCGAACCCGGCAAACTTGCTGATATCGTGATTGTGGGCGAAAATCCACTGGCAGACCTCAAAGTGCTCTACGGTACCGGTGCAACCCGCCTTGATGAAGATGGCGAAGTGACGACCACTAAGGGCATTCTGTACACCATCAAGGATGGTATCGTTTACGACGCGGTAAAGCTGCGGGAGGCGGTTAAGGAAATGGTTCGGGAGGCTAAGCGGCGGTAGTTTTTCAAACCGGGATCTTCACTTCATAACTATTCTTATCAGAGACGGTAAGCACACCACTTATAAGCCAGGGATTGTACACCTTCAGCATCCGGTAAGTAATGCCCTGTGCCGTAGCAAAGTCGGCGAGATTAGGGATACTTTTAGAAATCGTCACCAGTTTAAAATCATCAAGCGCCGGATAATGCTCCTCCGGAGAGATCTCGTAACCAAATGTAGCGGGATCCTTCAGAATCGTCTTCAGTGCGACGATGCGAAATACGTAAGCCATCGTTTCGCTGTTGATATCGAGGTCGAAAACGGTTTCAGCCTGCTGCTTACTTTTCCATTTATTAACGTTAGGGCCACCCATGTTATAGGCAGCGGCGACCCAGCGCCAGTCCTTATAAATCTTATGGTAAGTCTTTAAGTACTTGCAGGCGGCGCGGGTGGCTTTTTCGAGGTGGTAGCGTTCATCTACTTCACCATTGATCTCCAGGCCGAAGCCTTTACCGGTAGGTGCCGTGAACTGCCAGACGCCTTTGGCGCCGGCAGCGCTGGTGGCGTTGGAAAGGCCACTTTCCGCAACGGCGAGGTACTTCAGGTCGTCGGGCACGCCTTCTTCGACAAGGATGCGCTCGATGGTAGGAAAGAAACGCGTCTGCCGCTTGAGCAACATGATGGTGTTGCGGTGGAAGTAAGCGTTGCGGAGTAGCTCCTGGTCCAGTCGCTCCTTAACGTCGAAATTCTCTACCGGGATATTTTCTCCAGCGAAGGAAAAAGGGCCGGCGAGGTCAACACCCCGCACGCGTTGGGGTAATTGGATTTCATCAGCAGAGCGAGCCTCCTGAGTAGAAACCTGCGCTGGATTTGTTTCAACACGCTCAGTGTTCAGCAGTACCAACCAGCCAATAAGAACAACGATGCCTATTCCGAAGCCGGTAAGAAGATATTTCATTGGGATAACGCTTTAGACGCGGCAAGTTACTTGGTTAATTTAAGTGGATTCATTGAAAACCGGAAGTTTATTTGCCCTTTTTGACTATGTTTGCCCGTACGGACGTTCAAAGTCACGTTCTGAAAACAAATCAGAAGTTGCACGAAACTGAATGAAGCTTACCAAATCAAACGAAAGACAGGACATTGTAGTTCGTCTGCTACAACAGCAGGATGAGGAAGGTATGCGCCAGCTCTTTCAGTTTTATTCCGGTGCTTTGATGACAATAATCCAGTCCATCATCCCTCAAAAAGAAGAAGCCGAAGAAATATTGCACGATGCGCTACTCAAGGTATGGAACAACATTGACAGCTACGATGCTGGCAAAAGTAGGTTCTTCACCTGGATGGCCAGGATAGCACGAAATGCAGCCATCGATAGAGCCCGTTCTAAAAACTATCGCAAATCCAGTAAAACCAATGAGATCGATGAAGTCGTAAGTAGACGCAAGGAATTGAGTCAGACCCCTTCCGTTGATTATATCGGCGTTAGTTCATTGTTAGAAAAGCTAGATGAGGACCATCGTCCCATTATCAATCTACTTTACCTTCAAGATTATACTCAATCCGAGGCGGCCAAAGAATTGGGCGTTCCTCTGGGAACGGTCAAGACCCGAGCCCGCCGTGCCATTATGCAACTTCGTAAACTGTTGCAAACCGAAATGGTATGGTTAACGTTATTTTATTTTCTATCTAACCTATCCTTCTAAGCTTTGAATATTGAGCAATACATAACCTCCGGCATACTAGAACTGTACGTTCTGGACCGCCTTGAACCCGCAGAGATGCGGGAGGTAGAGGCTATGGCTGCCGAGTACCCAGAGATTAAGGCTGAGCTAGGCCAGATTGAGCTTTCACTAGAAGGCTTTGCGATGACCGACGCACCGGAGGTTAATCCGGATATCCTAGCCCGGCTCCTTACCGGGACCCGCTCATCTACTGGTTCTGATACGCCAGTAGACAAATCTCCAACAATTCCAGCCGAAAAGATTAGCCGTGGCGTAATGGCTTCCTTTACTCCATGGATCTTGGTAGTCGGTGCGGTCCTTGGCCTGCTCTACTTTTACAGCCAGGCAGAAAACCAAGAAGGGGAGCTAATGGCCCTCCAAAGCCAGTTTGACAAACTAGATAAGGACTGTGACGAAAGTCAGAAAATTTTGCAGTCCACGCAGCAGTTTATCAACGTCCTTACCAGCCCCGCCACCCAGGATGTCATCCTTGCTGGCACGGATAATGCCCCCGACAAAAGCGCCATCGTATTCTATAATCCGGCAACGCAGACGACGCTCTTCAAAGCTACAAACCTCCCCCCGCCCCCAACCGGCAAACAATACCAACTTTGGGCGATTGATGCCGATGGCCCTAAAGATTTAGGCGTTTTGGCGACTAATTTTGCTGGCGATGTCATCCTTAAAGTAAGCCACCTAACCGGCGTTGCGGCATTTGCCATTACGCTGGAGGATGAAGGAGGTAAACCTGCGCCCGACCTTACGCAATTGCAGGTTTTTGGTAACGTGGGTTAGGCGGCTTCGCCTTTTAGACGGCCTTCGGCCTTTTAGACGCGCTACGCGCTTTTAGACGGCTTCGCCTTTTAGACGCTTCGCTTTTAGGCTACCGCATGGCTCCGGCACCACCGACTTGCGGTATACTCTAAAAGCGAAGCGTCTAAAAGCGAAGCGTCTAAAAGCGAAGCGTCTAAAAGCGAAGCGTCTGAAAGCGAAGCGTCTGAAAGCGAAGCGTCTGAAAGCGAAGCGTCT
>JAPKCQ010000246.1 GCA_026421165.1 Lewinella sp. | reverse complement strand
GCGCAGCATTTCTCCTTTAACATCTCACTGCACCTGCGTCCGCGCCCAAAAGGACCGTAAAGGTAGCCGGAGACGAACGGTCTAAAGCTTCCGCACCCCCGCCCCGTACCGTTTCCAAACGTTGTACAGCAAGCGAAGCGGCATGATTAAAGACGCGATAACGGCCCATATGCCGAAGAATCGGTATTCAGTTTTCAGATAACTATTCAGGATTTCGCCGAGATCTTTATCAAGGTGTTTGACGAGCACATCCGGCCCCTGCTCGTCAAAGAAAGTAATAAATCCGTTCAAGCTTTGCACCATCCAGAAAACCAGTGGGAGGAGCAAAATGCTAAAGGTAGCTTGCACCACCAGGTGATCGCGCAGCCAGGAGATGTCCAGAAAAAACAAGTAGCGGGTCAGTGTGATGGCTACTACTACGAAAATGAAGTTTGAAACGAAATAGGGAAAACCTGATAGCTGGCTATAGATCGGCAGCAACACCAAGCCTGCGAGGACGAGGGTGAAGGCCCACCAAATAAATTCGTAGAGAACGGACGTTGTCTTAGACATAAATTACTGGTCTGACGGATTAAACAGTCCGCAAAGGTGGGGCAGTTTTTTTTAGCAAACGTCACGGGTTTATAGAAACTAGAAGCTGGGAGCTAGAAATTAAGCGCTAGAAGCTTAGAAGTTAGAAATTAGAAACTAGTAGTAAGCCCCTATCGTGTACTCTAGCTCCTAGCTTCTAGTTCCCTAATTTCTAGCTTCTAACTTCTATCTTCGCCCAATGACCATCAACGATTTCTTCCAGTACGCGCTGGATCACCCCACCAACGTCCTATTTTATTTCGGCCTCATTCCCTTTGCTGCCCTGCTGGCCGGATGGATGGAGCGCGAGGAAGGGCACCTACCGCCGTGGAACTACCTCTACTCCACCCTGGTGTATCTAGTTGCCGTACCGGCGATCCTTTCCGTTGCTTACACGGTCTACCAATGGCTTTTCGAGCGGGGTAGTGTTCTGGACACCAACATCATGCTGCAGGTTTTACCGGTCGCCAGTATGCTACTGACCTTCTTCATCGTGAAGCGGCAGGTACGAATCGAGTCCCTTCCGGGCTTCAGCCGGCTCTCCGGGCTGGTCATCATGATCTCGGCGGCGCTCGTCATTATGTGGTTCATAGACCGGGTTCGCATTTACACCTTTACGCGGCTACCAATGCAGTGGTTACTGGGTGTTTTCGCAGCGCTTCTTATCGTTATCCGACTTGCTTGGCGGCGGGTGGCTAAGTAGAATCGCAGATCTACACGAATGCACGTTGGCAAATTCGCGGTTCAAATATCTTGCCGCAGACAGCGATCCACCGTTAAGTCGTCATAAACACAAAGCCCAACGCACTACACCTGCTATCCGCGGCGTAATCGTCGTACTTTTCGCAATCAATACGACCTCATGCGCTCTATTCTACTCTTTTTAGTCCTTTTCCTTTTCTCCTTTACTTCATCCGCTCAGCAGCTTGACCACCGCCAGGGCGAGCTGATCGTTCAGTTGGGCGCGGACGTAGATGCAAAGAACTGGTTAACGGCAGTGCCCGAACTAACCGCATTCCGGCCTCTCGGCCGGAGCCTGAACACCTGGCTACTGACCTACGATTTCAACCTCCACCCCGAAGCAGATCTCCGCCGGAAGTACTGGCCCAGCCCCGCCGTTGTCCACCTTCAGCGCAACCACTTCATCAAACGCCGGGCAACACCCAACGACCAGCGTTACGACGAACAGTGGCACAACGTCAATATAGGCCAGCTTAACGGCGTCGTCGGAGCAGACCATAACGTGGAACCCGCCTGGGACGTCACCACCGGTGGCGTCACCATCAACGGCGACACCATCGTTGTCGCTATCCTCGACGATGGCATCGACACCGATCACGAAGACCTCGCCCCCAACCTCTGGATCAACCGCGACGAAATCCCCAACAACCAGATTGACGACGACAACAATGGCTACATCGACGACTACCTCGGCTGGAATACAGCCGAAGACACCAGCAATATCGAAGCTGGAGAATTCGACGGTCACGGCACCTCAGTCGCTGGTCTAGTCGGTGCCAAAGGCAACAACGAAGTCGGCGTAGCAGGAATGAACTGGAACGTGAAGCTGATGATCGTAAAGAACAACTTCATCAGTTTCGAAAGCGAAGTCATCGAAGCCTACAGCTACGTTCTTGAAAGCCGCCAGCGTTACGATGAGACCAACGGTACGGAAGGTGCGTACGTCGTAGCTACCAACGCCAGCTGGGGCCGCGACTTCGGGGACCCGGACGATGCGCCGATCTGGTGTGACCTCTACGATCGCCTCGGCGAAGCGGGCATCCTCAGCGCCGGCGCAACGGCCAATAACGATGTAGACGTAGACGTAGACGGCGACCTGCCCACCGCCTGCCCGTCGGACTATCTAATCGCCGTCACCAACCTCAACACCAGCAACGAAAAAGTCCGCAACGCAGGTTTCGGCCTCACGACCATCGATTTAGGTGCCTTCGGAGCAGAAACCTTTACGACCGAAATTGGGAACAACTACGGCTATTTCGGCGGCACCTCCGCCGCAGCGCCGTCCGTGGCCGGAGCCATCGCGCTGCTCTACTCTGCCCCCTGTGCCAACTTCGGTGAGCTGCTGGTATCCGACCCTGCCGCTGCCGCCCGTCGGGTTGCCGCCGCGCTCTTAAATAACGTTGCCCCCAACGAAAGCCTGAACAACATCACCGTTACCGGTGGCCGCCTCGACGTCGGTGCGGCGATGACCGACCTGATGACCGCCTGCGACGCCTGCCTGGCACCAACCAGTTTTACCGTCGCTCCGCCTCCCGGCTCGGCCAATCAACTCACCGCCAGTTGGCGGGCCGTCGCCTCCCTAGATGCCGTCGACCTGCGTTACCGGCCCACTGGAATTGAAGAATGGACGACCATCTCTACCCCAACCTCTCCCGTCGAACTCACAAACCTCACCGCCTGTACGAGCTATGACTTCCAGCTAGTCGGTAACTGCGGACCTTCAGGCGTAGAAACCGAAACCCTGGCCGTAGCCACCGACGGCTGCTGCGTCATCCCCGAAGACCTGACCATCGAGGCCGGGCCGGGACAAATCTTCGTCGCCAATTACACCGAACTACTGGCCGGTCGTTTCTACCGCCTCCGCTACCGTAAGCTCGGTGAAGAAAACTGGCTCACCCGAACGTCCAACAACGGCACCATCGCTATAGCCGGAAATATCGACCCCTGCACCGAGTACGAGCTTGAGTTCCAGACCGACTGTGATACTTTCCAGACCGACTTTGAGCAGCGGGTAACCATTCTGAGTTTCGGTTGTGGCTCCTGCGAAGAGACAAATTACTGCGTTCCCGAAAATTTTGACAACGGAACGGAATGGATCGGTGCCGTCAACATCGGAGACATCGTGACTAACGAAAGCGGTCCGGAACCGGAAGGGTATACCAGCTTTGGTAAGCTGACGGAGCGGGCCTTCGTGCGCGGTGGGGTCTACCCCGTCACCCTCACACCTGCTTCGGCAGCTGACGATACTGAAGAAGAAGAATTTCGTATTTATGTGGACTGGGACCAGAACGGTCGCTTCAGCTCCTCCGAGATCGCCCTTGAGATAGAGTCAGTTACCGGTGAACCCGTAGTCGGCCTAATTACCATCCCCGAAGACGCCGACCTGCTGCTGACCCGAATGCGCGTAATGATGCAGTTCCGAGGCGTACGCGGCGGTGCTTGCCCAGCCATCACTGGCTTCGGCGAGGTGGAAGACTACTGCATCAACATCGCTGATGCGGAAGGCTGCCCACCACCCCGCGCCCTGACGGCGAGCTATGCTTCAGAAGCGGACCGCACGGTATTTACCTGGCCTGCCAGTGCGGCTCCCGGCGGCAGCTACCGCATCCGTTACCGCCCAACCGGCAGTATGGACGCCTGGGCTGAAGTGAGCACCGATACTACCCGCGTGAGCGTCGATGGCGCTAACCTTTGCGGCAGCAACGACATCGAGATCGCTAGTATTTGCGACAATGTTGCGGGGACATTCCAGGCCTTCGTCTTCGACAATGTTTGCACGGATACACCGAACGAGCGGTTGGAGGCTGCGGATTGGTTAATCTTCCCCAATCCGGCTGCTGACTTTGCCACCGTTCGCTGGTCCGACGGACTGCGGCCGCGGGAGGTTCAGTTGTTTGACCTTACCGGAAGAAAGGTTAGCTCTACTGCCAATACTTCAGGCAATGCTACTGAACTAAACCTTGGTGGGCTTCCTGCGGGTGTTTACCTTGTGCGTGTTATTACTAGAGACGGGCGGACTGGTACGCGTCGGCTTATTCGGCGGTAACAGCTGGATTCAAGAGCCTTCGGTTCTAGCGTTAAAAACCCGTGCTCGGAGAGCGCATCAGAAGATCGCTCACGGAGTGAGCTTCGACCAGGTAAAACCACCAAAAGACTTATGTACAGATTCTTCTACCTCCTAACCGTAATCCTCGCCTCCATCCTTTGTCTCTATACCGGCGCAGCTTGGTGGGCACCCGCCGTAACTGCGGCAGCCCTCGCCCTACTCTTCCCAGTCTGGCGACGCAATGGCTTCTGGTTGGCTTTCATAGCGGGAATACTGGTGCTGGGCATCTACACCGGCTTCCTCCACCTCGACTCCGAAGGACGTCTGACGGACCGGCTTGCGGTTACCTTTGGCGTGGGCAACGGCTGGGGTCTGGTGGTAGCTACAGCCATCTGGGGCGGCCTTACCGCTGGCCTGGGGGGTTGGTTTGGTGCTAGCCTCCGGAAAGTGTTCGAACGCAGACAATTAGCAGGCGCTAACAAATAAATAACGGCTTGCCCGTTGTAGAAAAGCGGTTGCTTCGTCTAAAATTCGTTTCTTTAGCGCGACTAAACACGGATTATGGACACAACTTCTTCTTCCCTTCCAGACATGAAGGGCAATATTTTCGGGCAAAAGCCCGCACTTTTCGTTCTCTTCTTCACGGAGATGTGGGAACGCTTCAGTTATTACGGTATGCGGGTTTTGCTCGTGGTCTTCCTGGTGAAAGTCGCTTTTGGCGACAGCCCTTGGGACCGTGCTGATGCCCTTGCCCTCTACGGAATCTACACTGGTCTTGTCTACTTTACCCCCATGATTGGCGGTATTCTGGCCGACAAGTTTCTCGGTTACCGGAAGGCAGTCCTGGCGGGTGCGCTCATCATGACCCTAGGCCATGCGGCCATGGCGATGGAGGTCGACTGGTCCTTTTACCTCGGTCTTGCCTTGCTGATCATTGGTAACGGACTCTTCAAGCCGAACATTTCTTCCATTGTCGGCCAACTTTACGACAAGGAGCCTGAGCTAAAGGACGGTGCTTACACCATCTTCTACATGGGCATCAACGCTGGAGCCTTCCTTGGTATCATGCTGTGTAGCTACTACGGCGAGAGTGCTGACTGGGGCTACAGCTGGGGCTTCGGTCTTGCGGGCATCTTCATGTTGATTGGTCTTATCCAGTTCTATTTTGCGCAGGGCATCTTCGGCCGTATTGGTCTTGCTCCTAGCGAGCTTGCGGCATACGACGCAAGTACCGGTTCTGGTAGCCAGGAAGGAGGTCTAGCGGAAGCTGAAGAGCTCGACCTACCCAAAATTTCTCAGGGAGACGGTCAGGAAGGACCTCGCGCCATTCGTTGGGCCATCATCGGCACGGTGATTGCCGCCGTGGTTTATGGTCTCATTATTTCCTTCATGGACCCTCAGGTAAACGCGCTGCAGACCTTCAGCCGCCAGTTCATGCCACCGATTATCATTGGTTCGGTGGTAGCCTTCGTTGGCTGGATTGTTTCGGATAAATCACTGCTTAAGATTGAGCGGGACCGGGTTTGGTCCATTATCGTCTTCAGTTTTTTCATCATATTCTTCTGGTGGGCCTTCGAGCAGGCCGGTGGTTCTATGACTATTTTCGCCCTCGATTATACCGATCGGACGCTGGATGGTGACAGTGCCGGAACCTTCCGCATTGCCAATACTATCCTTACGGTCGTTCCCGTGATGGTACTTACGTACGTTTTGCTGAAACTGTTCTCCATCACGTTCAAAAATTACGCCGTCGCCAACCTCGTACTGGGCTTGGCTTTTGTAATCGTTTGGATCCTGATCGGAAACATGCTTTACGAACAGTTCACTACTACCGAGCCGGAAGTACCTGCTGGTTGGTTCCAGATTTTCAACAGCCTCTTCATTATATGTTTTGCTCCTGCTTTCGCTAAGCTTTGGGAAAAGAAAATATCCTGGCTCAAGGCTGGCCCGGTCAAGTTCGCCGTGGGTCTTATCCTTCTCGGGCTTGGTTTCGCTGTCCTCGCGCTGGGTGCCATGAGTATTCCCGACGGTGCCAAAACCGCCAGTGTGAGCATGTTCTGGCTCATTGCCGCGTACCTGTTTCACACCCTTGGTGAGTTGTGCATCTCACCGGTGGGCCTGAGTTACGTTTCCAAGCTAGCGCCCGTTCGCCTGATCGGCCTCATGTTCGGAGTATTCTTTGTGGCCAACTTCATCGCCAACTTCGCGGCGGGCCTGACGGGTTCTTATATCGAGCCCATTGCCGAGGAAATTGGTCTCAGTGGCTTCTTCCTCATTTTCGCGGCCGTGCCGATAACCGCCGGATTGGTCTTTATCTCTATCTCCGGATGGATGAAAAAAATGATGCACGGTATCGAATAATCCCAACGACTTTTAGCCCCTCAACGCTATTGCCTTCGCGCTGGTTACGGGTAACCTCAGCCTGCTGTTGATCACTAGCTTCATGCTGCTAAGAATGTGGATGGGCCGGCCTACAGAAACTGAATTTGCAGAATATCGCGGATGAAGGAATAGGTAAATTAAAGAATGATTAGATGGCTACCGCACCTTGTATGTACGGTAGCCATTCTCTTTTTGAGGCGCGGCCGCAGGATGCAAAGAACGGTTGTGGAGCCAGTCAAGACTTTCTACCTCAGACAGTCATGGCTGTGCAAACGAATACCGCTCCGGTCGGGG
>JAPKCQ010000245.1 GCA_026421165.1 Lewinella sp. | reverse complement strand
TTACGACCCTCCGCTGGCTGATTTCCTCAAACTATACCTCACCGCTAAAGATCAGGATGTCAATACGTTGATCATGGAAAAAGCACTGGCTACAATGTCTAGTTCCTGGGCAAAAGGGAAACTACAAGCCAGGTAGGATAACGAGGTATTAGCGGTTGCCCGACTTTGGGAAAGCCTACGGCAGCCTTCCTTTCGGAGCAGGCCTCTACCTCGTTGGTGACGACGTGACTAGCGAAGCACTGCTGGACAAACTACGTGGAGCCTTCTCCGGTAAAGCACTTTACCTCGATTTCCGGGCGACTTGGTGCGCGCCCTGCCTGGGCGAGATGCCATACAGTACCAAACTCCACGGTGCAGCGGAAGGGCTGCCGTTAGAGTTCGTCTATCTGTGTACTGATAGTGGTGGTAGTGAGGAGAAATGGCGCAACATCATCGCCAGTCACCAGGTAGGCGGTACGCATATTTACGTTCCGAAAAAAGCACACAGTGAACTGATGAAGCTCTTCAACGGTCGGTGCTTCCTGACATACGTGCTGCTGCAGGCAGATGGAACGGGCAAGCTGGATGTTGCCCGGCCTTTGGGGCTTGACCGTCAGACGTTAGAGGCTTTGTTGAAGTGAACGGTTACCCAGCTTTTAAGCCGTGAAAGTTTGTTGGCCTTTAAGCCAGCCTAAAGGCTGACGAACCACCACGGCTTAAAAGCCAGGCAACCGCTGGATCACATTCCGCCCAAGCTGGAACATATGCACCTCATCCGGCCCATCAGCGAGGCGAATACTGCGGGCATAGGCCCAAAAGCCAGCCAGCGGTGTATCCGCTCCGGAGACGCCCATCCCGCCGTGGGCTTGGATGGCACGGTCGATCACCGTTTGAGCCATGAGTGGGGCAACAATCTTGATCATTGACACCAGTTCTTTGGCGTGCTTGATGCCTTCGCGGTCAATCTTGTCGGCGGCGGAGAGGGTAAGTAGGCGGGCCTGCTCGATCTCGCAAACGGAGCGGGCGACCTCCTGGCGGATGCTGGAGAACTTGCTCAGCTCACGACCAAAAGCGGTACGGGATTGCACCCGGGCGCACATCAGTTCGAGGCTCCGCTGGGCGGCGCCGATCAGGCGCATGCAGTGGTGGATACGGCCGGGACCGAGGCGGCCCTGAGCGACTTCGAAGCCACGGCCTTCTCCTAAAATTATATTTTCAAGCGGAACGCGAACGTCCTTTAATTCAATTTCGGCGTGGCCGAAGGGAGAATCATAGGTATGGAAAGCGTCTAGTGGGCGTACGATGCGGACACCCGGTGTATCGGCGGGTACAAGAATCATGCTTTGCTGCTCGTGGCGGGCCGCTTCAGGGTCGGTTTTACCCATCACGATGTACACATTACAGTCGGGGTGCATCGCGCCGGTGCTCCACCATTTGCGGCCGTTGACGACGTATTCATCTCCGTCGCGAACGATGCTGGTGCAGATGTTGGTGGCGTCGGAGCTGGCCACCTCGGGCTCGGTCATCAGGAAGGCGGAGCGGATTTCACCGGCGAGGAGTGGTAGTAGCCATTGTTGGCGTTGAGCAGGAGAGCCGTATTTGGCCAGTACCTCCATGTTACCGGTGTCGGGGGCGTTGCAGTTGAAGACCTCGGAAGACCATAAGTAACGGCCCATTTCTTCGGCCAGCGGAGCGTATTCGAGGTTGGTCAGGCCGGGGCTGTACTCTCCGTATTCTTCAGGGAGGAAGAGGTTCCAGAGGCCAGCAGCACGGGCTTTCTCCTTTAGGCCGGGCATGGCTGGGTGGATTTGCCACAGGTTTTGGCTGGTCCATTCCGTGTATTCCTTGTCTAGCGGGGCTATATGCTCTCCGATGAAGGCTTTTAGCGTTGCCAGTAGGTCTTTGGTTTTTTGGTTGTATTCGAAGTTCATGTTTCCTTTTTTGGCGCGAACGCAGGTGCAGTGGAAGGTTACTGGACGACGCACTATCCGAGTGCGAGCGTAAGATGGGCTCTCCGAGCCCGATGTTATGAAAGCTCGCAGCCGGAGGCTGCCTCGACCAAGCTAAGGGTTAAGCAGCGTGGTTCCGAGTTGGGCGAAGACTTTAGACACTTCACCGAACATGGCCATGCGTTTATCTTTAGTTTTCCCGGCTACGAAGCGGGCGTAGAGTTGTTGAGTGATGCCGGCAGATTTATAGCAGGCGAAAGCTTCGTACCAGTCCATCCGGCTGAGGTCGAGGCCAGAATGGGCGGCGTAACGTTCTTTTAGCCAGGTCTTAGTAGGCCAGTCTCCCTGCATCATGGAAGTGGGAAGTTGCTGGCCGTTGGCCATTTTTTCTGGCCAGTAGCTGAGCAGGCCGCCGAGGTCGATGAGCGGATCGCCGAGGGTGGCCATGTCCCAGTCGAAGACGGAGCTTACAGCGTCCGGGTTATCAGCCTGAAACTGGCAGTTGTCGAATTTGAGATCGCCGTGGACGATGCTTATTCGTTGGGGCTGGGGGACGTCCTTCAGCAGCTTGTCCATCAGCTTGTCCATTTGTGGACTGTCCTCTAGTTTTGCTAAGCTCCAGCGCTTGGCCCAGCCTTTTAGCTGGCGATCGGTGAAGCCGTCTGGTTTGCCGAGATCGGAGAGGCCAGCGGCGGCGGTGTCTACGAGGTGGAGATCGGAACAGACCTTCATCAGGGCGTCGGAGAGGCGCTCGGAGGCATTGTCGAAGCCAGCGAAATTGTCTGGTAGTACGGTTCGAATAACCACGCCCTCCCGGCGTTCCATAACAACGAAATCGCTACCGATGATCTCGTGATCGGTACAAAGGTGGAAGGCATTCGGAGCGGTAGGGAAGCTCGGATGGAGCGCGGAGAGCACTTTATACTCCCGCTTCATATCGTGAGCGCCCGGCGCTATTTTACCGAAAGGCGGGCGGCGCAGTACCAGCTCCCGGTCTCCGAAGCGTAGCAGGTACGTCAGGTTAGCGTGGCCGCCATGGAACTGGGCGTAGGTGAAGTCTCCGCTCAGGCTGGGCAGTTCCTTGCGGAGATAGGTTTCCAGCTCTAGCCAGGGCAATTCTTCGCCGGGGCGGATGTTTTTGTAGTCTTGCATGCATTTCTATTCTTCGGCCTATAGGCTGAATCTGGGACTAAGCTATGACAAATTTAACGGTTAGGCCCGTTTTCCTCCTGGTCCGTGTACTTTGTTGCTTCGCAACGGTTTCACTCGCCATGGACCTCCGAAGGAAGCTGCGCTGTGAACGGATCGACCGGGACAATGGTCGTCCGTAAGAGCCATGCCTAAACCTTTCCCTGCACCTGCGGCCTCGCCTGATTACTGATGAGGTAGTATTTCAAATTTCCTTCACCGCAACCCGAACCACCCGGTCCATATGCAACGTAATCAATGGTTTATGCCCAACGAGTTCTGCCCCAGATTCAAGTTCAAAGTCGAAATCCTTTAGCACCGAAGACAGCAGCAAGAGCATTTCGAGCATCGCAAAATGATTGCCGATACAGAGTCGCGGACCGCCGCCGAACGGGACGTAACACGACGGATGCCGCGCCTTCTTAGCCTCCGGCGTCATGCGCTCCGGCCGAAACTCATAGGGGGCCTCCCAGTGCGCGGGGTTGTGGTGCAAGCCGTGGATGAACAGGCCAATCACCGTACCTTTCGTAATGGAAAAAGTGCCGGTATCATCATCCTCCAGTGCGACGCGATCGGTGATCCAGGCGGGCGGATACATACGCAGGCTTTCATCGACCACCTGAGTTAGGTACGGCAGGCGGCGGACGCCCTCGAAGTCAATCGGCCCGACGGCTTCGGCTTCGGCAATCTCTTTGCGGACCAGCGCCATTTTGTCGGGATGGCGGAGCAGCAACCAGATCGTCCAGGCTAAAGAATTGGCGCTGGTTTCGTAGCCGGCGGCAAAGAGTATGAGGACTTCGTCGATGAGTTGCTCATCCGTCATTGGCTCGCCGGTGTCTTCGTAGCGGGTGTCGAGAAGCATTTGCAGCAAATCATCTTTGGGGTCTTCTGCACGGCGGAGGTCAATACGCCGCTGAATGTCTCGTCGGACGTCATTCGCCAGCCCAATGTGCTTCTTCTCCTGGCCCAGCCAGCGGAGTGGCCCGCGCAAAAACGGCACCCGCACCGGATAGATGATGTAGCCATGTACTTTATCGATCGCGGCGTTCAACCGTGCGGTATCTTCCTCGTTAAAACCATCGGTAAAGATGGCCTTTACGATGATGCGGAAGACGGCGTCGCGGGTGAAGTGGTGGAGATTCATCTTGGTTCCAGAAGCGGCCTTTGCGCGCAGGTCTTCACACTGCAGATCGATCACGGATTGCATGGACTCCGTCAGTTTCTCAAGGCGTTTTCGGTGAAACCCAGGCTGGATGAGGCGTCGCTGCGTGAGCCATGATTTGCCGGAGTTGGTCAGCAGTCCGTGGCCGAAGTAGCGGGCGACCTGATCGGTCTGGATCTCACTTTTCTCGTAGTTGCGGTGGTTTTTCTGGAGGACATACTGGACCACATCTGGATCGATCGTCAGGTGCGTCCGGCGGCTACCGCCTACGGAGAGGAGGTAGTTTTCGCCGTATATTCCGGAGTAGCCGTTGAAGGTTTTAATTGGGTCGCGAATCGTTTTCGGGATGCCAGTTAGTACTTTCAGACGGGGGATGGATGGGGGTTGGGGCATGGGTGGTTTCAGGATATGACCCGCAAGTTAAGGGACGTCGTATAAATAACTTACTGATTTATAGCTTGTCCTTGCGGCCCGGCAGAAAAGGTATGGTTAACGGTTGACATAGCTATAGGACGCGAACAGAATAAAACTAGATTTCTGACCGGCTTGTTTTGCCCCTGCTGTCGCTTGGTCATGAAATTCGGTTTTATTCTATTCGTGTCCCTGAGGAGTTTACTCAATCACAATAGTACCCAAATGCTCCGGGAAGATCACCTTCGTTTCCGGAGAGAGCTGCTTCACATGATCACGGAAAGGAAACAACTTTTGTTCGACAATTTCTTTTTGGGAAAAGCTGTAGGGGACGCGAAAATTATCCCAATGCGTAGGGATAATAATCTTAGGGTTGTTCGTCACTTTAAGTAAGCGCTCATCGTATTTATAGAGGCCCAGCTGCGACCGGTTTACCCCGGCGATCAGGATATCTGTTTCAATACCCAGCAGTTCTCTTTCCACGAAGTTCATGGACCCCATGGTAAGTACGTCGTGATTGGCGAAGCGGGCCAGGAACATCAGGGACCCACCCTCAATGAATTCTGACACTTTGAGCGGAGCCTTGGGGACTTCGGAATACGTTCTGTTATCGATGTAATGTTTGGCGTTTAGAGCGGAGTGGATAGAAGGAATTACCCGAACGGAGAAGCTTTCGAATTGGTAGTCTTCCCCACCCTTCACGGGATACAACTGCTCATCCGGAATCCCGTAAGCCCTTAGGATATTGCAGGTAGTTTCCGTCCCCACTACTTTGGCCCCGGTTATCCGGGCAATGTAAGGAACATCGGCTAGGTGGTCGAAGTGAGAATGGTGAACGAGAATGAAGTCGGCGTCGGTGATCAGGCTATCAATTAGCAGGGTGTCAGAGACGAAAATGTCGCCCCGCGCTACCGTCGCCCGCTCATCGTCCGGGCTGATGCTCGGTCCGGTACCAAGTTTGATTCTGGTCAGGTAGGGATCTACCAGTACCTTGATTTTACCATCCGTGATCTCCCAGCCGGCAGCACCGAAATACTTTAGTTTGATTGGTTCTCTTTGGGCGGTTATGGAGCCTGGCATTACAAAAGCCATGAGTAAGAGCAGGTAAAATACCTTGTAGCCTGTTGTCGTAGTTTGGTTGCGCGTCATAATGCTGTTTGGTTTGTGATTCGGGAAGTTATTGTTTCATCGTCCCTTAGTTCGGTTGAAGTAGTAGCGGTTGATTTCGTCCGAGTTGGCTTCAATTATTTCAGGTAAGCCATCTCCGCTCAAGTCTGCCGCAATAATATCGTAGGTGTCCAACGCCTCATCAGCGAGAAGGTGTTTTTCCCATTGCTCCCCTTTGCCCAGGTTCAGGTAGACGACGTTCGGGCTTTCTGAATTACCGATAATGATGTCCAGGTCGTTGTCCAGGTCTACGTCAGCGACGGCAAGGGCGTAGCTTTGCATCGTATCCAGACCGAGTTGTACGGACCGGGAGAACGGCTTTTGGTCGCTACCGAAGTAAATGACGTTGGGTTCACCGATGTTGGCGGTGACTATGTCTGGGAATCCGTCCCCGTTTATATCTCCCACGCCTACGGAGCGGGTATTATCTGACCCCGTACCGAAGGCGATTTTCTCGTTGAATTCGAGTTTCCCGTTGTTCAGGTAGACGTAATTTTGCTGGTCGTCCCTATTGGCCAGGATCAGATCAAGCTTGCCGTCGTTGTTCATATCAGCGATCTCAACGTCAATAGTCGCGTCGCTTTCGTTGCCGAAGCTCAGGTTTTCAGTAAAATTGCCTGCTCCATCGTTCAAGCATATTTCATTGGGCTGGCCACGGTTGGTTATTAATATGTCAACATCGCCGTCCTGGTCCAGGTCGGACAACGTCAGGTTTCTCGTAGATGCGTAGGCTTTACCAAAGGATGGCCCCTTGGTAAAATGCCCGTGTCCGTCGTTCAGGAAGGTATAGTTTGGGGCCATATCGTTTCCAACTGCGATATCGAGGTCTCCGTCATTGTCCAGGTCGGCAAGTTCGGTGGCGTAGGTCGTTGCCCGGTCGGCTCCAAGGTTTCTTTCTACGGTGAAGATTCCCCGGCCGTCGTTTATGAATATTCGATTTTGGCCTGGCCAGTGCCTTCCGTTGGCGACTACCATGTCGTTGTCTCCGTCACCGTCGATGTCTCCGCAGGAGATGGAGGCTGTTCGCTCTTTGTAGGGGCCTAGAATTAGGCGGCCGCTGGCCTGAACGTTGAAGTCTTGAGCGGAGGCTTGGGAGCAGAAGATGATGATTAGAAAAAGGCTGGTTATTTTCATTCTTGATTTTTAATTATGCTTCGCTCAGCCACATGAAGGCGGCCACACAGGTGCAGCGAAGTTAAAAACATTGGCCAACATGAGCGACCGCAAGGCGTCG
>JAPKCQ010000244.1 GCA_026421165.1 Lewinella sp. | reverse complement strand
GCCTTTTAAGCTACCGCACATGATATTACATTGAAGCCGTGCGGCAGCCTAAAAGGCAAAGCCGTCTAAAAGCACGAAGTGCGTCTTAAAAGCGCAGCGCCTAACCTACCTTTGCCCCAATGCCAACGCTACTTTTCAACATAGGCTTCCTGAAGATTGAAATCTGGGACTTCTTCGATGTTTTCATCGTTGGTGTCATGCTGTACCAGTTGTACCGGCTGCTACGCGGAAGTATTGCGCTGAATATTTTCGTAGGCATGATGCTTTTGTTCATGAGTTACCAGGTATTTAAGGCCCTAGGCATGGACCTACTGAGCAGCATCCTCTACCAGTTCATCAATATCGGTTTCGTCAGCCTCATCATCATCTTTCAGCCGGAAGTCCGGCGCTTCCTGTTGTTGCTCGGCAACTCTACCCTACGGCAGCGTGACTCAGTCTGGAATCGCCTTTTAGGCCGAAAAGTCGACGAAGTTGCCGGGCCCGAAATTGACGAAGTCCGCCGTGCTTTCCTCAAGATGGCCGGATCCAAAACCGGCGCTCTGATGGTAGTCACTAAGGACGCCGACCCCGACACAATCATCACCGGAGGAACCCCCCTCAATGCCGACATTAGCTACGGCCTACTGGTAAGTATTTTTCATAAGGAAAGCCCGCTGCACGACGGCGCAGTGGTTGTACAGAACGGTAGCATATCACGCGCCAGTGCCATCTTACCAGTCTCGGAAAGTACCGACCTCCCAAAGAGCGTAGGCCTGCGGCACCGTGCCGCCGTGGGGGTGACGGAAAAAATTGACGTCACCTGCTTTATCGTTTCCGAAGAAACCGGCCGGATTTCCTTTGCCCGGGCCGGGGAGTTAGAGCAGGGGATTTCGGAAACTAGATTGCGAGAGTTGCTACTGGAGTATATGTAGGATAATTTAGTAGATGGACTTTGAAGCCATTTAGAGACGCCGTGGTTTTACGCTTTCAATTTCGATATACCCCCGGCGTCACCCTGAACTTTCCTCGAAAAATCTTGATCAAGTAAGTTGCACTACCAAAGTCCGTTTTATCAGCAACAATGGCCGCGGTGCCGTCTGTTTTAACCAGTAAGTCAGCAGCCCCTTCTAGCCGGACCCCACGAATGGAGTGACTGCTGAACGGATCAATCAGTACCCGAAATTTTCGATTAATACTTATCCACATCGTTTATCTTTACACAGTGGTAAAGCGCCTTATACAAATCTGCCTTCTCGTAGCAGCCTCGCTGTCCCTACTCCCAGCCCAGCCGTTACGCATCGAGTACTTCACGGTAAACGACGGGCTAAGTACCCGCGAGATCAACGATCTCCACCTGGGAAGTGATGGCTTTTTATGGGTATCTACCATGGACGGGCTGAATAGATTCGATGGCCTCCGCTTTCGCCGCATCGGAGAGCGCACCGCCACCTCGCAGGGGCTCAGCCGGAGCGCGATTGCCGGAATCTGTGAAGACAACGAAGGAAAGTTCGTTGTCACCTTTCAGGATTTCTACGGCTACTTTGACCGGCTCGATCCGGAAGATTTCAGTGTTGAGCAAATACGACTCGCCCCGAGCACCGGCGTTCTGGGCTACCCCCGGGCGATTACGACGGATACGCTTGGCCGGACCTTCGTGGTGACCATCGGCAGCGAAGGCACCTTCCTTTACGAATACACCCCCAACGCTGAATCAGAGAGTAAAACCTTCACCCCCATCTACCATGAACCGGCCGATGCGTGGACGACCCTAACCCCCAGGGTATCGCTGCTGGCACACAGCGGCGGGCAGTTTTTGCTGTTCGACGAGGAGCACGGCTTCCGCCACATCAGCGCAACGGGTAAATATTACGGTAATCCGTTTGGAGACCGTACGGACCTGAGGCGTTTCTACACTTTCGCCGAAGCGGCTAACGGCAGCGTGTTCGTTAGTTTCCGGGGCGGCATCCCGCTATTCAGTTGGTATCCAGACCCGAACCAGGAGCCCGTGCCGGTAAACACGGACAATTCCGGACTCCGCTACCCCGTCATGTTCCACGACCAGCGGGGCCAAATTCTTATGCCCGCGACCGAAGACATTCTGGGCCGCGGATTCCCCGATGAATATGCCTTAGTGGATACCGAAGGGAAGTTCAGCATCTTCGAAAAACCATTGCCTACCGAACGCCTCGTTTCCACCATGGCGGCGGTCGACTTCCGCGAAACCGTTTACCTCGGCCTCCGTGAAGGGCTGGGCGTAGTGGAACGCTACGACAATTCAGTAGCCACCTTTCTGGAACAGACCGAAGGAGGAGATATTTTCCCCAATCGCCTGCGCGGCATGGCCGAAGACAAGAACGGACGGGTGTACATGATGGAAGAAGACGGGGCGGTTTACAGTATGCATCCGGAACAGTTAAAGCTCGATACCCTGGTGCTCGTGGCTACCGAAGACTCCACCAAAACCATCAGCTTTCGTGCCGGAACCGAACTGATTTACGAAGCCGCCGGACACGCCCTCTGGGGAGCCGCCCAACCGCTCAACCTCCAGAAAGGCGGGCTACTCTTCCGTTACGATATTGATCAGGCTACTACCCAGGAATTTCGGCTTGATTACGCCCCACAGGCAATGGTTTTTGGTTCTGATGGCTACCTTTACCTCACCGTTACCGACCCGCGAGCAGTGGGTATACTGCTACGTTTTAACGCCGCAACGGGCAAGTGCCAGCCGGTGGCCCGGCCTGGTAAAGAAGAGCCGGTGCTTTCCGGTTTACGGCTCAATTCCCTGACCACTGGCAGCAACAATAAGCTATTATTAGGAACGGATAAACGTGGAGTACTCGCCCTGGATCTTACAGATTTGAGCCTGACGGAATATTCCGATTTTTCGGGCGCGGACGCGGGTGCCGCGGAAGGTTTTAAAGGCGCCGGGCGCGTCCCGGATGCCATCCTCACCATTTACGAAGCATCCCCCGACGACTGGTGGCTGGGGACGGATGCAGGCCTGGTGCACTATCAGCCGCTCCGGTCGGAAGCCACCCGTTTCGGCCGCCGGGAAGGCTTTTCCAGCAACGTAGTCTACGGCATCGTCCCCGATTCTTCCGGAGGTCTTTGGCTGAGTACCGAGAACGGACTAACCCATATGCCCGCAGGTGAAGACCCCGGCTCCTTCCTCCGCTATTACCGCGAAGATGGGCTCAGCAATGATGAATTTCTCCCTTTCAGCTCTCTGCGGGGCAAAGACGGGCGCTACTACTTCGGTGGCGTCAACGGATTAACGACCTTTCGGGAAAAAGACCTTTCTTCCAGCACCGCGGGCTCCGATGTGATGCTTACCGAGGTCAGCATCCTAGGGCGCAACAGTGAACGAACACTGGTGAACAAGCTGGGAAGCCTGAAGCAAGTCACCGTTTTTGCCGGCGAGAAGAGCGTAGCAATTTCCTTCGCCCTACCTGCCGGCCAACTGCCCAGCAGCAGCCAGTTCCGGTACCGGCTGGAAGGCTTTAACGACGACTGGGTCCCGCTGGTGAACGAACGGACGATTCGTTTCAACAACCTCCGCTCGGGGGGCTACCCGCTCCGCATCCAGGGAGCCGGAGCCAACGGCAACTACGGTGAGCGCGAACTCAAGCTGACCCTCAACGTAAGGCAGTACCTCATGGAACGACGGTGGTTTCAGATCCTTTGTGTGTTGGCCTTTGCCGGGCTAATCTTCTACATTCTACTGGCGAAGCTGCGCGAACGGCTGCGAAACGAGCAACTACGTACCCAGCTGAGTGCGGATATTCATGATGAGGTCTCCGGTCTGCTGGCCGGCATCACGCTCCAGGCCGAATTACTAAAGAACAAGACGGACGACGAGACGTTCCGGGCACGCCTGCACACCGTTGGCGAAGCCGGACGCAGCGCCATGTCTAAGATGTCTGACGTCATCTGGAGCATCGACTCCCGACGGGATACCATCGGCAACCTGTTGCAACGGATGCAGGAGCACGCCGACGAGGTCCTACACCCGCTCGACATCCGGTGCGAGTTTAAGACCTCCGGACTGGACAAAGACGAAGAACTGGCCGGTAACATCCGGCAAGACCTTTACTTTATCTATAAAGAGGCCATCAACAACATCGCGCGGCACAGTAATGCTACCCGGGTAGACATTGAGGTAGAACAGTTCGCCCAGTTCTTCGAGCTATTCATCAGAGACAACGGTAAGGCAACAGCCAAAAAGCCAGGCTCAGAAAACGCACACAGCACCAGCGTCCGCGCCCAAAAATCCGGCCAGGGGAAAGACAATATGCGGATGCGTGCCAAACGGCTAAAGGGAGAGCTTTCTATTGATGAGCGGGGAGGGTATACGCTGGTTCTTCGGATGAAGCGGCTGGGGTAGACGCGACAACATTACATGCAGCATCAAGTCGGCTTTTAATTGCGTGTCTTCACGGGAGCAACTATAGTTGTTCGTGACCGAGGCTGTTTAATGTCGTAAGCATTGTACGGAGAATAATGAACAAGAAAGCCCCTAGGGAAACCCTCGTACTGAAGTTGTTCTCTAACGGAAAACGTAGCGCCGAAACCTTTGAAGAACTCTTCAAGCGGTTTCAACCCGATTTCTTGACGCCGCTCAGCGAGATTTTCGGGATCTTCTACCGGATAATAATCGATAGGTTCGCGTCCCATCATTTCTTTATCCCACAGTATCAGCGAGCCGTAGCGCTGCCTTTTGCCTTCGCGGACACAGGCCTCATCGTAAGCAAAAGCCAAGGTACTTCTGAAACCGGAAGTTGCTAGAACATCATCACGGCAAGCAGTAAGCAGATCGTTCCAGTATTCATCAAGAAATGCCGTAGGTGCACCACGCATCATTACCAACGGAAGAACAGCACGGTCGGCGATCAATTCAAGGCTGGGGATTCCTACGCGATCGAAAACCACCTTGAGTTTATCATAGGTTCTCTTTGTTAGTTCCTCCTTGTGCGCAAGCAGCTCAGGTACCGAAATGATGGGGTATGCTGCCTGGTCCTCTAAAGGGTATTGATATTCTAAATTAGGGTTGTGCTTTCTGAAGCGAAGATACTCCGTCCAGATTGCATCGATTTCCGCTGTGAGTTCCGGATCGAAACCGGGGAAATTTATATTTATAGCCTGCGCAAGTTCGCTTTGGAATACAGCATCTTCCAAGGCCGGTTTGAAATCATTGTGGAGCCGAACGTAAGTCATGGCATAATCTGGCCATACAGTGAACGCCTTATCGATATAAACATGCGCTTCTTCAGGCCTTCGGGCCATTGCTGCTGCCATACCTGCACGGAGCAAAGAGTTTGCGTCATCGTCCGATATTTGGAATGTGCGTTGGTAGTAATCCAGGGCTTTTTCATATTCGCCTCGGCGCAGAAGCATCCCTGCCAACAGTGCGTTGAACGCATAAGCCTCACTTTCAAGCTGGTATTTCCCTTTTTGTATCAAGGGTCGGTAAGCGGATTTTTGGTCACTGCGTAGCGTAAGGATGGCTTGCCTACGAATTTGCGCGCCCAAGGGCTGATCGTGGTATTTCCTAAATTCGGGCTGGTCATTAAAAATAAGAACAAGGGCTAGTGGATTGGTCCGAAACCCCTCGTCCAAAAGTTCAGCCACCAGATATGTTTTGCGTGCCTCCGTAGCGGCAACGATAACCCGAAGCAAATCCAGCGTAGTTACTGTTGCTTCTTTAAAAGCCTTCTTATAAAGCTTAATTGCTTTGCGCGGGCGCCCATCTTGAAGTGCTGCATAGGCAGCCGAAGTGGCGGACCGATAAGCATCCGACTGGGCGGTAAGCGGCACCACGAAAAAAGAAAACATCAGGTAAAAAAGTAACCAACGCATAGAAGCAGGTTTGTTAATGGGAAGAAAGTGGAGAGAACAATTAAAATACAAAAGCAGAATTGCAAACTCATTTTTAACAGATCGTTTGAAAAAAGCATTACCTTACCGCTATGGCAAAATTACGTAGAAACCACCAGTCAAAAGGCTCCGGCGGCGGCGGGATGATCACCAAAGTGGGCATCTTCGGTGCCCTTCTGGCGGCACTGGCTTACTTCTTTGGCGCCTTCTCCGGCGGCGAGGCACCTGCTGTACCTAATGACCGGGTAGACTACGCCGGCGAAGAATACTTCACCCCAACCGGAACGCGCGGTGAGCAAATCGACTACCAGGGCTTTTCTCTCAGCTACGACGAAGAGTGGGAGCAGGCAGAATGGGTAGCCTACATCCTGGAACGCAAAAATCTTCAGCAGGAATGGGGTAAACGGCCGCGCGGCTTCAAAACCGACCCGAACGTAAGCACCGGTTCAGCTACGGACAATGATTACCGAGGCTCAGGTTACGATCGGGGGCACCTCGCACCCTTTGCCGACTTCGCCTGGAACGACGCCCAGGCCCGCGAGACCTTCTACCTCTCTAACATCAGCCCCCAAGCACGACAGTTCAATCAGGGCATCTGGCGAGAACTAGAAGAACTCACCCGCGACTGGGCCAACCGCTTCAAGCGCCTCTACGTCGTCACCGGCCCGGTGATGACGGAAGACCCTAAGGGGACCATCGGCCGCGCCAACCGCGTAGCCATCCCCGCAGCCTACTATAAGGTATTGCTCGATCTCGACGACCCGGAGCAAAAGGGCATAGGCTTCGTCATCCCCAACGAAATCAGCTTCAACCCGCTACCCAAATATGCCATGAGTATCGACGAGGTGGAGAAGATCACCAACATCAACTTCTTCTCTCAGCTTATGCCCGCCGACGTGGAGAAACGCCTGGAGGCTGCGGGTAATCCAGACCTATGGCCCTTTAGTAAAAAGAAGTTTAATCTGCGGATTGGTAGATGGAACAAGGTTGAGTAGACGCTGCGCCTTTTAGACGCGCTGCGCGCTTTTAGACGGCCTTCGGCCTTTTAGACGCTTCGCTTTTAGGCTACCGCGTGGCTCCGCCACCACCGACTTGCGGTATACTCTAAAAGCGAAGCGTCTAAAAGCGAAGCGTCTAAAAGCAAAGCGTCTAAAAGCGAAGCGTCTAATTCACTAACTTACGCACATTATAATTCATACCCTCCCATGCCCACTCAAGACCAATTCCGCAAAACCATAGAAGAAG
>JAPKCQ010000030.1 GCA_026421165.1 Lewinella sp. | reverse complement strand
AGGCAAAAACCGACCATCTCTTAAACATAAGGTCTCCGGGTTCCACACCGGAATCGAGTACGATGACCATCACCTCCCAGTCCGTTCCGTTTTCCGGATCGTAGGCCAAGCAGTTGAAGGTGAGTAAGATTTCCTTTACCTACATATCGTTGGGGTTGGGGTTCGCCACCGTTTCCTCGGTAAAGATGAGGTAACCCGCCAACGGGTATTTCCCGGGGCACACAATCAGGCTGCCAAAACGATGGCCAACCTGGCCACCGTATTTATTTACACAGACCAAGTAGACTCCGCAGGACCGTCACTACCCTCCGGCGGGTGGACGACCGTGCTGCCTCGGACCTAATGACCGGCTCTATCAAAAAATCGCCGCTGGTGGAGACCGAAACTTTGCCCTGGCCGGCGCACAATCGGCCCTACGGAAAGGCCGTGATTTTGCGCATCCGTACTACTGGGCGGGGGTGGTACTTACGGGGCAGACCGGGCCGGTTGAAATGTCGGTAAGGCTTAGTCAATGGTGGTAGGCTGGAGCCTTGTTATGTTTTGGGTTAGTGGTTTTGGGCTGGCGGCGGTACGGGTGATTGCTAAACGGAGGACTGCTCCTTAAACCTCCTTTGCATCCTGCGGCCGCGCCCTAAAAAGCCAACGCAACTTGCATTGCATCAAAGACGTTATCCGTTCACTAGCGATACTACTGCCCGAAGTTATTCACCTGCGCCAGCGCCCAAAATTGATCTGTCCCGACGTCACAGCAGTTGATCGCAATCAGTTGGGGGTTCGTCATAAAGTCTACCTAAAAAACAACCATGAACGTAATAATCACCGGCACCACCGGCATGATCGGCGAATCCGTTCTGCTGGAATGCCTTGCCAGCCCCGCCGTCGACCACGTACTTATCCTTAACCGTAATTCCCTCGGGCGGCAGCACGCAAAGCTTGTGGAGGTCCTACATAAGGACTTTACTGATTTTAGCCCGCTACAGGCTACGATCAACGACTTCGCCCCCGACGCCTGCTACCACTGCATGGGCGTTTCTTCCGTCGGGATGGACGAAGAGTCGTATTCACGGCTAACTTTCGACGTGACCAAAAGCCTAGCCGACACCGTCTACGCCGCAACCCCCGGCGCAGTTTTCACCTACGTTTCCGGAGCGGGAAGCGACGAAACCGAAAGCGGCAACACCATGTGGGCCCGGGTGAAGGGCAAAACGGAAAACTACGTCCTCAACCGAGGTTTTAAGGACGCCTACGCCTTCCGCATCGGGGCAGTGATTCCCGAAAAAGGCGTAAAATCCTCCACCGGCTGGGTTAATCTTTTGTACATCGTCATTCGACCAATCTTCGGCCTAATGAAGCACTCCTCCTCCGTTATCACCAGCTCACAACTGGGACAATCGATGATTGCCGTCAGCAAAAAACCCGTTGCTGAAAAACGATTGGAGAGTAAAGACATCGCCGCCACCGTCGCCGGATAGCCCCTGAAAAGGCGCCTACCTCCAGTACGTTTCCTTCTTCCCTTGTCGCAACTTTTCACCACCTCTGAGACCTAAGGAGGAAAGACGTAAATTTGCCCGCTCAAACCATGGAAAATGTCCAACGACCTAACGTTATACAACAGCCTCTCTCGCCAAAAAGAGGTTTTCAAACCCATCACCGAAGGCCACATCGGCCTCTACGTGTGTGGCCCGACGGTGTATAGCGACGTGCATTTAGGCAACGTCCGGACGTTTACGAGCTTCGACATCATCTACCGCTACTTACTGCATAAAGGCTATAAAGTGCGCTACGTGCGTAACATTACCGACGTCGGTCACCTCACCGATGAGGGCGAAGACAAGATGAGTAAGGGCGCCCGCATCGCCAAGCTGGAGCCCATGGAAGTAGCCCAGAAATATACCAACGGCTTTCAGGAAATGATGCGCCGTTTCAATAATATCCCACCCAGCATCGAGCCGCTCGCCAGCGGTCACATCATCGAACAAATCGAGATGGTGCAGGACATTATGAAGAACGGCTACGCCTACGAATCCAACGGATCCGTTTACTTCGACGTAGCCGCCTTCAATAAAGGAAACGACAACAGGTACGGCGCATTATCCGGTCGCAAGATCGACGAATTACTGGCCGAAAGCCGGGAACTGAAGAGCCAGAGCGACAAGCGCAACCCCTCCGACTTCGCCATCTGGATGAAGGCCGGCGAAGACCACATCCTCCGCTGGAACAGCCCCTGGGGCGAGGGTTTCCCCGGCTGGCACCTCGAATGCTCGGCGATGAGTACGAAGTACCTCGGCGAAGAATTCGACATCCACGGCGGCGGTAACGACCTTAAGTTTCCGCACCACGAAAACGAGATTGCCCAGAACGCCGGCTCCTGTGGCTGCGGCGGCGCGCGCTACTGGCTGCACACGAATATGCTGCTGATGAACGGCCGGAAGATGTCGAAATCCGACGGTAACACGATCACGCCGCAGCAACTCTTCACCGGAAACAGTCCCCACGTGACGGACAGTTTCACCCCCATGAACCTCCGTTTCTTCATGCTGCAAACCCATTACCGCAGCCAGATGGACCTCACCGATGAGGCCCTGCAGGCCGGTAAAAAAGGCTACACCCGCCTGATGGAAGCCTGGGCCAACCTCCAGAACCTGGAAGGCCAGGGTGGCGCGCAGAACGGCACCATCGGCAAGGAGTTGGAAGCCGGATTGGCCGCCGCCTTCGCCGAAATGGACGACGACTTCAACACGCCCAGGGCACTCGCCAAGGTATTCGAACTCGTTTCCCGCATCAACGCGCTCAAGGGAGGTCAGCTGAGCTTGAAAGAAGTCGGCAAGGAAACGCTGGAGACCTTCAAGCAAGGCCTAGCAGTCTTACTCTTCGACGTTTTCGGTCTTCAGGACGAGGGCGAGGCCGCAGGTGCCAGCGGAGAGACCCTGAGCAAGGTGATGGACCTCGTTCTCGACCTACGTGCTCAGGCGCGTGCGGAAAAGAACTGGGGGATGTCCGATAAACTACGGGACGCCTTGAGTGATGCGGGCATTGTAGTTAAGGATGGTAAGGACGGGGTGGAGTGGACTGTGGGGTAGTCTGTTCGTTCGTTAGACTCTCCCAAACTCATTAATATGTTGACGTTGCGATGTTTATTATTCCTCAGCATTTTATTTAGCCTCGTAGCGATCAAGACCACTAGTACTCCTCAAACCACCCAAACTGATCTTTAATGATCCGCTCCTTCTCTTCATTAAGAAAGACTAGATAAGCTTCCGCTACGGGAGACAATTTCTTAGCCTTGCGCCACACCAAATTCCAGTGGGTGACGATTGGTAGCCCCTTGGTTTTAATAATCTCTAGGCTTCCATTACGCAGTTCATTCTTGATCCCGATCAGCGGCATTATGGAATACCCTAGCCCGGCTACAATGGCCTGTTTCAGGGCCTCGTTGGAGGTTAGCTCAATTTTTTTGAAGGCGGGCAACTCCTGCTTTACCAGAAACCGCTCCATTGCGTCGCGGGTGGCGGAGCCTTGCTCCCGGAACAACAGCGGACGGGTGGTCAGTAGCTTCCGGGCAGAAGTTTTTGGGTTTCGGTTCAGTACGGTACCGCCCACCAGATAAAGTTTGTTGCGCATCAACTCCACCCGCTTAAGATCAAGCTGCTCGGGCAGTACGGAGACGAGGGAGAAATCAACTTCGTTATTTTCCAGACTCTCTATCACGCGGGTTTTATTGGTCACGTCCATCACCAGGTCGACGCTGGCGTGACGAGCCATAAAGCCGGAGAGGAAATAAGGCATTACGTATTTCGCAGTAGAGACAATCGAAAGTTTAAGGCAACCGGCCAGTTTACCTCTGAAGCGGCTCGTATGGTGGTTTATATCTTCCACCTCAGCGAGAATTTTTTCCGCCGAGCGGGCGATCTCCCGGCCGAAGTCAGTGACGTAAAGTTGCCGCCCAACCACTTCAGTAAGTGGGATATCAAACTGTTCTTGCAGCTTACGCAGCTGGATAGACACCGCAGGCTGGGAGAGGTATAGCGCCTCTGAAGCCTTTGTAACGCTCTGGTATTCAACAACCTTAGAGAATATGGCAAGCTGCCTCAGGGTGAAGTTCATAACTTATGCTTATGTTTTTCATTGTAAATATAAATACAAAGTTATGAAAATGCCCCCTAGATTTGTCCTGACAAAATAAAAAAGCATGTCTTCCACTCTTCAAAGAAGGTTCGCCCGAGCCAGCGATAAAACCACTAGTTCTCCTCCTGTAGCCCCTTCTCTGGCTCAGCTTCGAGAAAGATTCAACGCGGTAATATCTAAAGCAAGCCTGGTAGTAGTACCGATGGGACTAACCGCCATGATCGCCCTGTCCGTGATGAACGACAAGTTGTTCCTCCAAGAACTGCTGTTGGGTTTCTTCATCATCCTGGCATTGATGCTTTGTAAAACAAGTACCCTTCGCCGCGAGTAAATCTTCATCCGGTTGACGAACATCGTTCCCCGACCGGCCAACTCAATCTCCCCATTCCTTTTACCATACAACCAACCTCACCATGGTTATCTCCAAAGTAACTCAAAAAATCAACCTGATCGACGGTCAGTTCACCCCCTCCGAAGCTTCCGACGTGATGGAAGCGCTCATCCGCGAAAAAATAAACTTCCATAAAGTACAGCGTTTCCAACTCCTGATTGGTGATAGCGACTGCGAAACCGAAGAGCACTGTGGCCGCATTATCGAATTACAACAAGAAAAGCAGGAAGCTAAAGCCTTCTTCGCCGAAGCACGCCACACCGGCCGTAATGTAATCATCAACGGTACACTGGAAATCTCCTTCGCCGACGAAGACTAGTATTCTTACAATTCATATACGTACGGGGTGGCCTCGTTAAACGAAGCCGCCCTTTTTATACCCCGACAAAAGAAGTCGAACGGATAGGTCATCGTCTAAACCAAGCGAATCAGCCCGACCACCCCGCTTACGCCCGTGGGCAGGAATCATTATCCAAACAGAATCATGCAACGAGTCACAGTGTAGCCAACGGAAACGGCATTGGCCCCTAAATCGTGGATGCCACCCTGAGCATTCTTAAAGCTACCAACGCCCGCATCGAGCGGAGTAAGACCGAGGTGAGCTAGCAGCTCTACCTCACGGGTAACACCAGCGGTATCGACAAAAGACTTAGGAAAAGGTCATCAGCAATAAGGTATTCCTAACAGCTCCAATTACTACTCCCCAGGGCTACCCGGACCAATCGTAATGGTTCGGATTGTCCGGTGGATACAAGAAGTATACTTATAAGCCCGGAATCCAGTAATAATAATTACTACTACGGTTATTGTCGTCGGGCTTATTTGTACAGTCTTATTTTTCAGGTAGACAGCCTTATTTTTCACATCAAAGTTGAACCCCACTCCATTTTTTATCGGAGTGGGGCTTTTTTTTCAATAAGCTGCTCTCGAGTTACTCGCCTATTTCGTAGGCGTTTTTCTAAGTGAGACCACCGTCAACACCCAAAACCTGTCCATTAACATAAGAGCTAAGGTCAGAGCCCAGGAAAACACAGGCTTTCGCAATCTCGTCCGGATCGCCAAGGCGCTTCAGTGGTATGTTGCTCAGGTAGGATTCTCTCAGCGCCTCGGGCAGCTCATCCGTCATATCAGTTTGGATGAAGCCGGGGGTGATGACGTTGCAGCGGAGGTTCCGCGAGCCCATCTCCTTAGCCAGCGACTTGCTAAAACCGATGATGCCTGCCTTGGAAGCGGCGTAATTCGCCTGACCAGCCTGGCCGGTAACGCCAACTATACTGGACATATTGATGACCGAGCCCACCCCCGATTTCATCAGCGGCCGGAGGGCGTGCTTCGTGAGGTTGAAGATGGATTTTAAGTTGTTGTTCATAACGCTGTCCCACTGCTCTTCGCTCATGCGCATGAGGAGGGTATCGCGGGTAATGCCGGCGTTATTGACCAGAATGCTGATGTTGCCGAAGTCGGCCGTAACGTCTTTGATGAGCTGAGCGGCGGCGTCGAAGCTGGCGGCGTCGCTCTGGTAGGCTTTGGCCTTGTCTGCTCCGAGTTCGGCGACCAGGGCTTCTGCCGGGCCGGTAGACCGGGCGTAGGTGAAGGCAACCGTTGCGCCTTCGGCAACAAATCTACGTACGATGGCGGCGCCGATGCCGCGAGCGCCTCCGGTGATGAGGGCGATTTTTCCGTCTAGTAATCCCATGGATATTTTCTTTTGTGTAGCGCGAAGATAAGATGTTGGCGGACTACATTACTACCTTCGCCCCATGATCCAAATCTTCGTAACCGGCGGCACCTTTGATAAGGAGTACAACTTCGTCACCGGCAAGCTTTTTTTCAAGGACTCCAACCTCCCCGAGATGCTGGAGCGTGGCCGTTGTACACTCGACGTCAGCGTTCGTACCCTCATGATGTTAGACAGCCTCGAAATTACCGACCTCGACCGCGAAAACATCGTCAACAACTGCCGTGGCATCAACACCAACCAGGTCATAATCACCCACGGAACGGATACGATGGTAAAAACCGCCGAGTACCTGGCCAAAGCGAACATCCAGGGCAAGACCATCGTGCTCACCGGCGCCATGATTCCCTACGCCTTCGGCTCTTCTTCCGATGGTTTTTTTAACTTGGGCAGTGCTTTGGCATTCGTTCAGTCCCTTCCCCCCGGTGTTTACGTAGCGATGAACGGCCGCTACTTTAGCTGGAACAGCGTGAATAAAAACCTGAGCACAGGCTATTTCGAAGCGATCTAACTCCTAACGGCCTAATTTCTAACGGTCTAATCTCCTAAAGAACTAAACTATGATGTCCGCCACGCTAGCTCGTTTTATGCTCCGCCTCAATGGCATTCGCGTCATCAACCCCAACGAAGGAAAATGGCCGGAGCAGTACGTGCTGCCCACCGCTACCCATACCTCTAACCGGGATTTCCCGTACGGCCTTTACCTTCGCGCCGCAGTTGGAGAGTACATCAACTTTGTCGGCAAATCTACCTTGTTCAAAGGCCTACTCGGTTGGTACCTCAACTGGATGGGAGGCGTTCCGGTGGTCAGAACGAAGCGGACAAATTTTGTGCAATCCGTGGCGGACATATTCAAAAATAAGAAAAACTTTAAACTGTGTATCGCCATTGAAGGTACCCGCGTAAAGGTTGACCATTTCAAGACCGGCTTCTATTTCATCGCCAAAGAAGCGGGTGTTCCGCTCATACTTTGCAAGTTTGACCTGCGGGGAGCCCGCGTTATCGAATTTTCCGAACCCTACACCATCACCGAAGACATCCGGGCTGATTTTGACTACATCTACCGCTTCTTTGATGGAGCGATCGGGCTGGTTCCGGAGAACAGCTTTGTGTACGACCCTAAGGTACTAGACCTGTTGCCTGGTCAGGATAAGGGCGCGGGCGCAGGTGCTAAGTAAGGTTTTAAGAACTCAGACTTCTCCGGAACCGTCGGCTGGTTGGCGGTATGCAGCATGCGTGGCGGGCACTCCCCACTACATTCTACCAACTCCTACTCCAGGAGAAACCTCGCCTCATTAACCAACATAAAATTTCCCCCGGTATTCACCAGTTCCCCTTCAGGAAATGCCTCCTTAAACGACCCTTCGTAGTACTCCTGTGATTCCTTAGCGTGGTCCGTCGTATCCGCCAGGCGGTTGTAGGCGATGGCTCCGCCGGGCGCGAGGCTCTCCTTTAGCAAGTCCAAAAAGTCATCGCCGTTAAGGTGTTCAGGCACGGTTGCATCCTGAAAAACGTCGACGCAGATGAGGTCGTATTTCCGGCTATCCACCTGAAGGAAGGCGTAGGCATCGGCCTGCGCTACTTCAAGCGGAGACCGAAGTTTAGGCAGGCTGTACCGCGTTGCCAGGTCGATGATGACCGGGTCGATCTCCACGGCGACGTAGTCATACTCCACGCCAATGTAATCTTCCAGTAATTCCGGGATACTGCCCAACCCCAAACCGAGAATGAGCACGTTGGACCGCAGCGGCAGTTTTTCAAAATCAAACTGTTCGAAGAGCTTCCGGAAATTAAGGTAGTAATCGCCAAAGCTGTAGATCGCCTCTTCTGCCACCAGCTGCAGCCGGCCGCTCACGAGGCTCACCTGCAGGAACTCGTTGTGCTCCGAAGAGGTAGTCTCCAGTACCTGCTCCGTGAGGTGGCTTAGCCAGCGGCGTACTTTGGGAATGTTTTTTTGCACGGCGCGAAGGTAGTTGTAGTTTGGTAGTATTAGAGCTCCCGTACGTTAGACGTCCACACAAAAGCAACCATCCCCAACCCCATTTGTATCTACCTATCAGTGAACCGCATAACCTACTTCAAAAGCCGCCTCGGCCTGATCGTTCAAAACGCTCCGCTTCGGCGTAAACGGATAGCAGCTTTGCTGCGCCAACCATTCTCCGGACATGGCCTGGTAGAAATCATCTTTGCCTTTTGGGATTTAATGGGTCTTTTCGATATTTTCGAAGCCTTTACTAATACCATTTTCCCGAGTATCCGACCACTCACAGAGAGGGAAGTTCTTATGCTGCGCCCCATTTTCGGCGATTCCGTTCCCTATTCAAAAATCCAGATCGATGAGCGGGCGTATATCGGTCCATCCTGGGCGAAGTTTTGCTACGTAAGCTTTCATACCATCAATAGTTGGGGAGAGATGAGTGCGCCCACGCTGGTCCACGAAGTGGTCCACATATGGCAGTACACACAGCGAGGCGCAGCCTACATCCCCCGGGCGCTCTACGCCCAAACTACGGAAATGGGCTACAACTACGGAGGTCTCGCCCCCTTGCGCCAAGCGACCCAACTCGAAGACTTCAACTACGAACAACAGGCCGACATCATCGAAGACGCCTTCCGCCTCGCCAACGGCTGGGAGGCGCAGTGGGTGAAGGGGCGTGGAGCGGAAGTACTGCCAGATTATTTTAAATATTTGGAAGAAATAAAGTCGAGAACCTCCCGGTCCGAGCGATCATAGGTTTAACGGTCGGACCAGAAGATCCTCAACCTTACCTTTACCTTTCCATGCTATCCATCTGCATCCCCACCTACCGCTACGATGTCTGCCCGTTGGTGACTGATCTACTCCAGCAAGCAGTGACCGTAAACGAGGCCATCGAAGTACTGGTCTACGACGACGCCAGCCCGGACGACGGAGACTGGGGCCGGGAAGAACTGCGCCAAACCTCCGGCATCCGCTACATTGAACTGAAAAACAACCTCGGCCGTGCAGCCATTCGCAATAAAATGACACGAGAGGCTAGCCACAAATTCGTCCTACTCATGGACGCCGACGGCTGGCCACCCCCGGATTTCCTTGGACGCTACCTCAAAGCAATCACTGCGCTAAAGTTCCCTGCCGTAATCATTGGTGGCCGAACCTATACTACCACCCCACCAGTGGACTACAAACTGCACCTCCACTGGTGGTACGGTTCGCAACGCGAAGCCCGGACACCGGGACGGATCAGTCAGGACGGATGGCTCGGCTTTCAGTCCAATAATTTCCTTACTACGCGGGCCTTATTGCTGGCCCATCCTTTCCCCGAATCTCACCATGGCTATGGGCATGAGGATACGCTTTGGGGGCAGCAATTCGTCGGTACGGAGGTAAGCATCCATCCGGCCAACAACCCCGTAGTTCACCTTGGTTTAGAAACCAACGAAATTTTCCTCCAAAAGCAACGGCAGGCAGTAGACAACCTTCTCCTTTTAAAAAAACAGTCTCCGCACCTGCGTACGCGCCTAATTAACCTTGTCGAGAAACTTCCCTTTCTACCAACTCTGGCCGGCCTAATTTCCGAACAGACCTTAACCAACTACCTGAGCGGGCAGAAACGACCGAACCTGTACGCTCTCGATTTACTGAAGCTAAGATGGTGGATTAAGTAGTACGATCCTCCAACGCCTACAACATGCGGCAGCACTACCCACTACATTCTACTTGCTACCCACTTTCCAAAGGCTATCAGAAAACAGCACCCGATCATCCGTAAAGTGCCGCAGATGCGTAAAGCCAGCCGCTACCGCCAACGCTTCAATCTCCCGCTTACCGTACTTCTGGCTCACCTCTACACTGATGGCTTCCCAAGCGTCAAAAGAGTAAGATTCGCCGAGCGCTCCGATGGCCACCCTCTGCTCAGCAAGGGAGACGATATAGCTGCGCGCCGCGCCGCTAAGTGGATCATAAGTTTCCCAATGCCGCCACTGTTCTAGTTCGAAATCTCCGCCCAGTTCGTTATTGATCCGGCGCAGTAGGTTGAGATTGAACGCCGCCGTATGCCCTGCTGGATCGTTGTAAGCAGCGAGAATGGTTGCGGGGTTTTTCCGCAGGTCAAAACCGGTAAGCAACAAATCTCCAGGGTTGAGGAATTGCCTTAAGTGCCGCAGAAAATCAGCCGCTTCTTCCGGGTTGAAGTTGCCGATGTTAGCACCGGGAAATAATATCAGTCGTACGGTATCACCATCTGGTTCCCCAAGCTGGTCAAGTGCAGCGAAGTAATCGTCGTTAAGTGGAGCGTAGGATAAATCAGGCCACTCCCGGGCAACGCAGCCACTAAGCTGTGCGATCGCATTAGCGCTGATATCGACAGGCCGGTAGGTAAACCGGGCGCCAGCGGAAATAAACGTATCGATCAGAAAGCGCGTCTTCGAGCCGTCGCCGGCGCCTAGTTCAATAAGGTCAAAAGGATAATCACCGATGGCTTCGAGTAGGTCCCGTCCACAGCTTTGGTAGATGTCCCGCTCAGCGTCCGTCAGATAATATTCCGGCATGGCCATGATGGCCTGGAAGAGCTCGTCTCCAACAGCGTCGTAAAACCACTTGCTCGACAGGTGGCGGGGGCGGGCGGAAAGACCAGCCTTCACTTCGTTGATGAATACAGATTTGGGGTTTGAAAGCATTTTAGTGGCTTGATGCGTGTTTTTAGATTACTGGGCTATATCTAGTTCGGCGGCGACGTAGCGCCCGTCACGTGCGGTAGCGACTAAGTACGAAGACAAACAAAAACCACAAGGTTGGTGCGCCTCGACTTCGCTCGGTGAACGGTAGGTACCAATTGGAGGTGGCAATTATTTTGGTCCTCGTACTTATAAAATTACATTACTATTCTAATTCCAGTAAACTGCCACCGCTTATCCGTCTGAAAAAAGTTGCGGTAAGTGAGCCGGATATGGCGCTTTGGTGTAGCGCAACTTCCGCCGCGCAGCACCATCTGGTTGATCATAAATTTGCCGTTATACTCACCGAGGGCACCTTCAAGGCGGGGATAGCGAGGGTACGGAAGGTAGGCGGAGTTAGTCCATTCCCAGGCTGTACCGAGCATCTGCGGTTCGCCACGCGGGGAAGCATAGCCCTGGTACTGGCGGGAGTCTGACCAGTTTTGCAGCAAGCTCACTTTCGGGTCCAGCTGATGACAAGCGACTTCCCATTCGAATTCGGTGGGTAGCCGTGCACCGGCCCAACGGGCGTAGGCATCAGCCTCGTACCAGCTGATGTGGGTGACTGGGTGCAGCGGATCGACGGGTTGCAGGCCGCCGTCGAGCTGGTAGTACATCCAGTCTCCCTCCTCGTTCCGCTGCCAGTAAAGCGGGGCTTTGGTCTCCAACTGGCGGGCCCATTCGATGCCTTCCATTTGCCAGAGCTCAAAGCGTTCGTAGCCACCGTCGTTCATGAAGGCGAGGTACTCGCCGTTCGTAACCAAATGGCGCGCGATGCGGAAGTCTTCGAGGTAGACCTTGTGGACGCTTAGCTCGTTGTCCCAACAAAAACCTTCTCCCTGGTGGCCGATGGTGTGAAGACCGCCCTTTATCGCTTCGAATTTCTTATTAAAAGAGCCGGGCTCCCCCTTTAGAACAACTTCCTCCGTAGTTCTGCTGAGCGTATCCGAAGTACCTACGTCCTCTCGCTTATAAGCCGGAAAGTACGGGTTAGTGCCAAGGATATATTTGATGTCCGTAAGCAATAGTTCCTGGTGCTGCTGCTCGTGGTGGCAGCCAAGCTCGACGAGCTTTTCGATCTCCTTCAGTTCGGGGTAATTACTTTCCAGCAACTCCGTAATCGCCGCGTCAACGTGTTTGCGGTAAGCGAGTACGACGGACAACTCCGGCCGCGTCATGTTACCCCGGCTGGAGCGCATGATGCGCGGCCCCTGACTCTCGTAATAGCTGTTAAAAAACCAATTGAGCCGCTCATCGAACAGCTTATATCCGGCTACATGTTTGGCCAGAACGAAGTTTTCAAAAAACCAGCTAACGTGGCCAAGGTGCCATTTCGGCGGGCTTACGTCCGGATGCGGTTGCACTACGTAGTCTTCGGGCTGCAGCCCTTCACAGAGGGCAATTGATTGGGCGCGAACGCGGGTAAAATGGGAGGTCATTATTAGAAGTTAGGAACTAGACGCTAAGGAGCTGGGGCTAGAAACCAAGAAGCTAGAGAACTAGGAGACTAGTTTCTAGTTCTCTTAGCTACTGTTTTTCAGTTCCCTAATTTCTAAGAATTAGTTTCTAAAACCTCCACTCCTTTCCAGAAAGCAATATGCCCCCGGATCTTCTCCGCCCTTTCGTAAGGATCGGCGTAGTACCAAGCAGCAGCAGGGCTTTCATTTCTATCCACGACCACATTGTGGTAGCTACAATACCCCTTCCAGCCGCAGAAGCTAGTCTTGTCGCTTGGTGTCAGATAGTTTTTATTTACCGTTTCGACGGGGAAGTAATGGTTACCTTCAACGACTACGGTCTCTGCACTCTCGGCAATAATAGTACCGTTCCAGATGGCTTGTTTCATTGGGATTTCCTTTGATCGGATAGATAACACAAAGTAGGTCCCAACGGTTGCGCAACCATCGTTTTCTGATCAGGCGCCGGCGTGGCTGCTGAGCAGATTCGAAGTGCGGGTCTAAATAAAGTTGGCAGAGCAGTGGGCCACTCTACCCCGATGCGCTGTTGTTGCTTCCACACCAAAGACCCGAATATGAGCAAATCAGCACTACTACTGTTCATCAAGAACCCCATTCCCGGTAAAACCAAAACCCGCCTGGCCGGAGACGTTGGCGACGATATAGCCCTAAAAATGTACCACCAACTCACCGACTGGACGCGCGAACAGGCCCTCGGCCTCACCAATACCAACCGCTACCTCTACTATTCCGACGAAGTCACTACGGGAGACGCCTGGTCTGAACAAGACTTCCTCAAACGACTCCAACACCCTGGTGACCTCGGCGAACGGATGCTAGAAGGCTTCCGTATTGCCTTCGAAGATGGCTACGACAAAGTGGTCATCATCGGCTCCGACTGCCCTGGCATCGATACCGACTACCTCAACGAAGCCTTCGCCGCCCTCAACGACCACGACGTCGTCATAGGCCCCGCGCTAGACGGCGGCTACACCCTGCTCGGTATGCGCAAGTTCACCCCTACCCTCTTCAGCGACATCGCCTGGAGCACTGCAGAAGTCCTCACGGCTACTCTCGCCCGCGCTACCGCTGCTGGCCGTTCGGTGGAAAGGCTCAAACCCCTCTCCGATGTAGATTATCTGGCGGATTGGTTGGGGTATGGGTGGCCTATGCCGGAGTAGAGTGAGTTGGTGACTTGGCGAGTCACTACTAAACATTTCCATTTTTCGACAGCAGAACCGCCACCGCCCGCGTAGTCTCAAACTGCGAGCAAATGATGATGATGGCCACCGTGATCGGTACACTAAGGAACATCCCTACTACTCCCCACAGCATCGACCAGAGGATCAAGGAAAGCACCACCACTAACGGACTGATGTTCAGGTTATCTCCCATCAGGCGCGGCTCCAGGATATTACCCACCAGCAGCTGAATGGCCGTTACACCAATAATGATGACCAGAAAGGGCGTTAGCGTATCAAACTGCACTAAGGCCAGAAAGCCAGGTAGGATGGTCGCCGTAATGGAGCCGATCGTCGGCACGTAGTTGAACAAGAACACGAGGAATGCCCAGAACAGGGCGTAGTCTACCCCAATGAAGTAGAAAACGCCCCAACTGAGCAGGGCCGTGAGCATGCTGGTGAAAGTTTTCACGCCCAGGTAGGTCCGCATCGCGCTATTCACTTTGTCCAGTACGACAGATAGGCGATTGGTCTCCTGTAAAGGAAGGCCGAGGGCAGTCATTTTCCTGCCGAAAGCGCCTTGCTCGATCAGGAAGAAAACCACGTAAAGCAGCACCAGCAATAGGCCTTTGGCAAAATTGGTGATTCCGTTCAGGAGTTCTGCGGAATAAGCCCAGAGTTGAGTGGAGAGTTCCAGGCTATCGAGCGTAGGAGGATTTTCAAAGCCGAAGTTCCCGTACACGCGGGCTATCTGCGCATCGATCCGGGGTATGTATTTCTGGCTATCGGATACAAAACCCTGGATGGTTTCCACAATCGTATCGCCAACGATGTAAAGCGTTAGCCCGATGAAGATAAGGGACATAGCAAGCGTCACTGCGCCGGGCAGGTGCTTACCGATCCCGGGTAGTTTATTAAACTCCCGGTCGAGCGCATTCACAAGGTACCAGATCACAAGCGCCATAAAGATGGGCACGAGGTAGTCCTTACCGACAACAATCAGTCCAAGAATTAATGCAATCGTAATTAGCCAAGCGGCTACACGTTTTATGGCCATGGTTTTCGATAGTCAATGTCAGGCTAAATTATTTTGCCTGCCGGATGTTCATATTTAACTGATTTTCGGGTTCGTTCATTGCTTTCCAAGCCCGATCCCTGCACCGATTACTTCAACTACGCTCAGCAACCACGGCCTTGCATGATTAACGTTGTAACCGAAGATATTGTGCAGCGTCCCTTACCCCTCATAAATAGTAACGCCCTGCGAAAAATCCTCCACAAAGCTCAGGCAGCTTTTACGCGGCTTACAAATGAGATAACCCCGGCAATCATAGAGATACTGACCAGAGAGGCTTCCCATCAGGTACACGTAGCGGCCCTCTTCCCACGGAAAACGCGTGATGTAAGTGGTAAAATAATCACGCGTCATGTTCACCAACCATTCAGCCGGTGCACCGTAGGCTTCGCACAAAACCGGGCGGGACAGGCTGGAACTGACGCGCAGCAAGCGCTTGCAGGTGATTCGGACCACGGCGTCAGCATTACCGCAATCAGCCCCTTGGTAATCTTTCATATATTCAAAGCTGATACTGATACGGGTACCGGCTTCCAGGGGCTCTCCCCGGGAAGAAACGCCCACTAGTAACAGGTTACCAGCGTCGGTTTCCAGCAGGATCCCACAACCGTCAATCCCATCATAATTCCTCACTTCTACCGGTATATGACAGACATTGGAAGCCGGTGGTAGCGGCGGAGCGTCCGTTTCCGACCGTAGCACGTAGGGTTCGTAAACGGTAGGCGAAATTTCCGTTAGTTCAAAGAGACCGCTCAGCTCCAATTCGTTAAAACTGATCAGTTCCTCAACGGGTTTTTCCGGCGCGGACGCTGGTGCAGAGGACGCTTGACCGGCAACGGACGGGTCTGACTCGTAGGGTACGACCACTGATTTCGAGCCTCCACAGGCAAAGATTAACAGGATACACGCTGTCGAAAAAAGTAATACTTTTTCAATACTAAGTTATTTACTATGTAAACTACTACTCTCCCGACATAGTTAAGTCTTGTGCGCGCTTAAATTTTGCTATTTTTGCCCGTCCGGAGAAGGACACCCTTTTACGACTAACCAAATTTAAATCAAGTAATCCACTATGAGCGGAACCAAGATCACCTTAGCCAACGGCAAACTAAACATACCTAACGACCCCATTATTCCTTTCATCGAGGGTGATGGTATCGGTCCCGACATCTGGGCATCCGCCAGCCGCGTACTCGAAGCCGCCGTGGAAAAAGCCTACGACGGCCAGAAATCAATCGTCTGGAAAGAAGTCCTCGCCGGACAAAAAGCCATGGACAAAACCGGTGAGTGGCTTCCACAAGCCACCCTCGATGCGATCGACGAATACCTCGTCTCCATCAAAGGCCCCCTCACCACGCCCGTCGGCGGCGGTATCCGCTCCCTCAACGTAGCCCTACGCCAAAAACTGGACCTCTACGCTTGCGTCCGTCCCGTACAATACTTCGAAGGCGTACCCAGCCCCGTGAAACACCCGGAAGACGTTGACATGATCATCTTCCGCGAAAATACGGAAGACATCTACGCGGGCATCGAATTCGCTGAAGGCACCGAAGACAACGCCAAGTTCCTGCAGTGGCTCAAGGACAACTACCCCGAGCGCTACGCCAAGGTACGCTTCCCTGACACCACCGGCATCGGCATCAAGCCCGTTTCCCAGCAAGGCACCAACCGCCTAGTGAAGGCCGCCATCCAGTACGCCATTGACAACAACAAAGACAGCGTGACCCTCGTCCACAAGGGCAACATCATGAAGTTCACCGAAGGCGCTTTCCGCGACTGGGGCTACGAATGTTCCGCGCAGGACTTCGGCGCCGAAGAACTCGACGGCGGCCCGTGGCACGTTATTAAGCACGACGGCCGTGAGATCATCGTTAAAGACGTGATCGCCGACGCCATGCTCCAACAGATCATCCTCCGCCCGAAAGAGTACGGCGTGATCGCTACCCTCAACCTCAACGGTGACTACATTTCCGACGCCCTCGCCGCTCAGGTTGGTGGTATCGGTATCGCTCCCGGTGCCAACATCAACTACAGCACCGGTGTCTCCATCTTCGAAGCTACCCACGGTACCGCACCCAAGTACGCCGGCCAGGACAAGGTAAACCCCTCCTCCGTCATCCTCTCCGGAGAAATGATGTTCCGCTATATGGGCTGGACCGAAGCCGCCGACCTCATCATCAAAGGCCTCAACGGCGCCATTGGCTCCAAGCGCGTTACTTACGACTTCGAGCGCCAGATGGATGGTGCTACGCTGCTTAAGTGCTCTGAATTCGGCGACGAAATGATCAAGCACATGTAGAGTCAGTTCCGACTTCTTATTTTTCGAGCAGGTTAGGTAGCGCTTCGCGCTATCCTCCCTCTCCACAAAACAAGAAATCAGAACTACACAATACTGACCGAGTAACCTGAGCTGGTTTACGGTTAATTGAAGGGCTTTCACCTACTGGTGGAGGCCCTTCTTATTTGCGAGGCTCAACTTCAACCCTCATAAAGATTCAGCGATAGTAGCCCCTCTTTATCTAGGTGCCTCTACCCCTTAGGAATACTACGCTTAACAAGTTCCCGCGTAGCCAAGCTCATCAACAACTGCTCCTCCTTATCATTAAGGTCTTCCGGAATAAACTGGAAGGCACGTTGGCTCAGCGGGTCGTCCTTACCGAGAGGCTTGAGTTGCAGAGATCCGACTTCGCGGTTGCCAACACTAACGGGCAGATAGTTCTCACGGGCGGTAGCGGCAATGCGCGCCAGTTCTTTGCCCGTTTTCTGGCCGAAGAGTGCACCGCCCTCCATTAAGCCGACGGGGTTACCGTCAATCTCGAGTTGTGTTTTCCCTTCTTCCGTCCAGTACACATATTCGTGATCAGCGGTGCGGACGTAAAGTAATTCATTTTCCTTTTTTCCCAGATAGCGGCGGTAAGAGTAGCTCACGACCGGCTCGTGGAAGATGGTAGTAAAGGTCCCCTTCGCCGTAGCACCGACACCACCTTTGATAACCTGCTTATCCTGAGCCAGGCTAAAAAGGTCGAGTTCTTCCTTGTTCAACGGAACGAGATTGGCGCTCCACGTATCCATCTCCGCCTTTAGTGCCGCGACGGCCTGTGCTCGTTTTTTCTTGCCCGGCATCCGGTTGGAAGATAACCGCTTGAGAAAAAGCATAATGGCCAAAAGCAGAAGTACAGAAACAATCAGTAAGGGGTACATATCAGTAAGCTTGAAGGATGAAGGTACTTAGCATTACGCTTAGGGCTGATGGATGGTTCACCATTTATACCTCCGAGAAGCTTTTCAAATATGGGCTACCACCCGTTTGAAAAGACACCACGGAGTAGTGGCGTAACCAAATCGTTTCGCTGGCAACCTACTTGAGCTACTTTCTCATCCGAGGTATCTTTTTGTAGGTATAGAAGCGGTAGCCAGAGTTCCTGCCAAATGTTCCTCGAATAAGAAAATAGCGACATTACCGTAACATCCTCACAACCTCAGCCCGCTTCCGGTTAGCCACCGGCACCTCGTCTCCGTTACTCAACCGCAGGTAACCGGAGTCGATATTCTTAAACTCCACCACTTCATCGAAGTTGACTAAATTTGACTGGTCTACGCGGACGAAGCCGTACCCCGTCAGCATCCGCTCGTAGTACTTCAAGCTCTTCGTAACAAAAGCCGACTTCTCGTCTCCCGCGAAGACGAAACGGGTGTTGCTGCTGTCCGCCTCACAGCGGATAATGTCTTTGATTTTCGCTACAACGATATTCTCCGAAGTGTGAAGGCTGATACGGTCGGGCAAGGCTTCTGGCTGGCGGATGGTTTCTTTTAGTAAGTCCAGGCTGGCGGTGTCCGGTGAGCCCTTACGAAAGGTGATGCGGCGCATTGCCCGGTCTACGGCTGCTTTCAGCATCGCTCCCTCCACCGGCTTGAGTAAGTAATCCACGGCAGCGAAGCGAAGGGCCCTGACGGCAAACTCGTCCGAAGCGGTAGTGAAGATTAACTCCGCTGTAATGTCGGGCACTATTTCCAGGATATCGAGGCTCGTACCATCGCCCAGTATAATGCCGAGAAAGAGTAAATCCGGTTTGGTAGTGCGGAGGAGTTTAGCGGCGTCCACTACGGAGCCTGCGGTCCCAATTATTTCTACGTTGGGGCAGAAATTCTGCAGCTCGGCTTTGAGGGCGGCGAGTGCGGGGGGCATGTCTTCTACTATTATTGCGGTCATACTGATGGGTTGCCCGGCTTTTAGGCCGTGAGAATAAACAGGCCTTCAGACCGGTACAATTCTTCTGCGGCCTTAGGCTGAAACTGCAAGTTAAGCGACGTTAAGAGAACGACCTTGCCCCTCAACCTTTACTGCACCTGCGGCCGCGCCCGAAATTCAAACAGCCCAAAGGCTTTGCAACCCCCACGGCCTAAAGCGCAATCGGCGCAGCAAGCAACGCAGCAGGAATACCAAAACCATTAACCAGCGCCCCAACCTCATACCGAAGCTCTGCGCAAAGCACATCCACCGCCGTACGGATCGCCTTAGATTTGTTGCCAGCAATATAATCACTCTCCAAATACCAGCCCGCGTGCCCTTCGATGGTATGCAGGGCGTAAAGTTGAATCGTTTTCTTGAGGACCGTCTTCGCCGGGCTACTTTCCAGCGCATCAATCCGTTCGAGGCTGTGCGCTATGCAGAGTGCCTCAACGTAAGCCTCGGCCGCAGCAATCATATGCGTCTGGCACAGCAAACTGGCTTCGTGAGACGACTTTCCGCCCTTCACGTACGCCCGCAGGCGCTGCGCAAGGGTGCTGGTAAGCCGCCGTGCCCGGAAGTCGAACGCGTTCTGGTAGAAGTCTCGCGAAGTGAGGTGCTCCCGATCCGTCTGCCGGATGGCGTAGGGGTTTTGTTCCGTGACGATGGTTGTTACCCGGCGGCTGATGAACTTCAGCATCGCAAAGTTGCCGTCTTCTTTAAAGGACTTGCTGAATTCGGTTAGTAGCGACTTGGCCACCAGCTGCATCAGCACATTATTGTCGCCCTCGAAAGTGGTGAAGATGTCGGTATCGGCCTTGAGGTCAGCGAAGCGGTTTTCGGCTAAGTAGCCCTTGCCGCCGGTTGCTTCCCGGCACTCCTGAATTGCGGCGGTGGCGAACCATGTGGCGTAAGATTTTAATCCGGCGGCCATGGCCTCGATCTCCCGCATGTCTTCTTCGGAGCGGTTCACGTAGCGGTCCAGCAGATAATCCAACCCAAACTGCACGGCGTAGGCCTTGGCGACGAGCGGGATCAGCCGCCGCTGTTGGTTGGGATAGTCCATAATAATGGTTTCGGCCTTCATCGGGTCGGCGGCAAACTGGCGGCGGCGTAGTCCGTAGCGGACGGCAATCGCGAGGGCAGATTTTGCTGCACTCATTCCCGCACGTGGCACACAAACACGACCGCCAACCAAAGTGCCAAGCATGGTAAAGAAGCGGCGGCTCGGATTCTCGATCTCACTTTCGTAATCACCTGCCTCGTTGACACCTCCGAATTTATCCAGCAGGTTCTCTACCGGAACGCGGACGCGGGTGAACCAGAGGCGGCCATTGTCGACCCCGTTCAGGCCAAGTTTATAGCCGTTGTCCTCCACCCGCACGCCGGGCAGGATGTTGTGTTGCTCATCCCGAATCGGGATAACCACCGCGTGAACGCCCTGACTCTCTCCTCCAACGATCAACTGGCAAAAGACCGCCGCCACCCGGCTGTGCATCGCGTTGCCAATGTATTCCTTGCCAGCAGCGAGGCTTGGGCTGTGAACGATCAATTCTTTCGCCTCGTGGTCATAAACGGCCGTCGTTTCTAGGCCCCGGACGTTAGAACCGTGGCCGGTCTCCGTCATTGCGAAACAGCCGGAAAGTGCTAAAGTACCCGTATCCTTAAGGTACTTGTCGTGGTGGCGCTTGGTGCCGAGGTTGGCAACGGCGCCGCCCCACAGACCGAACTGTACGCCGAACTTGATGGTCAGGCTCAGATCATGGTAAGAGATCGTCTCGAAGGCAGCCGCGTAGGCCCCCATATCGTTCTCCCCACCGTATTCTTCAGAAAAAGCCATGGCGCCTATTCCTTCCTGGCCGAGAACCTTACACCATTCCAGCACCTGATTGCGGTAATCTTCTTTGATGCGGAGGGTTTTGCGTTCAAACTCGGGCCGGAGGAGAATTTCTTTTACCCTGGCGATGGTAGCAGCGTGCTGGCCGTCCAAAATCTTCTGAAATTCGGCAGGGTTCACGGTAGCATCGCGGACGGCCTCGACGAGTTTTTCGCGCTGATCGAAGCGGGGGAAGAGGCCACGGTAGGTCGTTTCGTGTACCCCGCCGAGGCCGAGTTCTATTTCGGTTAGCGGGTTGATTTGTTGGTCCCAGAAAGCGGCGCGGTCTGCCGGGCGGCCTTCGGCGTTATGGCCAAGAATAACGCTTAGTTCTGCCAGGCTCGCCTTGCGGTCGGTGGCGAGCATTTCGGCGGCGTTGCGGCCCATCGTTTGCCATTGCTGGAAGAGCTCACGGTCGGGTGGGCGGACGGGGTCGGTCCAGATCAGCAGGGTCTTCTTATCGGCGTCGGTTAGGAAGGCTAGGTCATTGGCTCTTGTGCGCAGGGCGTTGATTTCCTTCAGGTTAAGGTGACGGTCTGCCCAGGCAGCGTACAACATCGGAAGCATCGCCTGAATGCCAGGGGAGAGATTGGTGTTCATTTGGAAATCTGCGCCCATGCCTTTGGATATATTTTGTCCACTTTTCTAACGCATTAGGGTAGGCCTTCGGTTTAGTAATTAAAAAAATACTTATATTTTCGTTTCGAGATCAGGAAATAAACATAGTATTTGTGTTGTCTATTCTTTAGAGACGCGAATTAAATAAAACGTGTTTTTTGACCTGACGGTTTTGTGCTCACCGTTCTTAAAAAATTCTTTGCACGGCCATAACTACGGAAAGAGTTTTCAAGTGCGGTGGGGGCAAAAAGTAGGGTTCATTTATTTCGCACTCCTTAGTCGTGGGCAAGTTGATTCTTAGCTTCCAGCAGCGCTGGCCTCCGACTCATGAGTAAGGCTTAGAACTCAAGTGTGAGATGCACAGAAGACTCTAAAGTAAAAAAGTGAAACTCCGGACAGTGCCTCAGCACTGGAATTTTAGTTCCATCTGTACAAGTCGCGATGTTCATACAGGAGCCGTTTTTTAAAGCGGGACAATCGGAGCGACTGTTCAGTAGGAAGGTTTTGGACACCGAAATAATTGAGCGGAACCAGGCATCTGTTTTTTCGGTTAAAAGTGGTGAACCAATTTGGTTTACCACTTAAAGTATGGTATCTTTAACCTGCTATCAGGGCAATCACAAATAATAACCAGTAGGTCTTCAATCAGAATATTCACCCTTGACCTTGAACGCTTCATCGTTCACGGATACATAATTTTGCCTGTGCTACTCGTTTCTCTCCGGAATGAATTACTTCCTCTTCGCTAGTAAGGATTCTTTAATTATCATACACTATTAGTATTATGGCAGATACACGCTTTTCGGTGGTTTTTGTCTTTTCCTACGCATTTAGGCAGGCGATATCTGGCAAAATATTTGACTGGACCGGAACGAGACTGGACTTTGTACTTCCCATTGGCGTGTGCTCGATAACGATGGCACTTTATGCAGTAGCCAGCAGCATGGCCCGTTTTGCTTTTATCCGTTCCACCCTTGGTATTGCCGAGGCGGGTAACTGGCCGGGAGTAACTAAGAGAAACGCGGAGTGGTTTCCGACCAAGGAGCGGACACTAGCCCAGGGTATATTAAATTCTGGTACTGCCATTGCGAACATCTGGGTACTATGTCCGACG
>JAPKCQ010000243.1 GCA_026421165.1 Lewinella sp. | reverse complement strand
CTAACGCGCTAAAAAGAGTTGAAGCCCACAAACAACTCCTGCGTAGTCTCTACATTAAGCAGTACCCAGTCTTCACCATCGTTAATGAAGGCATTGTAGGCTTCAAGGCCACCGCTTTGCTGTACCTCACCGGTTTTGGGGTCATTCGTAAAGGTACTACCGGCGTAGCGCGGATAAACCCGCATCTCCTGCGGCGCACTTCCTTTTTGCTTTACCATTATGGTGGCGAAGGGAAGGACCTCACTTGCAGCAGCCATTCCTTCCTCGTCCTTACTCTGGTAGCGATTGACGTAGTACTTCTCGTAGCGTGTCAGGGCACTCTCGACACCTGCACGGGGAACTTCCCTGACCTGCTGGCCAGTCTCGTAGAAAGGAGCGGCGAAGTACTTGTCTCCTTGACGGGTGATTTTAAAGCTCTTATCCCGCTGGCGGGGGTATTCGATGCTGAAGAGTTCAATGTTCTCCGGTTTAATGCGGAAGTAGATCTTGTCGCGCCACTCGTCGTCCCAGTGGGTAAAACGTTGGCGGATGTTGCCGGTGAAGTGGGGGAGGTGGACCACGTAGGGCTCCTCGCTACCTTCTATTATACCGTTGGTGCCGAGTTCGTTGTACGTGCCGCTGCCGAGGTAGTAGCCGCGTAGTTTCTTACCTTCCTTATTGAAGACCTGTATCAGAATGCCATTGGTCGCCAAATCCTTGATCATGTGCGGTTTTGCCTTTTCAGTTGGCAGGCTGCGGATGTCCATATTCTGAACCGCATCTCTGACGTTCTTCATGATGTTCTCATTGGCCGGCTTGCCATCCGCCATCCAGCCGCTGATACCACCTCGGATGAGGGTAACCTTGTGGCCTTTACGGTCAGCGACGAATATTTTATGAACCTGGTCGAATTCAGAGATGCCAAAACGACGGATCTCGGCCCGTTCGTCGGCAGAGACCGGTTTTTTATCCGAGGAGGTGGCCCACCAGGCGATACCTCCCAGAAGGAGTACGGCCAGGAGGAGGATCAGGGTTCTGTTCATTTGGTAACTTGTTTTCTCGCGTACTTCCGGCGCCGAATCAGGTTGAATACCAGGCCGAAAAGGCCAAGGAGCACCAGGGGAGCGATGATGTTGATTGACTGCCACTGAGCGCTATCTGCCAGGGCGGCTTCCCGATCCAGTAGGCGGAGTTTAACGTCTTTCCCCCGGGCGCTGATGACGCCTTCGGGGTTAAGTAAATACTCAATGGTGTTGAGAATAAACGGCTTGTTTGCGTAGGTGAATCGCTCCCAGATGTTGTAGCCCATCGTTAGGGTCTCGTTCTTCACGATGGGATTGGAGAGAATGTCTCCGTCGGCAATCACCACCATTCGGGTAGGCTCTGATTCTTTGCGGAAGGCCAGACCGCCTTCCCGTAGCGCCTGTTCATTAGCCTTACTCAGACGGTTGGCGTAGGGGCTTGTGAAGCGGCCTTCGAGCAAGTAAGCAAAGGGAAGGCCGTCTTCGTCGAAACGGTCAATATCAAGCTGGTACTTCTGCGCGTCGAGGTCGATGGGAGAGGGTAGGCGCTTGCGGCGCGAGCGGGGGCTGGACTTGAGCAGGAGCGTTTTCTTTACGTTCGGGTCATCGTCGTTTACTGTTTCCAGTACGCTGGGGAAGCGTAGATCAACAGGGTCCAGGTTTTTGATGATAGGGTGCTCTCCCTGGGGTACAGCCATTACATGGTAGGGGAAGGGAGTGAGCTCTATCTTAGGCTGACCACCAGAGCTGCCAGTATTGATGGCTATTCTGGTGCTCGTAAGGTCGAGGCCTAGAACGGAAGTCATTTTAACGCCGTATTTGAACAGCAGGTTATCGATGCCCAGTTCACGCGGTAAGGGGTAGAACTCATTGCGCCCTTGTAGCGAATCGTAGTCCATACCAACATTGTCGATGGCCCACAGGATTTTGCCGCCGTTCATCACGTACTGGTCCAGTTTGAAGACTTCAAAGTCTTCGAAGGGGATGGTCGGTTTGGCAATGATGAGCAGTTTGATGTCCTGCGGAATAGAGACGAAACTATCGAGCACCACCGGGCCGATCTCGTAGTCTTTCCGTAGGGCGCTTACCAGGTCGCCGGTATTGGCGGCGGGAATTTCTCCGTTGGCAATGGTGAAGCCGATGAGTGGTTTGTTGTTGTTTGTCAGCCCTTCGATAGCGCGGCTGAAGTTGTACTCCAACAGCGCTTCGGCTTTGTTGAGTCTGCGTACGCCGCCAAAGCCACGGGGGGCCGCCTGCAGAAGTGGAACGATGCGCGTCCGTCCGCCATAATAAAAGATGGCGTAGGGGTAGACGACGGTGGCGGAGCGTTCGGCAGCGCTTTCGGAGGCGTAGACGGTTTCGGGGACGATGCCTTCATCCGCTAGGTTTTTCTGCCGTTCGGTTCGCTGCTCGGCGGTGCCAGCCAGCGGGTCCGCAAACTCGTATTCCAATAAATCGTTGTGGCCGGCGAAGTCGACGAGGGCCTCTTCTACCTTATCGGCCAGGCGTTGGAAATCGGCCGGTAGCTCTCCCGTCAATAATACGCGTACGAAGAGCGGCTCCTCCAGGTCGGTGAGTTGCTCGACGGTGTTGTCGGTCAGGGTAAAGCGTTTGTCTTCCGTCAGGTCAAGAGCGCCGTAAAAAGGGGTGTCGCCCAGCCTTGCGTTTGCCAGCACGTTGATGATGACGAGCAGTGCCAAAGCCAGACCGAATTGCAGCAGGGATTGCGTGCGATGTTTGCGTTCGAGTTGAGCCATATTTTATTAGAGAACGTGAAGGTACGACGATGAATTACGGTGAGGAAGGAGAAAGCTGGTTTTGACGGGTGGGTGGCGCTTTTTCACTGCGCGGCTTCTTTGAGTTGGGCGCGGCCGCAGGTGCAGGGAAAGGTTTTTAGGCTTGGCCTAGACTTCAGCCCGGGGCTTTTCTTCGTGAAACTTTTCTCTGCACCTGCGATCGCGCCAGAAAACCAAAAATCGTACTTACCTTGCCTGAGTTAATTATAAGCAAATGCGTTTTTTATTTATCCTGTTGTTTTTCGCTGTTGCGTTGGAAACGAAAGGGCAACCGGTCTCCGAACGCTGTGCCAACGCCATCGACGACGACCAAGACGGACTAACGGACCTCAACGATCCCGACTGTGACTGCGCCGGGATTCAACCCACCTCCCTGATCCCCAATCCTTCCTTCGAGGACCTGGAATGCTGCCCCGAAAACCGCGGCCAGCTGGACTGCGCCTCCGTCTGGATTCAGGCATCCGAGCCTACCACTGATCTTATCCATGACTGCGGCTGGAGTGGCTGGAGTAACCTTCAGCCGCCACGGCCATTTCCGGATGGGGAAGGAATCATGGGTTTTCGCGACGGCCGTCCGTCTTTTATGGGTGAAGCGGAACCACGTCCCAACTGGAAAGAATATGCGGGTGCCTGTTTGCTGGCCCCGCTCGTAGCAGGAACTACCTACCGCTTTGAATTCGACATCGGCTTCGTTGGGCAAGACAATTCGCCGGACGTCGATATCACCTTTTTCGGGACCACCGATTGTAACAATCTTCCCTTCGGAGTAGGAGAAGAAAGACTCGGTTGCCCGACTAACGGCCCGGGGTGGGTAAAATTGGGCTCCCGCCAGGTTAATACCATCTTTAGCGGAGGCTGGCGGAAAGAATTTATCGAGGTGACGCCAACCGAAAATATTACCGCTATTGCCATCGGGCCTGACTGTATCCGCCGACCGAGTGAAACCCAGATTTACTATTTTTTCGATAACCTTTTGCTGGACGATACAGAAGCCTTCAGCTTTAAAATTACCGGAAATACCCATCCCTGTTCTCCGGATTTTCGCCTTCAGGTTCCTAACCTTACCAACATTACCTACCAGTGGTATTTGGAAGGCGTCGCGTTGGTGGGAGAAACATCCTTCCGGCTTGGCCAGAATTACGGGGAGGGGGTTTATCAAGTGGTGATCGACGATGGTACGTCTTGCCGCAGAGCAGACGATTTCGAATACATTATTCCCGTAATCGACGCGCTGGCCAGGATTACCCTTTGCCCCGGGGAAACCTTCTTGCTGGGAGACCGTGAAATATTTGAATCTGGCAGTTACTTCGAGACCCTGACTTCCTTCCGAGGTTGTGATAGTATTGTCAGTCTTGAACTCACCGTCCTGGAAGAGTTGCGGGGTACGGCAAGTGCTCGTATTTTTTCCGACGAATCCTTTAGTCTGGACCGTCATACGCTGCGTACCGCCGGCACCTACGAGCTGCCGTTGGTGTCAGCAGGAGGGTGTGACAGCATTGTGGAACTTACGCTCAGTTATTACAGCGTATTTCAACCCTCCGCGTTTTCTCCGAACGACGATGGCATCAACGACCGCTTTTCAATTGTTGGTGGCCCGGGCCTCGTTCAAGTTCGTGACCTTAGGGTGTACGACCGCTGGGGAAATCTTCTTGCCATCGGTGAGGATTGGGATGGGCGCAGTGGCGCAGAACCGATGTCGCCGGGCTTATATGTTTATGCTGTGGACATTCTGATGGATGATGGGAAAGAGCGGCAACTTACTGGCTCGGTGATGCTTTTACGATAAGGAGTGCCGATCTAATAACTGGCTGAAAAGCGACAGTTATTGAATTCATATTCTCAAAGAGGTTCTGTAGGCCTATCATTCTGGGAGAGAGATGGTCATTAGGTCACTATCAGCTAACTTGCCGCCTCAAATCGATCCATGCGCAAACTACTAATCTTCCTAGCTATACTTCTCGTAATCTACCTTGGCATTACCTGGTTCTTTAGCAGCTTAGTCCTCCACACACCGGACCGCGACGTAGCCCTCGTTGTTCAGATGAACAAGGACCGTTGGAACATCGACCTGGACAGCCTCCGTAAAACGCTGCCGCCGCAGGAGGAGATAAGCTTCAAGTCCCCGTACGATGGTATTGACTTAAAGGGTTGGCTCTTCCGACCAGACAGTGCCCGCTGTGGTGTTGTGATGGCTCATGGCTACAGCATGAACAGGGCTAATATGCTCAAGTATGCTCCGGTATTTGACAGCTGCCGCTGCGCCCTCCTGCTTTACGACCACCGGGGCCACGGTGAATCTGCACCGGAAGCTTATGGCTCCGGCGGCCACCACGAAGCGACGGACCTCATTGCCGCCAATAACTTTCTCAAAGAGACCATCGGGCTGCCGCAGGAGCGTATCGGTTGGTTTGGTGAAAGCTGGGGTGGAGCAACCGTCCTCCTTGCTGCCGCCCGTGAAGACGCACCGAAACCCGCCTGGGTTATTAGCGAAAGCTCGTTTGCCGACTGGGAAAGCGCCATCATGGAACGTGGCCTTAAGGACTACGGCAACGGCCTCAAAATGCTGACTCCCGGAGCCTTTACCTGGGCCAGCTTCCGCGCCGGGGTGGATTTTGATGAAGTTAGTCCGATACTTGCTGCTGCGAAAATTGATGTGCCGGTCTTGCTCTTTCACTCTTCGGCCGATACGCTCACTTATCCCGTACAGTTTGATCAACTGGAAGCGGCGTTCAAGCCGGGTACGGTTACGGCCTACAAACTCGACTGGGGGGCCTGGCACGCCCACAACATCATTTGGCGGCGGCAGGAGTACACTGATATGGTGCTGGACTTCGTGGGAGATTGGTGTGAGTGAGACTTCGGTTTTTTACCGTTTCGTGTAGTCCGGAGGAAGACGGAGTAGACTAGAAAGCATAGAGAGGTGAACCTCAAGATAATAACCCTGTAGTGGTTCAGCCATAGTAACCCGGGAGGCAACGAAGTGGAATATCGGGTTGATAACGTCCCTCTTGTACGCTGATCAGTACCGCGAAGCAGCACAATTGGGAACAGAATGCTGCTTGTACCATAAATTACCCCAACAATAACTAAATTATGCAAAGAAGAACCTTCCTCGCCTCCAGTCTAGTCCTTCCCGCAGCGGTAGCGTCTACCGCTCCTTTAACTTCCACTGTACCCCGCGGCCGTGGCCACACAAAGCATGCGGGTAAATTCAAAATTAGCCTTAAAGCCAACGCTATCGGGGTGGATGGAACCGCCGAGGAACTGCTGGAATCTGCCATTAAACACGGCTACGAAGCCTTGTCGGTGCCCGCTCAGGGGATTGAAGGTTGGGACGTTAAGCGCAAACAAAGTTTCGTCGGAAAAGCCCTAGCTAACGGTATAGTCTGGGGTGCAAGCGGTCTTCCTGTAGAGTTTCGGGAATCTGAAGAACGCTTCAAAAAAGACCTGACCGCGCTGTCCGTTCACGCCCAAAATCTATCAGATATTGGTGTTACCCGTATCGGAACCTGGCTGATATCCGGCTCGGATACAATGACTTACAACGAGAACATGAAGTTTCATGCTGACCGGCTGCGGGAATGCGCAAAAGTGCTGGGTGAGAAGAACATCAAACTCGGTCTGGAATACCTCGGAACACCTTCCATTCGTCACAAGGCCCGCTTCGCCTGGCTTTCTACCGGCCGCGAATTGAAGGAACTCATCGCAATGATTGGGGAGCCCAACGTAGGCGTCATCCTGGATAGCTACCACTGGCACACCGCCCAGGAAACCGCCGAGGATTTGATGATCTGGAGCAACGACGAAATTGTGGCAGTAGACCTCAACGACGCCAACGCCCAACTCGCACTGAACGATCAAACGGATATTGCCCGCGAGCTACCCGGCGCCACCGGCGTAATCGATCTCAACGCGTTCCTACAACCCCTGGTTGAAATCGGTTACGACGGACCACTGCGCGCCGAGCCCTTCAGCACTACGCTAAACGCAATGAGTAATGAACTGGCCCTTGCCGCAACGTTTGATGCGGTTCATGGAGCGGTCACTGAGGTGCTGGGTGCTGGGAATTAGTAGCTAGTACAGTGTAATCTAAGTCTCAATGCACCCAAGTCTTGGCTTTTTACGCCGTAGCTTCGTTGCTGAAAGCCTCATTTTGCTATGAGGCCACTACGTGTCAACTACGGCTAAACTCCGGTTTCAGCGCCTCGCCACGCCGCAAAAATCCGGCGACTTAGTGCATCAAACTTAAAGTACCCTAGTGGTCTGTCAATATTGAATTTGTGGGTAAGGTGCTGATGAACTTTGGTGTT
>JAPKCQ010000029.1 GCA_026421165.1 Lewinella sp. | reverse complement strand
CTAAAGTATGGAGACGCTTTTAAAAGAGTTTTGTTCTGTTGGTGCTTAGCTGCGATAAAGGCCTGGCTGCTCCTGATCCAGGCGTAGCCCGGGGGGTAGGAGGCACAGTTGTTCGCGCTCCAGGCGGTGCGGCCGAGTTTGAATTAAGACTAAAAACGAACGGTTTGGAACTTTACGGCACGCCCAAATCTATTCGACAGCTTTAAGCTCTTGTTCTTCGGCCTTCAGGCTGAAACCTGAAGAACAGCTTCCATTGCACCCGCGTCCGCGCCGCATTGTACCTTGCACCAACAGACTAAAAAACTAACATTCTAACAGACCAACAATGCGCTACCCCATAGGCAAATTTGTCCTTCCCGACCACGCAACCGCCGCCACCAAGCGAACGGAATACATCAAAAATATAGGAGAACTCCCCGCTGTCGTCGCAGGTCTGGCCGAAGAGCTAAAACGCCGCGATCTGCTGGACACCCCCTACCGTGAAGGCGGCTGGACGACCCGCCAGGTGATCCACCACCTGGCCGACAGCCACATGAACGCCTACGTTCGCCACAAGCGCATTCTTTCCGAAGACCACCCTACGATGAGGCCCTACGATGAGGCTCGTTGGGCCGAAATGGCCGACGTGACGGCAACCCCCATCGCCGCCAGCCTCGAAATCCTGCGGGGTATGCACCTGCGCTGGGCCACCGTCCTTGCCACCTGTTCCAACGCTGAATGGGAGCGCACCGGCTACCACTCCGGCAGCGGTATTACTTACCGGTTGGATACCCTCGCCGCTACTTACAGTTGGCACGGGCTACACCACGTCGGGCACCTTAGATTGGTTCTTTAGGCAAAGGCTATGTTTGTCGAGTGTGAATAGTAAACTGCACAGTTGGTTGAGCGCCTCTGGAGCGATTTATCTTTACCTAGTCACGCTAGAGGCGCTCAACCCAATCAAAAAGTGCAATTTGTCATACGCAACGTTTATCGATATAATCAGTTAAAATTATTGGACGCCTAGTATATTTGGGCAACGCGTTAAATTTCTCCTATGCTAAGCACCCAAGAAACCCCGGCAGAGAATAAGCTCGATTTCCTCCAGCGCCAGAGCTGGCAACTGGAACTCATCATCACCGGTTTTGCCCTCGCGGGGATGATTTCTGGAGCTGATAAGTTTTACGAGCTTATCCTCTCTCTTCGAGACATCTCCAGCCAAATAGATTATATCGGCCCTGCGGCTTCTTTCATTCTGTGGGGTGTTAACCTAGCTTACTTTGTCACCATTCTACACTTTTTCATGAATGTCGTACTCCGCTGCCTGTGGATCGGGGGACTGGCCCTACGCGGTGTAATGAATAAGGATACTTACCTGAACGACGACTTTACCCCAAACTTCGGGAACTACCTCAACCGCCGCCATGGAGATTTCGACCGGTATGTCGACCGGTTAGACAAAGCGGCGAGCCTGGTTTTCGCCTTTACCTTTCTGCTCATTGCCATTCTTTTTGGCATTATCTCCTACATATTGGTCTACATGGGCTTTTTCGTCCTAATGATGCAGCTTTTCAATGTTATTGGCAGCGGCATCGCTGCGGTTTTGTTCTTCCCCTATGCGTTGGTTGGGCTACTTTACCTTACCGATTTTCTATCAAGCGGGGCCTTCAAGCGAGGTGGCGAAGCGTTCTACTTCCCAATCTACCGCGTGATGGGTTGGCTAACGCTGGCACGTTTATACCGCCCGCTTTACTACGCCCTGATCAGTAACAAATGGGGCAAGCGCTTGATCTTGGCCATGGTTCCTTACGTATTATTGCTCGTCTTCCTGCCGCAGCAAACACTCGACATTGTACCCTTTGTAGACCGGAAGAACTACATCAGCAACCAGGAAATGACTTCTCTGCGCAAAGACCGCCACTACGCCGATGCTGACGGTTTTCGCGTATCTGCAGTACCGGTTTTTATTGATTCTGACATAATCACCGACAAGGTATTGCGCGTACGCCTACCGCTAAAAGAACACTACGCCGAGGAAATTGAATTAATGGCCAAACAGGACCAGGCGCAAAGAGAGCAAGTAATACAGAAGCCTTTATACTCCGCACCAGACACTACTCTAAGTCCGGAAGACAGTATTGCAGCCGTGCTCAAAAGGAAGGAGGAACGCCAGAAAAGAACCAAGGAAAGGGCTAAAAAGAATGGAGAAAAATTTGGCCGCTGGATTAATGCAAAACTCCCGATGTCCACCCTTGCAGACAACGCCGACAGCCTGCTCATCGCCCGCTTCCTTAGGGTAATGGAGCTTCGCCTTGACGGTAAACCTGTTGACCCCGCCAACGTCTTACTCTCCGTTAGCTACACCGGTAGTCCCGTGCCCGAGCTGGTCGCCTATTTCCCCCTGCATGAGGCTGCGCGAGGGATGCACCGTTTGCAGTTCCAAGATTACTACCTTGACACCAAGGACGATGGAGGCAACATACGATTACGCGAGAACTACTGGATTCCTTTTTTCTATGCGCCGGAGTAAGGGGCTATCCCAATAAATCTCGAAGCGCGCCATCCAACTCTGGATGAGCGAACACAAAGCCAGCCGCAAGCAGTTTTTCCGCCGAACAGCGCGCAGAATCGAGCACTGTATGGCTCATTTCTCCCATCGCCAGCTTCATGGCGAGGGCTGGTGCGGGCATCACTAAAGCTGTTCTGTTCATCGCCGGGCCGATGGCAGCGGCCAGTTCCTTATTTGTAGCAGGGTTTGGTGCTACGCCGTTATAGATTCCGGTTAGGTTTTTAGCAATGGCGTAGCGGTAAATATCCACCATATCATCGATGTGAATCCAGGAGTAAATCTGACTACCATCCCCAAAGTAAGTCGACGTCCAAAAATTTAAGGGAATCAGCATTTTCTGAAGCGCGCCGTCATCGGGGTGCAGCACGATTCCCGTGCGGATGATGCAGGTCGGGATATTAATGCGGTCGACTTCCGCGACGCTCTCTTCCCAGGGGATGCAGCTTTTGCTTAAGAAACCGGTACCGGGATCTGCAGATTCGGTCATCAGTTCATTACCGCGGTCACCGTAGTAACCAACGGCGGAGGCGGATAGGTAGAGTTTGGGTTTGATGTTGAGTCGGGCCATTGCGGTGGCCAGCAAGAATGCACTGTCGGTGCGGCTACTGATGATAACTTTCTTGCGGGCTTCCGTCCAGCGCTTATCGACAATGCCAGCACCGGCGAGGTTGATAACGTAGTCTATGTCGGTGAAGGCCGCATCGTCAATGGTTTGTTTAACGACGTCCCATACGAAGGTTTTGAATTTGGCGTTGGGGTTTGCGGAACGGCTAAGGATGCGCACCTCGTGGCCGTCCGCTGCAAATTTACGGGAGAGGTGTTTACCGATGAAGCCGGTTCCGCCGCCGATCAGGATGTTCGCCATTTATTAGTGGATAATTTTGATGAAAAGAAGTGGATAGTGCCGTGTTACAGGCGTAACGTAGGCCATCTAGCGATAAGTTCGCTCACCAGGGCGCACTTACTTTAACCATATTAATGTTGGTGGCTTGAAATTGTTGTTGTGGTAGGTGGAGCGTTGCTTTTTTTGCTTCTTTGCTTGCACCCCTACCTCGACAAAGTGGAGCAGTTGGAAAAGCCTTCTTCCAGGAAATTGGTAAATTCTACACCATTATGAGGGGCATAAAAGGTAAAAAGTGTCCATCCTTACTCTTTAAACATCCATTGCAACTCTACCCCAACTACGCTCAGTAACCACGGCCGGCCAATATATTTCTCACAACCATCACGTTCTTTCCCCGTTAGATATTAAAACCAAGTTATTATGTTCGGATTCCTCAAGAAAAACCCCACCAAAGAGCTCGAAAAGCAGCACAAAATCCTTCTGGAAGAAGCCATGGCGCTGCAGCGTGGAGGCGACATCAAAGGCTTTGCCGCCAAGACCGCCGAAGCGGAAAAATTGATGGATAAAATCGTAGAACTCAGTAAGTAATAATTTTGGTAGTGTAGTTCCCTTTAGTTCATACCCGTAAGATAAAATTGCGGTGCATTTAGTATTCTATCACAAGGTTTTTGACTCTAGTTTTTTATGAAAAAATCGGATCTACCTGCCAAAATATGCCCCGTTTGCCAACGACCTTTCACTTGGCGAAAGAAGTGGGAGAAGGTCTGGGACGATGTGAAATATTGTTCGGAGCGTTGCCGGAGAAATAAATCGAAAACAAGCCTGTAGCTTCAAGCATTTAGTGTTTAGTATTTAGGGTACTTGTTCGACGTACGGCAGCCCGCAAATACTAGGATTTGGATTCTGTATACTATATTCTATGAAAGACCGGCCGTATGAACTCCTCGATATCGACGAAGCAGAACAGGATGGAGACTTCTCCTTTCATCCCCGTAATATAGTACTAACGCTTCTTTTGTTCAGTTTGACTATGCTGTTTTTAGCCCTTTCAGCAGCCTTCGTCTACACTCGCATCCAGAGTGAATTGTCGCCCATCAAGCTGCCGATACTATTCGTGTTCAATACTGCCATCTTGATTGCAGGCAGCTACACGATGATTCTGACCAAGCGTGCCTATCTGGCCGACAATACGCAGCGGTACGTAACAATGCTGTGGTACACTATGGGGCTATCGGTCTTATTCCTCGGCATGCAGTGTATCGCCTGGTACCATCTCTTCGACCAACAAATCTATATCACTTCCGACAATTCCGCTGGTTACCTCTACGTCATCAGCGGACTGCACTTCGCCCACGTTATTGGCGGCATTCCCTTCCTCGGGGTTTTCCTCTACCAAGCGCGGAAGTACATGAAGGAGCCCGTTTCTGTGCTGGTCTATTTTTCCGATCCCTCTAAACGGCTCAACCTGCGGTTGCTAACCATGTATTGGCATTTTCTGGACGCGCTCTGGATTTACCTGGTGTTGTTCTTTTTCATTAATCAGCTTATTTGGCAGTTCTTCCCTGGGTAGAATTACTCCTAATAGCTGTCGTATTCCAGCAGGCCCCGGTGGTGGCTATTGGTTTACAGTGAGTTTTGAAATAAGTAGCGTACCATACAGAACTGCCCCAAAGCCAGAACGCCTCCCCACTTTAACTACGCTCAGGACAAGTCTCAAAGGAGAGCTAGAATGCCCGGACATAATCGTCCTTTATAGCCTGCTACTCTGCGCCGTTGCCTCTGCCCGTTGTTACACGAAACGCCCCATCCAGAGTGCTAAGGCCGACACGGCGTTGGTCTGTCTAAATTAGGTTCTTCCTTATAAACTGAGTGCCTTGTGTTCTCTTCGTAAAGAGCGCTTTAGCAAAGTATCTCCACGAAACACTAAATTGCGCCATGAAGAAACTACTCCTACTCACCATTTCCCTGTTCTCTCTAAACCTCGTGTTCGCCCAAACGCCACCCGCCGCCGATGCGCGTTTATACGACATCGCCGAAGCACCTTCAGCGGAGCGGTTAAAGACAGACATCACAAAACTAGCAGGTTTCGGCACCCGCCACACCCTAAGCGACACCATCTCCACCACCCGCGGCATCGGTGCAGCCCGCCGCTGGATCTTCGACGAATTCAACCGCATTAGCGAAGGCTGTGGCGGCTGTCTGGAAGTATTTTTCCAGCGCAACCTCGTTCCTGCAGGAGAAAGCCGGCGCATTCCGGAACCAACCTGGGTAGTTAATGTGATCGCTATCCAGCGCGGCACGGCTGACCCCAACCGAATGGTAATGATGAGTGGCGACATCGATAGCCGCATCAGCGATCCCCTCAACTTTACCGACGATAGCCCGGGAGCCAACGATAACGCCTCGGGAATGGCCGGCGTACTGGAAGCAGCGCGTGTACTGACGAAGTATAAATTTGCGAGCTCAGTAGTATATACAGGACTAAGTGGAGAGGAGCAGGGTTTGTTTGGCGGCAAAGGTCTCGCCCAGTACGCACAGGACAACGGCTGGAACCTCCTCGCCGTCCTCAACAACGATATGATTGGTAACATCACCGGTGTTGATGGCGTGACGGACAACCAATCCTTCCGCATCTTCAGCGAACCGTACTACCCGGAGGACGCCAACGACGAGCGCAAGAACATCTACCGCCGCTTCTTCGGCGGTGAAGTGGATGGCCCCAGCCGCCAGCTCGCCCGCTACGTACACCATGTAACCGAGCAGTACACAACCAACCTGAAGCCGATGCTCATTTACCGCCTCGATCGCTTCGGCCGCGGTGGCCACCACCGCCCCTTCAACGATGCCAACATGCCCGGCATTCGGATAATGGAAACCCACGAAAATTACACCCAGCAGCACCAGGACATCCGCACCGAAGACGGCATTGAATATGGCGATCAGCTAAAGCACGTCAACTTCCCCTACGCCGCTAAACTGACGGGCGTCAACGCCATTACCCTAGCCGGACTGGCCGCCGCACCGCCTCCCCCACCCCTAGTAATGATCGGTGGAACGGTGGAACCCAGCGCCCGCCTAAAGTGGGACAAACCGGAGACCAAAACGGAGATTGCTGGCTACTACGTCCACTACCGCCTCACCACCGAGCCACAGTGGACGCATAAGCGCTTCGTACCAGCAGATAAGCTTACTTACACCTTCACGAACATCGTTGTGGACAACTACTTCTTTGGGGTATCCAGCGTCGGGCGGGATGGTAATGAAAGCTATGTGGTGTTTCCTAGTACACTTATTCCGCGGGGGACTAAGTAGGCAGGTTTCGTTTTTTTAGATGCTGCGCTTTAGACACTGTCAGAAACGTGAAGCAGCTTAAAAGCACAGCGTCTAAAAGGACGAAGCCCGTCTAAAAGTACAGCGTCTAAAGTCCTTTACTTACCCATACTCTCAAAGCTACTAGCCTTTCCCCCAGAAGGAATCATCTCAGCCACTCCATCGCGCAGCTGATCGTAGAGCAGCGCACCATCGTTGTTGTTCATCTGGTTGAGCCCCCTGAAGAAGCGGTTGGCAAAGCGCTGCACAATCGTCCGGTCTTCGGTAGGTATGTAGTGGAAGTTAGCGATCAGGTCCAACACCTCGCGACGGTTGTCACGAAAGTGGTTAGCAACCTTGCGCATCACGCCGTCTGGTTGGGCATAGCCCTGGTAGATGCGATGGTATATACTCTGCTGACCAATTTCTGAGGTCGGGCTGGCATACGGAGCACCAACCCAGCCACTAAAGTCAAAGTCGTAGCCTACTGGCACTAACTTTCCGTCGGGCATTTCCACCACCTTCATGTTACGGGCCAGCGGCATGCTGAAGTCTCCGTTACTAAACAAGTACTGAGTCAGAGCGTGAGTCACTTCAGCTTCGGCGTTAAAAGTGTCGACGGGGAGGCCGAGAGGGTTCCCCGCTTCTTTGCCACCAATCCGGGCAGCCATCTCATCGGTTTCCTCAATGAGGAAGCCTTCCTCGATACGGTCGGGGTAGCTGCCATTGGTGTCAACGTAGGTGATCAGGACACGCTGAACGCGAAAGCTCTGCGGCGTCAAAATGTTATAAACGCGGTAAGCGAGATATTCCTTTAGTACCAAGTTTTTGGCTAGGGGGTCGGAAGAGCAGGAGGAAACAAGCTTATACTTGTCCCAGTCGTCGAGGCCGGCGGCGCGGAGGCCCTTCTTACTAAAGTTCAGTTTCAGAGGAGCAAACTCACAGCGCTGGCGACGGAATTTTCCGCGGATGCTTACGTCCAGGCTCCAGTTTTGGAACTGGCCAGCGAAGTCAGTGAACTGCACGCGGGCCTCCTGCTTGGTGTTTACCTTGGCGAGAAGACTGTCTACCGGCACTTCCAGGCGAATGGCAACGGGCCTTTCCTGGCCCGTGTACAACAGGTCGAAAATGGAGCCAGCCTGGAGGGGCAGCACGAGTGAAAAGAAAAAGAGGATAGCTAATGTCCGGGTGTAAATCATATTCCGGGATTTTTTATTACTACTGTTCATGGGGGGAATCAAGCGCGTACGCAGGATGCAGATAAAGGTTGATAGCACCGTTATTTACTACAAAGGTCTGCTTTATAAACGTTTAAATCCAGTCTTCGTTGGACTTTAGACCGGACAGGGCAGCGGAATTAATATTGGTTTTACATTAGCCACATCTTTGCTTTCAAAATAAAAAACCACCGAAGAACTAAAAAAAGAATATTAGTTGGCGCGATTCACTATTCGGCATTTTACCTTAGCTTAAGTCATACCCGGACCAAACCGCCGCCTGAAACGTATTTCATAGGCCGCCTTGCAAAGAGGCAAAACTTTAACATTTGCTAACGTTGAAGACCCTCTTTTTACCTTCCTTTCCACTTGAGAAAGCGCCTAAAAATAAACTTTGGAAGCTCTCGTAGCTCCATTGCCGCACGTTTTTTTGCCGCGAACGAACTTCCGGGCCTAAAAAACATTTACACCTGTATTAAACGTACGAACTACCGCCTACCATGCCCAGCATAGAACAAGCCATACAACAACTGACCTTCAAATCATCTCTACACCGGGCCCAAGTTAACATCGTATATACTTCGGCATGGCTCAATCAGATGACTGCCAAGACCCTAAAGCCATTCGGGCTCAGTCTCCAGCAGTTCAACATCCTACGTATTTTACGCGGTCGTGCGGGCAAGCCGGCAACCATTAAGTTACTTACCGAACGGATGCTCGACAAGATGAGTAATGCCAGCCGGCTGGTAGATAAGTTGAAGGAAAAAGAACTAGTAGACCGGCAAGAATGCCCCACCGATCGCCGCCAGGTAGACATTGTGATCACCCGATCCGGCCTCGACCTGATCCAGCGCGCCAGCGACGCCGTAGAAGGAAAAAGGAGCAATGTCTTCCAGAGAATTTCCGAAGATGAAGCAGCTACACTTAGTATCTTGCTGGATAAACTCCGCGGCTAGTACAGTGTACTCTAAATTCAAACCTGACAGAGCACTAATGCTCCGTTAGCTTACCCACCCCGCTACAAATGACGAAGAAATACGACTGGCTTCTTTTTGACGCCGATAATACCCTTTGGGATTTCAGCGCCGCCGAAGCCTCTGCATTAGAGCGCACCCTTAGAACCCGTGACATCGACTGGTCCGACGAAGTACTCGGCCAGTACCGCATCATTAATCATCAAGCTTGGTCAGACTTTGAACGGGGCTACCTGCCAAAAGAACAGCTCCGGACCATCCGCTTCTCCCGGCTACTAGAATACTACCGGCTGGACCACCCGGCGGAAGAACTCTCCTTCGATTACCGCACCTATCTGGCCTCCTCCACCCACATGCTAGACGGAGCCATTGACCTACTCGAAAGCCTGAAGGGTAGCTACCGCATGGGCCTAGTCACCAACGGGCTCAAGGAAGTACAGCGCCCCCGCTTGGCCGCCACGGACCTCGGAAAACACTTCGAATTCATCGTCATCTCCGATGAAATCGGCGTAGCTAAGCCCCACGCCGGCTTCTTTGACTACGCCTACGAACGCATGGACGGGGCCGATAAATCCCGCGTACTCATGATCGGCGATAACCCCAATGCCGATGTCCAGGGCGCCCTCGACTACGGATTTGACGCTTGCTGGCTCCGCCACCCCGGCGCGGCCAACAAACCCAAGCTTGAAGCGACCTACCGCATCCGCGACATCAGAGAACTGACGGCCGTTCTCAGATAATTATTTGTGTTTACGCAGCAATTTCTCCACCCGAGCAATCCCATGGGGATTGAACCATAGTAGTCCCGGACGAAATAAAAGGCGACAGCCTCGAGTGGGGTCGAGGGTCAATAAGCCATGACAAAAGCCAAAAAAGCCAAAGAGATCCACCAAATCCTAGACGACCTCTACCCCACCGTTCCCATCCCCCTAGACCACACGGACTCCTACACCCTTCTCGTCGCCGTACTCCTCTCCGCCCAGTGTACGGATGTCCGCGTAAACAAGGTCACCCCCCACCTCTGGGCCATGACTGATAAACCAGAAGAGATGATGCATATCGACGCCGACGATATACGGGAGATCATCCGCCCCTGCGGCCTCAGCCCCCGCAAAAGCAAGGCCATCAAAGAGCTTAGCCGCATCCTCGTGGAGGAGCACGGCGGCATCGTGCCCCAAGACTGGGCCGCGCTGGAAGCCCTGCCCGGCGTTGGCCATAAAACCGCCGCAGTAGTGATGAGCCAGGCCTTCGGTGTACCAGCGTTTCCTGTCGATACCCACATCCAGCGATTAGCCTACCGCTGGGCACTTTCCACCGGTAAAAACGTAGAAAAAACCGAAAAGGACTTAAAGCACCTCTTCCCGGAAGAGAGCTGGAACAAACTGCACCTCCAGATCATCTTCTTCGGCCGGGAATACTGCCCCGCCCGCGGCCACAAGATGAAGAGCTGCCCGATTTGCTCCGTCTACGGGCGGCGTAGCTTGCTGAAACTAGAGGAGTCGTAACGGGTTCGAGCCCCCGTCTTCAACTCAAACTCCGTAAATTACGCCAAAGGCCTAAAGGCCCAACACGTTAACGGTCTAAAATTACAACCATATCCAATCCTCCTCTCCAAATACCCGATCGCGACTAACCCGCCGCCTGCTCCGCTGGCTACTGGGCATTTCGGCGGTAGTTGCCATCAGCCTGTTGTACCCCAACAACCTGAAGTTTCCCTTCGAATTTGAACGAGGACAGACCTGGCGGTACACAAATCTGGAAGCTCCGTATGATATACCAGTGCTAAAGACCCCAGAAATACTAGATGATGAACTCGATCGGGTGAAACAAGCCGCCAACCCAGTATACCGGATGGAGCAGGACATTGCACGCAACGCCCGCGCTGAGTTCCTAAAGGATTTTCAGATAAGCCTGGATTCTGCTAAAGTAAGGGGTGAAAACTCCGATGTAATCCGCAACCCAGAACGCCATCGTCGCTACGGGCTACGCGTGCTGGATAAACTCTATAACCAGGGCATCATCAGTGCCCGTACCGAGGAGGAAGAAGGCGGCATGGCTACGCTTATTACCATCCTGAACGGCAATGAACAACGGGAGCGTACCCTCACCCAGCTCCGCTCCCCTGGAGACGCCCGGGCATGGTTGCGAGATAGTTTGTTCTATACCAACTTGAAGTCTCCAGAGTTTTTACTCGATCTGCTAGAAGACCGCTTCGACCATAACCTCTTTTATAGCGACTCCCTCACCCAGAAACTCCGGACGGATGCGATTGCCGGAGTCAGTCCTTACGATGGCCTCGTCCGCCGAGGAGAAACCATCATAAAAAGAGGAGAAACGGTTACCGGAAACATCTACCAACAACTCGTGAGCTACCGCAGGCTCTACAACGAGAGCCTGAGCACACAAACTACTTTCTGGAGTGTCTTTGGCGGCTATGCGGTACAGATCGGGCTAGTCGTATTATTGCTGTTCTTCTACGTTCGCTCCTTCTTCCCCCTCCTCTATAGCCAGCTTAAGAACCTCATATTTATTCTGATGTGGTTGGTGCTTTACGCCTTGTTGGTGCGTACACTAGAACTCAGCCCTGATCTTAGTACCTATCTGGTTCCTTTTTGCATTGTGCCCATCGTGATCCGGATTTTCTTTAACGAGCGCCTGGCATTCTTCGTCCACGTGGCGGTAGTGCTAACGGCCAGCTTCCTGACCACCCTGGGCTACCACTTCGTCTTCCTCAGCATCATGGCCGGTGTTGTGGTGATCGTAATGGATATTGACACCCGTGATTACGGTCGCTTCCTCCGTAGCCTCCTTTTACTCTTCGCATTTTATTTCGTCGGCTTTATCGGCCTGGAGCTGATGCGCGGAGGCACTTGGAATACGGTTAGCTATAACATCATCGGCTGGATCGGGCTAAACGTATTCCTGTGCCTACTATCCATTCCCCTAATTCCCGTACTTGAACGGATCTTCGGGTTCATCTCCCCAATCACGCTGGGTGAACTGAGCGATATGAACCGTCCGCTACTGGAAAAACTGGCGCGGCAGGCTGCAGGTACCTGGCAACACTCTCTCAACGTCGCCAATATGGCTGAGCAGGCGGCACGGGCCATTGGGGCCGATGCCCTACTGGTAAAAACCGCCGCTTTATACCACGACATTGGCAAGGTCACAAACCCTGGGTTTTTCATCGAAAACCAGGGTGGGCCCAACCCTCACGAAAAGCTTGGGCCTAAGGAAAGTGCCGAAATTATCATCGGCCACGTCCCGAAAGGCATCAAACTGGCGCGGCAAGCCAAGTTACCAGAGGTACTCATCGATTTCATCCGAACCCACCACGGAACAACCAGGGCAGAATTTTTCTACCGCAATTACATCAAAGACCACCCTGAACGCGAAATCGAAGAAGCCGCCTTCCGCTACCCCGGCCCAAGGCCGACCACCAAGGAGCAAACAATCCTGATGCTAGCCGACTCCACCGAAGCCGCCGCCAAAAGTCTCAAAAATCCGTCACGGGAAGAGCTCTTCGACCTTATAGACGGCATCATCCGAGGCAAGCTTAGCTCCGGTCAGCTGGAGCACAGTCGCCTTACCTTTCAGGAACTAGAAGCCTGCCGGGGGGTATTTCGCTCGTTTCTACAGAGTGTGCACCAGGTGCGAATTGCTTACCCGGAAGAAGAAGAATAACATAGTAGCATAGTCGCTACCACACACGAACGCCTCAAATTCGAACGTTACATCAGCGGCCGAAACAACTCCCGACTGCCCCACAACGAAAGAATTATCGGTATAACCAGTGGATTAACCCGTAGGTATCGTGTCAATGAGCGCCAGTGTTTTGCGCACTGGTAAGGCGAGAAAACCGAAATTTAGTGCATTAAACTTAAATTACACTAGTGCGATCAGGCTCTTACTCCTTTCACAGCAGTGCAATTCACCGAAAGAATCAACTAGACAGCATCATATTTTTTTGATGATGGGACTCTACCATTGTAAGTCGGCTTTGCCTGTGAGCGGGTACTCAGAGAGGCAAAGAAAAACAAATATCGAGTGTTTCTTTCTTAGCCTACTGGCTAGCTTCCTTCCCATCTGGGCAGAACTAGCCGTTGGCATCTTCGGAACACCCTTTACTAGTTCGTAGAAAACAATATCCTACCATGAGTTTTCACCTGTGAATGATCGCTTCATTCGTGGTGTTACCTCAACTTCTCAAGGCGAAGCCGCGCGGACGAAGCGAGCACCCAATAGCGGCAGCATTAAAGAACCACCTTAATACTTTCTGCCAACTCCATAGCCCGTTCCTTACTACCAGCCTCAGCGTAAACCCGCACAATCGGTTCGGTATTAGAAGCACGTAGGTGTACCCAACCGTCGGGAAAATCGAGTTTTAGTCCATCAATGTCACTGGTACGGACGTCGGGAAATTTGGCGCGGACGCGGGTGAAAGCACCGTTAAGGTCATAGGTCTTATCTACTTCCTTTTTGTCCTTGATCATTTCGTAATGGACGTACCCGTCGCGCAGTTCGTTAATCGTTTTACCGGAAATCGCCAGGTGACTAAGAACGAGGGCCAGGCCAATAAGGCTGTCCCGTCCGTAATGCAACCGCGGATCGATGATACCGCCGTTTCCTTCGCCGCCAATCGCCGCACCAACTTCCTTCATCTTCGCCACAACGTTTACCTCACCTACCGCCGAGGCGTAGTATTCCTGGCCGTATTTCGCCGCAATATCAGCCGCTGCGCGGCTACTACTCATATTTGAAACTACCGGCCCGGGCTCCCGCGTCAGCACGTAATCCGCTACGGTGACGAGCGTGTACTCTTCTCCAATCCAACGACCTCCTGGGCCGATGAGGGCGAGGCGATCTACGTCAGGATCCACGGCAATACCGAGATCTGCCCCAAGTGCTTCGACCCGTTGCATCAGGTCACCAAGGTGCTCAGGTAAAGGCTCCGGATTGTGTGCAAACTGACCATTTAGTTCTCCGTTAATAACGGAACATTCAACGCCCAGCTCCCGGCACAGTGGCGGAATGGAGATGGCGCCAACGCTGTTCACCGCGTCCAGTACAACCTTAAACCCGGCTTTACGGATGGCTTCCACTTCTACCAGTGGATGCCCGAGTACCGCATCAATGTGGTGTTGCAGGGCAAGCTGATCGGTCGTTCGCAGGCCGAGATCATCAACGCTACAGTAGGTAATGTCTCCGCCTTCAGCAATGCTGATCAGATCAGCGCCGTCTTCGGCGGAGATAAATTCTCCCTTATCGTTGAGCAGCTTCAGGGCGTTATATTCTTTTGGATTGTGGCTGGCCGACAGGATGATGCCGCCGCCGGCTCCGTGATGCGTTACCGCCATCTCTACCGTAGGCGTGGTTGCGTAGTCGCAGTCGATAACGTCGATGCCGAGGCTTTGCAGGGTGGCAGTGGTTAGAGCAGTCACTACGGCTCCGGAGGGGCGGCCGTCGCGACCAATCACAACCTTGGGCGTTGCGCCCGAGCGGAGGAGCCAAGTACCGTAGCCGGCTACGTTGGCAACAATGTCTTCGGGAGTAAGATTGTCACCGGCTTTACCGCCGATGGTACCGCGAAAACCTGAAATTGATTTTTTGAGAGGCAAGGGGTTCGTCTTTTAGTTCGTTAGCCTTTTAGGCTGTTAGCCGGAGGAGCCCGACGCTGCGAAGTTACGTTCTTTACGAATACCTTAGCTTTGCCGGCAGATACTATGGACTACGACCTATTTAACTTTATCAACCAATCCCTCGCCAATCCCTTCCTGGATGCAGTATTACCCGTGTTCCGAGAGAAGACCACCTGGATTCCGCTGTACCTCATTATGGTATTCCTCCTCTACCGGAGTTACGGGTGGAAGCGAACACTCTGGTTATTGCTGTGCATCGGTGCGGTTATGGCTGTTGCGGATCAGTTTGCCGCCAACGTCCTGAAGCCCTGGGTTGGTCGGCTACGGCCTTGCGCCGAACCAGAGATAGCCGCACAGGTCCGCATCCTCGTCAGCTGCGGCGGTAAGTGGAGTTTTCCATCCAACCACGCGACCAACCATTTTGCCCTAGCAACGCTACTGACCCTTACGTGGTTAAAGGACAAGGCGTGGGGCTGGAGGCTAGGGATTTTCCTCTGGGCTGGCACCATAGCCCTCGCGCAGGTGTACGTTGGCAAGCACTACCCTGGAGACATATTCGCGGGAGCGCTGCTGGGTAGCTTCCTAGCGTGGGTTGGAGTCCTCGCTTACCGCCGTTTTGCGGGCGAAGCAGCCTTACCTTAAGACTTAGAGCTTACTTACTGAAAACCCCTACTTTGCATCCTGCGGCCGCGCCACTAAAATACCTTCTTTCATCCCGTAATTACTGACCGTAATCCCCTCGATACTGGCCAAACGAAGAACGAAACGCAGCAAAATCATCGCCATAACGATCATATCCGCTCGCTCCACCGGCACATCATCCAGCGCCAGTCGCTCGCTGAGCGTTGCCGGTACGATCCGCTCGTACAGCGACGGGAACCCCGAAATATCGAGCTTATGGCTGGTCGGATGCAGCGGAGCTCCGGGGTCGCGCAGCCGCTCCGCAAGCACATCAAAAGTGCCAGCTGCGCCAACCAGGTGATGCGTAGAGAACGCCTTCAGGGCCACCTTCAGTGGTTTGAGAACCGTCTCCAAATGAGCTTCCAAAGCACTGATCTCCGCAGCGGAAATCGGATCGCTAGAATGAAATTCATTAAACAAAACAGAGACCCCCAACGGAAAAGACCTCCGCCAATAAACGCCATCTTTATCCGCAATAATAAGCTCAGTAGAGCCGCCACCGATATCCATAATCAGTACCCTCTCCGTAGCGGCCGGAACGGCAAGTAAAACACCACTAGTGATGTAATCCGCCTCTTTATCTCCACTAATCAATTTTATATCAATTTGCGCTTTCTCTTTTGCCTCCTGAAGAAACGCAGCGCCGTTTGAGGCCGTCCGCAGCGCAGCCGTTCCGATGGCCTGTAAATCAGACACGCCGTATTCGTTTAACACCTCCCGATAGCGACATAAAGCCTTGATTCCCCGCAGAAAGGAAGCTTCTCCGATGGTCGAAATGCCTTCAGAAGCCAGCTTGACAAATATACGTTCACGGTACACATCGCTGATCGTTCCTGAAGCAAAAACATCCGCAATCAGCAAATGAAAGGTGTTCGTCCCGAGGTCAATTACAGCGCGGCGAGTGGAAGATTGCATAGGTAAATTTAGGCTTATCGCACGTAACGCCCAACAGGCTAAAAGACTAATTTCCTCCTCCGGCCTGTGTCTTAACCGAGTTGATTATATTCTGGTAAAATCCGATGCCGTTCTGCGTCATCTCATTACCAAACGCAGGTTTTCCGTTTTCGTACCATACGTAGGCGACACATCCCTCCTGAAAATAAATATCAGCCTCTTCGATATTTTTCCCGTTGACCTGAAACCAGATATGCCCGGACGGGGAACAGTTGGCAGCAATGGTTGCAGGTGCTTCACCAACGCCGGCAAGGGTGGTCCGAATCTGCTCCAGGCTACTCTGGTTGATCGAAACCGGCAGGTTGTAGAAGGTGGCATCCATGTAAGTCGCGTTGTCGTAAAGGTATTCCAGGCGATCTAGCGAGATCGAGGAGTAGGAAACGCTCTGCGAGGCTACCGCAACGGGTGTTTCCACCGCAGTTTCCTTTTCGGGCGAAGGGCCGCAGGTGCAAAACAGCATAATAAGGAGTAGGGCAGAAAAGCTTCGGATCATCATCTTAGTTATCATCTTGTGGCGGACGGGGGAGTTCCTCTCCCCGGCCAAGGGTGTAAACGGCACGAACGCTGACCGACTTCCCCTTAAAGGAAGTATTCAGCGTATTGTCCGGGTCAATATCGGTAAGGTGCTTCGAAAAGCGCAGGTTGAGGCCCAATCGCTCCGTCAGGAAAAACGTCACCCCCGCTTTGATGGCCACCAGGTCGCTGTTCAGTGGCGTAGCGGCCGTAATGTCTTCTCCCCCTGAACTAATTACGGTGTAGCTGAAAAGGTTTTGGTAACTGAGACCAGCCTCAGCCGTCAGCCGCCAGTCTTTATAGTACACCATCAATGGTACCTCGAGGGTGTTAAGGTCGATCCGGTCAAACACGCTGACGTTGGTGGAGTTCTGGTTACGCCGCGCGCCCTGCTGGGAAAAAAGTATCTCCGGCCCAACGCGCCAACGATCGTTAAGTATCGCTACTACCCGAATGCCAGCGTTGGCCCCCAGCTGGTGGTAGCCAAAAAGATCATCTCCGTCGATCTGGCTGAAATTCCCGCCCGCAAGCAGGGAAGCCTGGAAGGTCTGACCGCTTAATCCGACGGAGCAAAAGATCAGCAAGAGGAACAGATTTTTTCTCATGGGGTAAAGATAAGAAGAGTGAGTCACTGGGTTGCTGCTGCCACTCACGGCAATACGCTAAGGTGAGCAGGCAAGACGCAGCGAACGGTACGTACGGTAGCAAGTCAATGACGCACCAACTCGGTGGTTAGCGAAAATAGAGCATCACCCCCACAACAATAGCCAGTACTACCAGAACGAAAATCCATGGAAACTGATTGTTCCGATACTTATCCACCAATTTCTCCAGCGCTTCGTTCCAAACCAACCGCGTGCCGATGGCTTCCCGACAATAAAACAGGTATTTCTTCTTGATATTCGCCTCGTTGCCGTGCCGCTTAAAGATCAGGAAGTCGTTGTCCATGAACTGTAACTCGTAGAGGAAAGCATCCCGATGTACACTCTGCCCGATGATCACGCGATTGGAGGTAAGCACCTTATAGGCCATACCGTCCATAGATCCATCGTGAGAAATTCGAATCTCTCCGGAGGTAAGAAAGGTGTGCAGACTCACCGTCGTGGCCCCCGGTTTATCCGTCATACTTACCCAATCCACCTTGTATAGCGGGGCCTCTTCGTCGCGCAGGTCCTTGTCACCAAATCCTTTTACCGCTGGCAGGAACTCGTCGATGGCCTGCTCCATGGTCTCATGCTCGGGCAGGTTGAGGTTGAAAGGTTGGGCGATCTTGTCTAGTAGACGGTCTTCCATTCTTTTAGTACGGTAGTAATGTAGTCGGGTTGTAATGTAGTTTCACTTGCAAGAGACGGCGCTTAAAGTTACGCTTTTACTCTGTCATTCACTTTCTTATCCCATTCTGAACGCTTACCGTAGTACTTATCGTCCACCGCAAGAAGTCCAAAACTTTCGCAGCCTTCCTTTTGCGTCACCACGTGATGATGGCCGTGGGCGCGTAAGATGGCCCGGCTGTACTTGCTGTCCAGGTGCTTAAACCACTTGAAGCGCCGATGGATGTACACGTCGTGAATCAGAAAGTAGATCAGCCCGTAAATACTGATTCCGATGCCTACGAAAGTAAGCCAAAACCAGCCCGATACGTTCAGCCCAACGATGTAACAAGTCGCACTCGGAATGGCAAAAACCAGAAAAAAGAGATCGTTCTTCTCAAAGAATCCGTCTTCTTCATGGTGTGGCTTATGATGGTCTTTATGCCATCCCCAGAGCCAGCCGTGCATCAGGTATTTATGCGCGGCCCAGGCGGCGAATTCCATACCGGCTACGGCACCGATGGTTATTGCTGTGTAGATTAGTACGGTCATATATCGACTAAACAGCGGTTTCAAAAGATGGTTTAAGACCAATTGTTTTCGGTTGCGGCCGCAATGCGTTAAAAACGGACTTTGCACCCGCGGGCCTACCCAGAATGAATGATTGGAGGAGAGAATATTTAATCATTCTCCACTTTAATCCAATATATCCTCCGCCTCAAGCTGAGAGAAAAAAGCATCCTCCACCCGCTCATCCCGTACCAGTTTCACCGGCCAATTCACGTAGCGTTTCAAGTAAAAAGTGCTGAGTCGGTTGTGGTAATAGTGTAGCATGGCGAAATTGTCGCAAACAATACGGTCTTCTTTATCGTAGCGCAACGGCTTGTCGATATGGAAGTTGCCCAGGGTTGCAATGCCCTGGCGGACGATCTCCTCCGGGCTATCGTACAACTCCTGCGAGAGCTTAGCATTGTCCTCTTTATTTAGCAGCAGGAGGCGGTCACGTAGTTGTTCGACGACAGAATGAAGACCGTCCCGGTCGAAGTAGAAATCCTCAGCGGGCAATCGGAGCAAGGCGTAAAGATCATTGTTCGGGAAGGTTTTTTCCAGCATCCCGAAGGCGGCGTAGCTCACCAGGTGGCTCGGCAGCACGATGCCGTCGGCATGGTAGCGTTCTACGATGTGGTCGCCCAGCATACGGGTGTATTCACTCTCCCGTTGGTAGTCGCGGTTGATGGTGCCGTGCTGATCGCGGAAGTAATCACTCGTACTCACCTGGCGGCCGCTCTTACTGTAGCTTTTACCATCGGCTTCCACGCGGTTGCCGAGCACGTCCATTGGTCGGCCCAGCGCGATGGTAATCTTATTGCCTTTGGAGAATACGCCCCAGATAAACTTCAGAATGGAGCGCAGGCTGTGAAAACTGTCCTTCGCCTTGATGTAGCGGTCCTGACCTTCCTTCAGCAAGTGCTGTTCGATCAAAAACTGGGCTTCCAGTACGAAGGGGTAGCTCAGGATGACGGGTACGATGAACACCTTCTCCTCCTTACCGTCTTCGTAATGCTGCCGTTGGGCTTCAACGACCGTCCCCAGGAGGCCAAGTTTCAGTTTTGTCTCCAGCGCACCGGAGCGGGAGCGGGTGCCGCCGGGAAAGAACAGACTAGGCACACCGTTCTTGATGATGAGTTTACTCATCGCCTTCAGCGTCGTCATGTAGATCGGATTACGCTTGCGCCGGTCTACCCGGTAAGCTCCCAGGCGGTTCATAAAGTAGGCCGTGTAGCCGGTATTGTAAAGGTTCAGGCCCGCGCCAAAACTTACGGCCGGCAGGCCCGCTACCCGGTCCAATCCGTAACCGATCAGGATGCTGTCGAGATTACTGAAGTGGGTCGGGCAGAAGATGACCGTTCCATGCTTACTTAGCTCACGCACCTCTTCCACGTAACCGCGCACGAGCAACCGTTCTTCCAGCAGAATATTTTTACTAAATAAGCTCTTAAAGCTCCGACCGTCGGCAGCATTAAGCAGTCTGCCAAAGAAAAAAGTAAGGAACCGGCGGGCAAATTTAAAAGTGGGAATTTTGAAATGCCCCACGATTTCGTTGGCGTAGCGGTACACGATCTTTTGCAGGATATTTTTTGCGGCTTTATCTGCGGTGGTCACTTCATCCTCGTCCAACGAATGGGTGGCGAGCATTTTGGCCAGCTTTTTCCAGACCCGGCGCTCTTGCGGAGGATCCACCTTCCAGGGCTCTTCCTTGGTGCGGCGCTGTTCGCTGAAAAGGGTTTTGCTCAGCAGGTCGTTCAGTTTTCCACCGTGCTCCTCCAGTATCCGCTCGTAACTTTCTACCTCCAACTCCTTTACAAATTCGTCCCGCTTATCGTGAAGTTTAAAAATACCCCAGTCCTCCACATTCGGAGAAATATGCTCGTGCCGTCGGCTCTCATTCTGGAAATGAGCCGTACCGATATCGGTTTTCGGGGCGCTGACGCGGGTGCCGGGTAGGTTGGAAGGCATGGTTAGGAGAAGGCGGTTTTGCTAAATGATTAGTCTACAAATGTACGGCGCAGAATCTGAGCAAAAGGCCAACGTACTCCAGACAACTTCGTGTCTCATGTTGGCCAAACCAATCAGGTCATTCTACTCGTTTTCAGGGGTAACAAAAGTAAATAAGTAACCGCGGATATGCCACGCCCCCTGTATCCTCTATGATTTTCATGGCTTCTGGGGCCTGTGTACTCTCTGTTCCCTATGATGCCTCTAGGCTCTGTGGCCCCTCACGTGCTCTGTGCGTTGCATACTCCCCGAGCGGGGAGCTAACCTTTCCCCAACACCAAACGTTTATTACCCATGAAACTGGAAATCTCACTCCACGATAACGCCGACATGATGGAAGCGCCAATCATTTTCACTGACGGCCATACCGCCGAAGGAATGGATCTCTTTGCTATACCCTACGGTACCGAGCTCTGCTTCGGGCCGATCCTGGATATGATCAGTAATATGGTCGAGGCCGAGGACGCCGGCATCCGCTTCCTCTCTAACGAGGTGGTCCGGCTTTCCAAAGACATCCCCGAGTTATTTCAGTCGATCACGGACCTTTCCATGCTAGAGGAGCATAAGGATTTAATGGACATGCTAATGCTTTTCCTGGTACCTCCCTCTCACCGGGATACTGAATTCTTCAAGTTTAGTAGGCCTTTTACTTTCGCTCCTATTTACCTCAGCAAGGCCATGAAGGAGCTTATGTCAAGGCAAAATGCCTGCTACTCCTTCGGAGGCGAACTAGCGACGGTTCGTGGCCGCCACCTCATTAGCATCGGGTGCTTCATCCTGCAGCGTTTCTATGGTGTGGAGGTAGGGATGGCCCCCTCAGCGATGCTCACCGTCAATGATTCAACCACGGGCCTAGACCGCTTCTACAAGCCGGTAATGGACGAGAAGTATATTGATGTCGTTGTAAACGGAGACCTTCCCAAACTCAGCCGTAAGGATATTCAACAGCTACTCAACAACATCACCGATACTGATCTCTGGATGAAGCTGCTGCCGGCCGATAAATTCACCTTTTACGGTATTCACATCGCGCACCTATTCGAAGTAACCGAGCAGGAAGCACTCAGCCGCATCAAGCAACGGCTCATTAGCCGCGACGCGATCCTAGACATCGAGCGGGTTCGCGAACTAGCCAACCTAACCCGGGTACACTTCAACGATAAAAATCTCCAGCTCGGCCTTACGGCAGTAGACTACCCTACCAGCCGGACCACCGACCACGAATACCGCATCAAATTCAACTTCCTCAGCGACGACATAGAGCGGCTCACCGACGATGCTTTCCGCGGCAGCATCTACGACCGCGCCTTCCGTACCCGCGAGGTTGTACTTGTGGACGACCTCGCGTCGCTACTCAAGACCACCCGTTTGGAGAAACTGCTTATCAAGCAGGGTATTCGCAGCATCCTAGTAGCTCCGCTGCTTGATCAGCAAAAAAACGTGATCGGAGTGGTCGAGCTCGGTTCTCCAGAAGTTTACGGCGTCAATGCCTTCATGGAGATCAAGTTTCGGGAAATTCGCGGCCTGTTTCGTACCGCCATTGAGCGTAGCCGGGAATACATTGATAACAGGATTGAAGCCATCATGCGCGAGCAGTACACCAGTTTGCACAGCAGTGTGGAGTGGCGGTTCACCAAGGCTGCTTTCAACATCCTGGAACGACAGGATTCTGGCTATCCAGACACCCCCGAAGTGATCGCCTTCAAGGAGGTCTACCCTCTCTATGGCCAGGCTGACATCGTGGGCAGCAGCCGGCTGCGCAATACCGCCATCTATCAGGACCTCGCCGACAATATGCGGGCGGGCCGCTTCCTCCTCGTTCGCGCCATGGAGCACATCGAATTCCCGCTCATCCGGCAGGTTATCATGCGGATCGACACGCACCTCGAAACTAAGCTAGATTCCTTCGACAACAGCCACGAAATCATCTGGGCGGAGTTTATCCACCAGCAAGTTACCCCCCTCATCGAAGAATTGAGCGGCCAACACCCAGAC
>JAPKCQ010000242.1 GCA_026421165.1 Lewinella sp. | reverse complement strand
GAGATAAAAGAGCTTAACCGCTTGCTTAGTCTTCTCAAATAAGTTCTAAGCCAGGACGCCTAGGACCCAGGTAATGTTAGTGTATTGTTTTTGATCTAGTGAGTTTTGGTCGTTGATAAAGTAAAAAAGCAGATAACACTATAGTGTTGACAAGCCTTTTAACTGAATCAACGGTGCGAAAGGCACTGAGTAAGAATAGCACATTACTATTGTCTGGGTCCCTAAGGTAGGTTAGGTGCACAATTTTCAGGTAGGCCGGACGTATTGTTTGCAGAGAAATGCTGCTTAATCCATTGAGAAATCTCACTTAACGGCAGGATGGAATATACCTTTGTGCCATGAACTTACCCGCAAAGATGGCCTGGCGATACCTCTTCGCCCGCAAATCTACTAGCGCGATCAACATCATTACGCTGATCGCGGCATTTGGTGTTGCTATCGGAGCTGCCGCCTTACTGCTTTTACTTAGTGTGTTTAACGGTTTTGAGGACTTGTTTCTATCCATGTTCAACAACCTTAATCCTGATGTGCGAATTGTTGCCGCTGAGGGCAAGACGTTTGAGGTCGATGAGAAAACTTTTCGCGGCCTTGGCCAACTTGAAGGGGTTGCCGCCGTATCCCAGACGCTGGAAGAAACGGCAATTTTCAGCTATGACGACAAACAGAATGCGGCAACGATAAAAGGAGTGGACGAGGTTTACCCACTGATTAATGGTATCGATAGCATGGTCAACGATGGAACCTACGATCTGGATACTCCCGGCCGTGAGGACTTCGGGGCTGTAGTGGGCAATGATCTGGCGGTGACGCTCGGGGTCGATCCGCTTAACCAGTTTGAACGGTTAACCGTTTTTATGCTTCGCCCGAAGCCACGTGGGGGCGGATTTATGACTACAGGGCGGACGAACTACCTCCGCCGGGAGTTCCAACCTACCGGTATTATTCGTAGCCAGGAATCAATGGAGAACCAGGCGGTGATCGTAAGCCTTAACAAGGCCCGGGACTTGCTGAGCGTGAGTGACTCTACTGTTTCCTCTTTGGAAATTGCGCTGTCACCGAATTTCATCAATAAGGCGACCTACCGGCGGATTCAGGAATATATGGGCCCCGCTTACCTGGTTAAGAACCGCTACCAACAAGAAAATAGTATTCTTAAACTGATGCAGGTAGAAAAGTGGGTTGGCTTTGCGATAGTCAGCTTGATGATGGTCTTGATAAGCTTCAACTTGGTTGGGGCGCTGTGGATGATCGTACTGGAAAAGAAGCGTGATATTTCTATTCTCCGCAGTCTGGGGATGACGGCTAAAGACGTAAGCGGCGTGTTTTTGCGTGTTGGCTTATTACTTTGCTGCTTAGGCTTGCTTTCAGGTTTTCTACTTGCAAGTACACTGTTCGTTTTACAGAAGACCTTTGGCCTGATAAGCTTGCCCGGCCTGCTCACGGAAGCGTATCCGATCTCTTTCCGTTGGTACGACTTTCCGATTGTTGCGCTGACCGTGCTTGGGATTGGCTTCATTGCTTCTTTACTGCCGGCTCAACGGGCAGGAAAGGTGAAGGCGGTAATCATTGAAGAGTAAGACTTTTTCAGAAAGCGATCTTTGCATCCTGCGTGCGCGCTTGAAAATGCGGCCAAAATAAATGAAAATGCCCCGATCTTCATGCATGAAGATCGGGGCATTTTCATTCTGCTTAGTTTGAGGGAAAGAGCAGGTAAGGGTTGCTTACGCTACCTTCATGTTAGCCTCAGAACGGTAGAACTCACGGAAGGTGATCATCCGCTGCTTCTCCTCGTCCCACAGTTTATTGAACATCATTGGGAGACTCTGAAAGAAACTGACCTTAGTGACGTACTTCTGGAGTACCGGGTTCTCCTTAGCACAACGACGAAGGTTGTAATTCGGAATGCGGCTCGACAAGTGGTGAATGTGGTGGTAGCCAATATTACCCGTCAGGAAATGTAGGAAACGTGGTAGTTTGTAGAAAGAAGCACCTTTGATGGCCGCCGTCAGGTAATCCCAGTTTTTAGTCCATTGCATGTACGTGTGCTCGTGCTGGTGCTGTACGTAGAAGAACCAGAAGGCAATTATACCAAAGAAGAAGATGATGGAGCCTTGAACGATCAGGAAGGCTTTCCAGCCTAGGAGGAAACCCATGCCGATGTAGACCGCAGCAATCAGAATATTGTTGACGTGCTGCTTTACGTGTACTTTATTCCAGCCTTCAAAACTGACGGTAGGAATACGCAGCATTATGGCTAAGTAAATGACGGGTACGACCACAAACATTACCACGGGGTGGCGGAAGGCGCGGTACTTGAACCGATCCCACCTGCCGAGTTCCCTGTACTCCTCAACGGTGAGGAAGTCAATGTCGCCAATGTCCCGATGCTCCAACTGGCCGGTATGGCCGTGGTGGTAGCTGTGAACACGAGCCCAATAAGTATAGGGAATGGAGCTGAAGAACGAGCAGATGAAACCAATGGCGTCGTTGACCTTGCGTTTCTTTAGGAAAGAATAATGACCACAGTCATGCTGGATGATGAAAATGCGGACTAGGAAAAAAGCGTTAATCGCCCCTAGGCCGAGGGTGAGCCAGATGGAGTATTCAACACTGAAATACATCGCAATCCAGAGTGCCACAAAAGGCCCGAAGCTGCTAAACAGCTGGCCGATGGCACGGCTGGTACTAGCTTTTTGGTACTTAGCTACGATGGACTTCCAGTGCTGTAGGCTCTGGTTGATGTCTTCCTGGCTATTGCCGATGGAATCTTGCACTTGTTAGTATTTTATGATGATAGTTAGTGGTTCTCCTTAGTACGTAACACAAGGTACGAATTCCTTTATTGGTTGAAATGAAGGAGCCCGAGTATTTACAAAACGTTAACCCCAGCACACGTTAATGTGCCGGGGTCAATTAAGACTCCTTCATAACGCCCGTTGGGAAAAAGTGTTGGGGGAAAGCCTGTTTCTTATCCTTTTATGAGCAAGAATGCGGCTCCGCGCGGCCAATCTTCGCGGCTTTTATTGTTTTCTCTGCTTTTACGCAGGCCTTTTCCTGCTTTTTTTTCGTAAGCCTTGGCTTTTGCATCCTGCGCTTTTTTCGCGCCTTCGGGTTGCTGACGGCTTATGATGTCGCGCTTCTCTTGAGCCCATTGTTTCCGCTGTGGCATCATTCGTTCCTGAATGCGTTCCAGGTCGGCGGCGTACTTTTTAGTGATGGCTTTTAATTCGGAGATTTCGGAGGCGTGGTCTGTCTTCCAGGTTTCCATCGTTGCCTTTTTTGCGGCGACGTCGGCTTCGGAAGGCTTCTTCCCTTTGCCGCGTCTGGTCTTACCCTTAGGCTTGGCAGCGAATACGGGGCGCAGGCGGTCAAGTGAGGACTTATCCTCGGCAGAAATGAACTGGTCGAACTGGGCGCGGGCAGCGGAGATTACCGGCTCTATCCTGGTTGCGTTGTGCGCTTTTAAATCAGCTTGGATAGCTTCCCTGTCCACGTCTTTCCAAATGGCTTTACGTTCAGCCTGCGTGGCTATAAGTTGCTTACGTTGCTCAGGGGTGAGGATGGCATCAACCTTTGCCTTTGAGGTCTTGCGCATCTTTTTCATCGCCTCGTAGTCCGGGCGCTGGTCGGGGCTCTGTTTGTGCATCTCTTGCATTTGGGCGCGGCCCTCCTGCTTGATTGCTTTAATTTGTGCCTGCTGCTCGGTGGTGAGCTTGAGCTCGGAGAGGAAGTCATTATTTCCCTGGCGGTGACCGCGCTGGGCGGTGGTGATGGTTACTGTCAGTAGCAGTACCACCATTGTCATCATTACTTTACGCATAGTAGTTTTTTATGGTTCGGTTGTTTGATGACTTTGGAGTGGGATGGTTTAGTTTTGTCGTGATGTTTTTTTCTGAGGTAACCCAGGACGAAGTCCTAGTGGACCAACCCGTAAATAGAGGTACTGATAAGCGCAGGTATTTCGTGCGCTGACTAGGCGACAAAGTACTTGCATAGCCGTAGCTACGGAAGTACTTTGGTAACGACGGCAGCGTGCGAAAGGGCAAGCTTAGCGGTGCCTCTATTTACGGGTTGATCCACTAGGTTACCGCCAGGATAATCGCTTTGCGACAGCGGGTGTAGAAGGTGTTACAGGCGGGATAGGCACGGCCGGCATTACAGGTTTCGCTACGTACAGGTCCGCGACTAGAAGCCAAAGAGCTCCTTCATCTTATCAAAGATGGCGGTATTCTCGTAGATGCCGGCGAAGTGTTCCGCGCCGGGCCCGTAGGCGAAGACGGGGATGAGATCGGCGGTGTGGTAGTCGGAGGTGAAAGCACCATCGATGGAGTCCATTTTAGAGCCGTACTGGATGGCGTAGCCGCCGGTCTCATGGTCGGCGGTGACGATAACGAGGGTTTCTCCGTCCTTCTTGGCGAAGTCTAGCACTTTACCGATGGCGTTGTCGAATTCGATCATTTCGCTGATGATGTAGTCGGATTTGTTGGCGTGGCCGCCCCAGTCGATCTGTGAGGCCTCAATCATCAGGAAGAAGCCTTTGTTGTTCTTGTCGCGCTTTTCGAGAAAGTCAGGGGCCATTTCGGCAGCGGGTACGAGGTAGTCACGGCCCTGACTGAAGGGTAGAGGCTCGGTATCGGCCGTGAGGTAGAAGTAGTTTTTATCGGTGCTGGGGCGTACGTCCTTCATCTCGATGTTGACGAAGCTCTCTACCGCGTAGTTACGGCTGCGCAGCTCGGTGCTCAGGTTGCGGTCGTCCATTTCACGGCGCTCGAAGAATTTTGCACCGCCTCCGATGAGGAGGTCGACCTCGGCTTCCATGATGTCCAATGCGATTTCTTCATAGTTTTTTCTTGTCCGGTTGTGGGCTGCAAAGCTGGCCGGTGTGGCGTGGGTGATCGAGCAGTTGGCGACCAGGCCGGTGGGCAGGCCGGCGGCCTCGGCAAGTTCTAGGATGGTGACGACGGGCATCGTGTCTGAGCTCACACCGATGGCGCCATTGTAGGTTTTTACGCCAGCACTGAAGGCGGTGGCTCCGGCCGCAGAGTCGGTCACCAGGTTGTCCGAACTGTAAGATTTGTGGAGGCCGATGACGGGAAATTGCTCCAGGTTTAGCTTATTCCCGTTGCTGTACATCCCGGCAGATATCTGGGTGACGCCCATGCCGTCGCCGATCATCAAAATGATGTTCTTCGGGGCTTTTTTTACTTCAGCTTGAATGTTTACGGTGGGCGCGGCCGCAGGTGCAGGGGCGGTTGGAGCAGCAGCAGTAGGGACCGTCACTACCGTATCCGTCGGTGCCGGAGGGCAGGAGGTAAGCGTGAAACATAGGATGAGGAGCAGGGAGGTGACTTTTGCGTTCATTCTGCAAATATAGGGTGGGGCGGGGTAGCCTAACTCGCCAGTCGGATTCTTTTTCGGCAAGTTAATATTAGCAACACTCAGCTCTGGAATGAGGACTTTGAACCCGCTGAATAGATAGTCTTCGCGAATGCGAAAAAGTCCGCCTATCGAGTTGGGCGTAGAACTCGTACGATCGAACCCGACAGGCGTACTTTTTTGCGTCCTTCTGAGGTAGCGTTCCCTATGGAGATTGGATTCGTTATCGGACACTGTTTACTCCTGGGGGCAGTGGCAAAAAATAATTTGCTTCGCAGTATTTTATGCACAACTGGTGAGTTTTTACCTGATCGAGTTGGGCGAAAATCCAGTGGAGCCTTTACCGCTTCAGAAAAAACCGTAAGCCGACTTCTGATCGAACAGCATCCTGCTCGATTACCGCAGTAAAGTTATTGCCGTCATAGTTTACAGAGCGGTAGAGGATACTACCATTCAGTGCAACATTGGGGGAGAGAAACCAACTGGCTCCTGCTCCGGCCTGGTAGAAAAAGGTGTCTATCTCATCTACTCTTTCTCTGGAAGTATCATCTGTAGTCTTGGTCCGGTAAGCCTGGTAACCCGCTCCGCCGGTTACGTATGGGAGAAGGAAGCCTGATTTTTTCAGGTAGTAGCGAAGGTTAAATTCCAGGCTCGTATTCAAGATATTGGTGCTTCTCGCCTCAGGGGGTGTTTGGTTGGTACTAAGAGGAACTCTAAGCCCGAAGTAGGTGATGGATAACTTGCCTTCCGCCATCAGGCCATCGGCCAGAAAATAGCCGATATTGGGAGCAAGGTAACCACCACCACTACGGTTGGACTCACGGTCAGACCCCTGGACACTAAGGGAGAGCCCACCAAGATTGCCGGCGGTACTAAAGGTTCCGGCCCGTAAAGGAGCTTCATCTTCAAACTTCTCCAGCTGGCCCAAAAGTAGGTTTGTGCCGAAGGTGAGGCTGATGGTGTTGCGGGGACGAGAATTTCCGTCGTAGCGAAGCATAGCGGTACCGACAATGCCCGGGAGCAGCTCAATCTCCGCCCCGCCACCGAAGTGGAAATCGGCCTCGGCGGAAAAATTAGAACTTGATGGTGCGATGGCACCGAAACCTACTTCGCCGAAGTAACTGACCTTGCGCTTTTCACCACCCGGAAAGTAGTAACGGGCGAAGGGGCGTAATTCTAGGCCAAAATAACCGTCCCGGCTATCGTTTCCAGCAGAGGCTGATACAGAGATTTGACTTCCGACAAGCAAACGGTCGGTGAAGAAGTAACCAGCACGGAATGCTTGGGCGGAAAGTTCGGTCGAACGGAAGTCGTCGCCCAGCGGAAGGGACAGCAGTGCGGAAGAATTGCCATCCAGGTACCAACTACCCTTTTCGTACTGGGCCGTAAGTGCTGTGGTGAATAAAAAGGAGACGAAGAGAAAGTAAAATGCTTTCATGGTGTTAATTTGGTTGGGTGAAAAAAGAAGAATAAAAATATGCTCTGCCTTACAGACCGGAAATGAGGGTGATTAGTTGTGTGGTGAGGGTAATTAATTAGAAGTCAAAGTAGGTATGTATTTTTTTGATAAAATAGTACCTGTAGGATGAACTTTTGAAACTTTCACGAGCTAAATAAATCAATAACATTGACTACGTTTCTTTGATTGTAGATTTTAACCTTATTAAAACACTATTATGTATACCCCCCCACTTTAAACTCCTTTTTATAGGAGTTTTAGTACTACTAGCAATCATATCTTTTGG
>JAPKCQ010000241.1 GCA_026421165.1 Lewinella sp. | reverse complement strand
TCTGATTATCGGATGAAGTTTATTAAGTAGACGGCTGCGCTTTTTAGACGCACTTCGTGCTTTTAGACGGCTGCGCCTTTTAGACGCTACGCTTTTAGGGCACACATTAGATGCGTGTCTACAAGCGTAGCGTCTACAACGTCAGGTCTGAAGGGTGCAGCCGTCTAAAAATTCCGTCTAAACGATTAGTTCCCCGTTAGCATCGGTGGTCAAAACTTCCGTAAAGAAGTTGAAAAACGGCCGGAGGGTAAGCGTCGCCTCGTGCGCCATATCCAGAAAGTCTTTGGAGAGCACTTCCTTATCCGTAAAGTTGCGTCCTGCGTAGAACTGCTTATAGCGCAGTAAGTCAATGTTTTCGTGATCTTTGGAGTAGCCCTGGGGTGCGGTCTTGAGCTGTTCGCCCTGTAGCTCGCCGAAGATGCGAGCGAAGTCTTTATCGGTAATGATGGCCCGGAGTTCCGAAGCGTCGATGGCTAGTTCTTCGCGCATTCGTTTGAGGTCCTGCTTTTCCATGCCGTAGAAGCCGCCGCCGATGAAACTGCGCCAGTTGCCGACGGGGGAAACGTTGTAGTAATAACCGCCGCGCCGTATTTTCCCATCGCGCTTAAACTGTCCGGCAAAATTGGTTTTGTACGGATCTTTATTCTTTCCAAACCGTACGTCGCGGTAAATCCGGAACAGAGACTTTTTACCGTTTTCGGTGGCGAGTACGTCGGTTTCTACGAGGCGGTCCATTAAGGCTTGGGCGAATTCGGCTACGTTTTCGCGGCCAGCTTCGTACTTGTCTTTATTGTCTTTGAACCACTCGCGGTCGTTGTTCTTAGCGAGTTGGTTCAGGAAGCTCAGGGTGGATTTTTTGATTACAGCCACGGTGTTGGTGTTTTGGTTCGTTGAGAGGGTGTGTGCAACAAATTATACTTTTGAATCGGGTTAAGTACCTTTAAAGAATCGCGCCAGAGGCGTTCAACCCACACCAAAACAAAGATAGTACCTTTGCCGCCTCCAACGTGCGGTAGCCCCAACGAACTAACAGACTAACGAACTAACAAATGACCTCATTCCGCCGCCTACTAGGCTATATGGCCAATTACCGCGGCCTTGTCGCACTGGCCATCGTTTGTAATATTCTCACGGCGGTATTCACGGTGGTGGCTGTGCCTTTGTTCCAGCCTTTTCTCAACCTCTTGTTTGAGCAGGTGGAGCTGGTCAACATCCCGCCGGATGCCATTAGCTCGATGGTGGAGTTGAGGCAACAGGTGAATTACTCGCTCAGCCAGTGGATTGTTGAGCTGGGTAAGGAGACTGCTTTGGCTTACGTCTGCGGCTTCATTTTGCTTAGTTTTTTGCTCAAAAACCTCTTTCGTTACCTGGCACTGTTCTTTATGGCGCCGGTTCGCAGCGGCATTATTCGTGATTTGCGCAATGAGCTCTATGGCCACTTACTGCACCTGCCGCTCGGCTATTTCTCGGAGGAGCGTAAGGGCAACTTACTGAGCCGGATTACGGCGGATGTGCAGGAGGTGGAGGCCAGTATTCTCAACGTGCTTGAAGCCATTTTTCGCGAGCCGTTCATTATTGCCGGCGCGCTTACTTATATGATTGTGCTGAGCCCGGGCTTGACGGTTTTCGTCTTCGGCCTCATGGTGTTTACCGGCGTGGTCATCGGTGGCGTCGGTAAGCGGCTCAAGCGGAGTAGCACGGTGGTACAGGAGAACCTGGCCGACATTGTGAGCCGGACGGAGGAGAGCCTCGGTGGCCTACGGATCATCAAAAGCTTCGGGGCCGAAGGCTTCCAGAGCGAACGGTTTGGGGAACTGAACGACACTTACCGCCACAGCCTCATTCGCTTGCTTTGGCGGCGTGACCTTTCCAGTCCACTTACTGAATTCCTCGGCATCGCAACCGTTGCGCTGTTGTTGTGGTACGGCTCGCGACAAGTGTTCGGAGGGGAGATGGACGCGGGCGCTTTCCTCAGCTTCATCTTTGCCTTCTACATGGTCATCGACCCGGCTAAGAACCTCAGCAAGGCATGGTACAATATCCAGAAAGGTCTGGGTGCCCTTGGTAGGGTAGAGGAGGTGCTGGACGTAGAGAATCCGCTGTCCGCTCTAAAGGGTAGCGATACTGGACACCTTACCGCCCCCAACGACGGTAGTCGTAAGGCGATGACTTCTCAGATAAACTCTGATGAAGTAGGAGGTACTACTGCGGCGCGCACGCAGGATGCAATGACGGTTGGAATGCAGGTCGAAAACGTAAGCTTCCGTTACACCCCGAACGGTCAGGACGTTCTCCAAAACATCAGCATCGACCTACCGAAGGGTAAGGTAGTCGCCCTGGTAGGCAACTCCGGCGGCGGCAAATCAACCATCGCCGACCTGTTGCCCCGCTTCTACGATCCTACCGAAGGCCGGATAACGCTGGACGGAAAGGATTTACGGGAGTACAGTCTCCGCGAAGTCCGCAACCACTTCGGTATCGTCTCCCAAGAAGCTATTCTCTTCAACGACTCGATCTTCAATAATATCGTCTTCGGGATGGAGGGGGTTACCGAAGCGGACGTCCACGAAGCCGCCCGTATCGCCAACGCCCACGACTTCATTCTGGAGACCGCCAACGGCTATCGGACCAATATCGGTGATCGGGGTAGTAAGCTCTCCGGTGGGCAACGGCAGCGGCTCACCATCGCCCGGGCCATCCTCCGTAATCCCGACGTGCTCATCCTCGATGAAGCTACCTCCGCCCTCGATTCTGAATCCGAACGACTGGTACAGGACGCGCTGCAGAAACTGATGGATGGCCGTACCGCACTCGTTATTGCCCACCGCCTTAGCACCATCCAGAAGGCGGATGAGATTATTGTGCTCGACCACGGTCGGATTATTGAGCGAGGTACGCATGTGGAGTTACTGGCTAAGAACGGGGCTTATCGGAAATTGGTAGAGTTGCAGGAGGTGTAATGTTCGGTGGCTTAAAGCTACCGAATAGAAACAATCCCTAATTTTAGCGCATCAACTCAACACAATGCGCTACTCCATAACCTTACTCTGCTCCTTCGCCCTCCTGTTCACTGCCTGCGACGGAGGCTCCCCCGGAACGAGCGATGACCCTGCTTTTGCGGCGAACTCAGAAACAGCCACTGCACCTGCGGCCGCGCCTGATGATTACCTACGCCCTGGCTATCACTTCACCCCACCCGCTGGTTGGATGAACGACCCTAACGGGATGGTCTATCACGCGGGCGAATGGCACTTGTTTTACCAGTACTACCCCGACGGAAATAAATGGGGCCCGATGCACTGGGGCCACGCCGTAAGCACCGATCTGGTGAGCTGGGAACATCTACCCATCGCGCTGTACCCAGACGAACTTGGCTACATATTCAGCGGTTCTGCCGTGATTGACAAAGAGAATACTGCTGGATTTGGTAAGAACGCGATGGTCGCCATCTACACCTATCACGACATGGTCGGCGAAAAGGCCGGCCGCGAAGATTTCCAAAGCCAGGCCATCGCCTACTCCACCGACAAAGGACGGACCTGGACGAAGTACGCCGGTAACCCCGTGATTCCCAACCGTGGCGTGCGTGATTTTCGCGATCCTAAGGTGATCTGGGACGCTGAACACGCGCAGTGGTTGATGGTGCTCGCCGCCCAGGACCGCGTACAGTTTTTCGGCAGCAAAAACCTGAAGGAATGGAACTACCTGAGCGAATGGGGCCAGAAAACCCGCAATCACTCCGGCGTCTGGGAATGCCCCGAACTCTTCCCGCTGACGGTGGTAGAAAGCCAGGATAGCGCCTGGGTGCTGAACGTGAGCATCAACCCCGGCGGTGCCAACGGAGGATCGGGCACCTTCTACTTCCCGGGGTACTGGGACGGTAAAGAATTTACCCCTCGTTGGCAACCCTCGGCCTCCGCTACGGACACGGTAAGCTGGGTAGACTACGGACGTGATAATTACGCCGGCGTAACCTTCAGCGATGTCCCGGACGGCCGCCGTGTCTTTATGGGCTGGATGAGCAACTGGAACTACGCTCAGGAGGTGCCAACCGAAAGCTGGCGCAGTGCCATGACCATCCCGCGCGACCTGAGCCTGCACGCCACCGACTTCGGTGTCCGCCTTCACCAGCAACCCGTTGAGGAACTGGAAGAACTGCGCGGTAAAGAAAAAACCATCGACCTGAAACGCCTGCCCGACGGCGTAACTGTGATTGACCTCAAACCTCTCTCTAACAACGGACAAATAGAACTCGACCTGACGGTAGACTTAATGGACAGCGACGCCGAAGAGCTTTACCTTACCTTCAGTGACGAGAGCGGCGAACACTATTACCGGACGGGCTACAGCCGTAAACCAGGCGTAGAAAATGCGCTTTTTAGTGACCGCCGCTTCGTGGGCAACACGGACTTTAAAAGTAGCTTCGCCCCCGAACGGCTGACCGTAGCGCCCCGCTGGAGCAACCATGACGAACTGCGCATCCGGGCCTTCCTGGACCGTACTTCGGCGGAGGTCTTCTTTGATGAAGGTGATCCGGTGCTGACGGATATTTTCTTTCCGAAGGCACCCTTTACAAAGCTAATGATTGAGGCGCACGGCTCCGTGGGGGAGGGTATGCCGTCCGGATGGAGGTTGGTATACGGTAAACTATGGGGAATCGGACCTTCTCAGTAGCTCCTGATCCTGAGAAAGTTACTAGAATTGTCAAGGCAGTGTCAATTGTATTGGTTTTAATAGTGATAGTAAAACTATCATTAAAGAAAGTAGTTCTTACAATCAAATACACTGCCATGAAAGACTTTCTTAAGATTCGCGTTTTGCTCGCAATGTTTCTGTTGCCTTTCCTGTTACCGGCGCAGGTGACTAAGCTTGCCATGATGCCTGCCTCGGGCATTACCAACTACAGTAACCTACCGGTGGCGCAGCTCAACCGGGCGCACCGGGAGCAGCTGACGGGCCAGTTTGAGGTTGCCTTGATGACGTACAACAGCGCTCTGGCTTGGCAGCCCAATTGGGTACCCGCGCTGGCCGCACGTTCAGAGCTCTTGCACCGACTTGGCCGCAACCTGGAAGCGCAGCGCGACCGCCTGCGGGCCTCCCGGCAGAACCCCAACGCTACTGCCTTCTTTCTCGCCAAGGGTAGTAACGGTCTTATGCCTTTCCTGGCACTCTATCCCCGCGAATGGTACCGTGTCAATTACGGTCTTGAGGCTTCGGATAAGAAAGGCAAAGAGTTTTCTACACCCCAGGCTTATTTCTACGACCAGTACTTAAGCATCGTCAACGCACCGGATACAGCTCTAGCCGTGCGGGCTCTGCAGGAGAAGGTAGGATACGAGGTGCTTGCTGCGGGTCGGACGCTTGACGAGCTTCCCCGAACTTACAACCGGGGCGTGCGCAAAATGCTGGAGGCCAACTTGGCCATGCTCAACCACAACTATTCCGAAGCGGTGAATCTCTACACCGATGCGGCGCTCAAAGACGGCGTAGCCTGGCCGGAGTTACACTACAACCGCGGATTGGGGCTTATTCTATTACAGAACTATATGAGTGGTTGCGAAGACCTTTCTCTCGCCGCGAAAGCGGGCTTTGGCCCCGGAGTTGTGATGTACCAGAGCCTGTGTAATCTCTAATCCGAAAAGCCTACTGATTACTTCCCGCGGAGTGAAGAAACCATCCGCTAAGACGCTCCGTGTTCTAATGTTTAAATCTGGTGCCCATTGGTGCCACACGGAGCTTCTTATGAACAAACTGGTCGTGAATACGGCCACTTTAGCTGATCCAATTTTATCATCCTTTTAATTCCTACGCCATGAAAAGTCTTTTTAATTTTCTCGCACTCTTTGTAGTGCTCGCCTTTGTTCTTTCCAGCTGCACGATCGTCCGCGAGGGCGAGGTAGGTGTCAAACGAACACTTGGTAAGTACCAGGAAAAATCAGTAGATAAGGGGGTCGCTTTTTACAATCCGTTTATTACCAGCATCCAGAAAGTTAGTACGCAAACCGAAAACCTAGAAGTGGGTCTGAACCTGCCCTCCAAGGAAGGTCTGAACATCCGAGCAGAAATCTCCATCCTGTACAGCTTGAATGGCTCGAAGGCGGCTGAAGTGCTGCGCCAGTTGGGCGTCAATTACGAACGCTCGGTGGTACTGCCCGTCTTCCGGTCTGCCGTGGCTGATGTTTCCTCCCGCTACTACGCAAAAGACATGCATACCGGCCAGCGTGCGATCATTGAAGAAGCCATCCGGGATCAGATGATGACCAACCTGAATGGACGTGGGATCAACGTTGAGAACGTTTTGGTCAAGTCGATCCAATTACCCACCAACCTCGCCCGCTCTATCGAAGAGAAATTGGAGGCCGAGCAGCAGTCTTTGCGTATGGAGTTCGTCCTCACGCAGGCCAAGCAGGAAGCGGATCAGCAGCGCATTCGCGCCGAAGGTACCCGCGATGCACAGCTGATCATCGCCGAGGGGCTAACCCCTCAAATACTGAAGTTCAAGTCCATCGAAGCCTTCCTAGAACTGGCAAAGTCGCCCAACGCTAAAATCATCGTCAGTGACGGTGACCTTCCCATCATGATGAACGAGAGCGGCCCCGTACCAGTGGTGGTGGCTTCTAAAAAGAAATAATACCTAGTAAGATACTAGTGAGTGTGTGTTTATTTGAATTATGTTTCATTCGTTATACTGCGCCATGCCCATCGGGTGTGGCGCTTTTGTTTTTCGGGCGCGAAGACCTTATTAAACTGTAGGAATAGAGGCTGTAATATCTTCGGATTTGCCAGTCTTCGTACGTAGAAATGTAGTAGCTATGAGGTATGCCATAGTGGATAAATAGCTAAAGACAACGATACCAACTAAAAAGGAAACGGAGAAAAAAGCCTCTGGTTCAATCTGGATAATCTCGCTGAAATGCAGTAACAGTGCCACGGAGGCCGGTAGGCCGCTGAGGAAAAAGGCGGTAAATACGGTAGATTTGAAGGTTTTCATAGGTGTGTTTTAATTAAGCGAGGTGTACACGTTTTTCATTAGAAAAAACGCTTTATGGCGGGCAAAAGATGTGCTGTGAACGGTGAGTTCGGTCGCAACTCAGTGTGACTCAAACCCACTCTAGTGGTCTGTCAATATTGAATTTGTGGGTAAGGTGCTGATGAATTTTGGTAT
>JAPKCQ010000240.1 GCA_026421165.1 Lewinella sp. | reverse complement strand
AGCAACCGCAAAAAAGGCCGAGGACGGTAAGCATTCTTTCCGACAGCCTCCTAGAAAGCGACAGTTATCGAATTGACGTTCCCTAGTAGACTGATTCCTTTCCGGAGGCCACCGTAATCACGTAGTCACCTCCTGGCAAAGTGAATTCCCCCGTCTGCAAGCCATTAATGCTACCAGATTGGTTTAGCCCCTGCTTATTTACAATTGCCACCACTTGCGACTGGCCTACTGCCAAGGTCACATTGGCCTTGGTGCCGTTAGGAACCTTTATTTCATAGGTGTACCCCGCTGGTGTCGTTTTTTTCCAGTTAGAGGCGATTGTTCCGTGCGGCGAATTGTACAGGCAGTTCACCGCTGCAAGTCCTTCCGGCGTGGTTGGTGTGACAAAAAATTCTTTGAAGCCCGGTTGATCAGGATCAGGACGGATACCCGCCAACCAACGATAGTACCACTCGGATACCGTCCCGAACATTGGATGGTTATTTGAGTAGGTATTGTCACTCTCTTTCCATGTTTCCCATATTGAAGTTGCTCCTTGATCAATCATAAAGCCCCAACCCGGATAGGCGGTACTGTTTACGACATCAAAGACTGCATTTGGCGCACCGTATTCAGCAAGTGTTTCCAGCACATACTTAGTACCAAAAATGCCAGTATTGAAATGCCCTGATGGTCCATTTTTAATGGCCATTAAGATCGAATCCGTTGCCGCAGGAATCTCTTCTTCCGGTATAACCCCGTGATAGAGTAAGGTTGAAAATAATGTTTGCCGATTGATTTTCCCTTCAAATGGCTTGTCCCAAAACTCAGCCCTTAGCTGGTTTTCTAATTTATCAGCCAACGCTTCAAATTTCTTCACATCTGCCTCTTCGCCCATTACACCGGCAAAGGTCTTCATGATGCGAGCACATTGCAAGTAATGACCGGTACCCGTGAGTTGTACCGGAACAGGCTCCAGTGATTCGTGGTCACTCAATCCGTCGTCAACAATTCCTTCCGGATGAAGCATGGCTACTTTACCCATCCACTTCTTATTTAGCGCATAAAGCTCACGGATGATATCGGTATCATTATAGTAGAGGTATAAGTAATACTGCGTAGTCAAGTAAGCCGATTCCCAACTGATGCCACAATATTCTATCCCCGTAAACGGTGCGGTATCTACAAAGCTTGAATCCTTCATGGCATCGACCCAATCGTAGATGGTTTTGCGGTAGAAGGACTGCATGTCGAAGTTGTAGATAAAAGCTTCACTTGTGGCGTTTATATCACCTCCGTAACCAAATTTCTCCCTGGCAGGACAGTCTGATTGTACACTCACTAAGTTTGCCAAAAACGTCCTTTCCGAAGCATCCTGAATCGAATTCAGTAATTCAGAGGAACTGGAAAAGCTGTTTTCATTGACAACATTGGTGTGCATAAAGAGCCCCCGGACATCGTCCATTTTGGGTTTTTCTTTCAGCCCCTTTATCTCCATGAAGCGGTAGGTGTGGTAAGTAAAATCAGGACTAAACCATTGCTCCTTTTTACTTCCTACGATGTAACTGTCCGTCTGCCATGCGATAGCGGGTGCGCCAGGGCCGCCAACGCCCTTTCGCTTAATTTGGCCTGCGACCGTGGTCATCGGGTTTACGCTTCCATCCGCGTAAACACGCTCGCCAAACTTGAAGACGATGGTATCACCTACAGCTCCGGACAGCTTAATTTTATAAGTCCCGGTAAAATTCACCCCCATATCAACCATCCAGACGCCTTTTGCGGGAGAGAAGATATTGACCGGCGTTATCTCTTCGGTTATTTCAACGGGTGGGAAGAAGGCCTTTTCAAGCTTCCCCCCGGGAGGGGTACCAACCGTAGCTGCTTGCCATGTCTTGTCATCGTATCCAGGTTTGTCCCATCCGTCTAGTTCATTGTTGGCGTTGTAGGCAACTCCGATGTAGACGCTGTTTTTCGTGATTGGTCCTGAAGCATATTTCCAAGAACTGTCGGACACAATGTCTTCTGCGTCACCATTCTTATAACTAATGTGGAGTTTTGCAATAAAGACCGGTTTCCCAACGGTAAGGTCCTTCCTCATGTTCCTGCTTCCCCATTTCCTCATTGGCAAAGGGTTGTAAAAACCGTTACCTAGTGACACGCCTAAGCAATTATCACCGTCTTGAAGCAGAGAAGTGACATCATAGTCAGCATAGTAAATTCGCTTACTAAAGTCTGTCCATGCCGGATCAAGTACATTTTCTTCAATTCCGTGTCCGTTTATGGACACTTTGAAGTATCCAGCTGCTGTTATCCTCAATGAAACAGCTTTAATGGCTTTATCCGCTTTAAATTCCTTCCTGAAAAGTGGTGAAGGGTGATCCAAATAGAACAAAGAATCACTTTCTGGCAGTACGATACCATCTTCTATCCAAGATGCATCATCATCTACCCCTAAGCTTGAGGCTATTTCTTCGTAATCACTTTCACATGAAAAAAGTGCCAAAGCACAAATCCCCAAAAGTAGTTTTAATGTTTTCATAGTCTGTTTTAAGGAAGCAGAACAGTTTGTAAGACCTCATCTCAAAAATACGCTTAGGAAGTCCGTACGAGCAACTTAGGAACGTCAATTCAATAACTGTGGCTTTGCGGGAAAAGGTTTTGTGAGCATCAACGAGTATTGGTCCAGCTTTTACGCCTTTTCTTTGGCGGGTGGCCGTACTTTCGCGCTACCAATGAAAACGCCCCGTCTTCACTCCCTCGATTCGCTCCGCGCCATAATGATGCTGCTGGGTCCGGTGCTCCATTCGGCCCTAACGTACAACGTTACCGGGCACGGCGATGCGTGGTCCCTGCAAGACCCGAACGCCACCCACCTCGCCACCGACTTCCTGGCCCTACTGATTCACACTTTCCGTATGCCGACCTTCTTCATGATCGCCGGCTTCTTCGGGGCACTGCTGTTTTACGAGCGCGGTCGGAAGAAAATGATCGCTAATCGGATCTCCCGCATCGTGTTCCCGTTTCTCGTATTCCTTTTTGTCCTTTTCCCCTTCACGGTACTCGCCTTTACCTTTTCCCAAGGGGTATTCGCCAACCAAATGCATCCACTATCAGCAACCTTCCGTTTTTTTGCAAAAGCAGCAAATTTCATCCCTAATAGTACTTCTCATCTATGGTTCTTGTACTACCTCACACTAATAACCGCGTGCACCGTTTTACTGGCGATACTGTTACGGAAAGCACCACTGCTCACCAGTAAAACTACCGCCGCCTTTTGCTGGATACTTCCCCACCCAGCCCTACGGGTACTCTCTTTTACCGCACTCACCTACGGCCTCCTGCTGGTACTGGGCACCTCCATGGTCAATGCTTCTACCCGCTTCGTGCCCGAGCTGAACACCTTCCTATTTTACGGCTTGTTCTACCTGGTTGGCTGGCTGCTTTACCGTGCTAAAGCACACTTACCTACGTTGGTACGCGGTGCCTGGACCTGTACCTTGCTGGGCCTACTCCTGGTAATAACCCAGGGACTGGTGATTCAGTACGGCGGCCTGGATTTAAACCTCAGCGATCCCGCACCAATTTTACTGCTGTTCAGCTCCCTGGTGGTCTGGCTGTTCGTCTTCGGGATCACCGGGCTGTTCCTGCGCTACGGTGGCAACTATTCCCCCGTCATGCGCTACGTTTCGGACGCCTCCTACTGGGTGTATCTGGTCCATTTGCCCCTCACCGCCTTCTTCCCCGGCGTGATTGCTGGCTGGGAGATCCCGGCCCTCGCCAAGTTTTTAATCGTCCTTACATTGACGATCCTGCTTTGCTTTGTGAGTTACCATTATTTGGTGCGCGCCTCCTTCATCGGGCGGTTTTTAAACGGACGGAGGTACCCGCGGAGATTGCAGCAAGCAAAAATAGTAGTAGGAGTGGGCGCGGCCGCAGGTGCAAAGAAAGGTTAGAGGCCCGCTGCTCACGCTAGAACAGCACAGGATTTACCGCAAGACTCCCGCACGCACAGTCAAAGAACAAACGTAACTGTTTGAGCAGGCCTCGAATACGGACGCTCGGAGGTCCCGGCTGCGCCAGGGACAATCCGAGTGTCCGTTCGTTGGGCTATATTTGAACAAAATTTAGAAAACGTATGCTTGAAATTACTAAAAGTTGGATGATAAACCAGGGCTTGGACATACTTGCCGCAGATATTTTATCTCGAGGGTTGGCTTTGATTTTAATTGCTGCTTTAAGTCTTATTTTTTACTTGATTACAAAACATTTAATCTTGAAGGGGCTAGCCGCTATTATTAGTCGGACAGCAACACAATGGGACGATATAATTCTAGGAAAAAAGGTATTCAATCGCCTTGCGTATCTGGCGCCAGCCATTATCATTTACATGTCCGCTTCCATCCCTTTCGCAGGTTATGATTCGCTTATTGTTTTGATTAACGGAGTAGCTTTAATCTACATGATTACCATGGGTGTGCTAGCTCTTAATTCTTTCCTGAATGCCTCCTTAGACATTTATAGAACGTATGAAGTTTCAGATAGAATCCCGATAAAGGGCTTCATTCAGGTTTTTAAAATAATCGCTTATTTCACCAGTGGTATATTTATAATTTCTATTTTACTGAATAAGACGCCTATTTATTTATTCAGCAGCTTAGGCGCTCTTACCGCAGTATTGATGTTTATTTTCAAGGATGCCATTTTGGGATTTGTAGCGGGCATACAATTATCGGCAAACCAAATGGTTGCCCAGGGTGACTGGATTGAGATGCCGAAATATGGCGCAAATGGTGATATTATTGAGATCGCTTTAACGACGGTTAAAGTGCAGAATTGGGACAAAACGATTACTACAATTCCTACCTATGCATTAATCACCGATTCGTTTAAAAACTGGCGCGGAATGTCTGAATCCGGTGGCCGGAGGATTAAACGATCCATTAGTATCGATATGAACACCATTCAATTTTGTACAGAAGAGATGCTAGATAAATTCAGTAAAATTCGGTACATCTCCGATTATATTGAAGAAAAAAAAATAGAGCTGCAAGAAAGCAATAAACTAGAGCACGTTGATCATTCCAATCTTGTAAACGGTAGAAGGATGACCAATATTGGAACACTTCGTGCCTACGTCGAAGCTTACTTAAGCAACCACCCGATGATCAGTAAGGAAATGACGTTTATGGTAAGACAACTTGCTCCTACTGAACATGGCTTACCCCTCGAAATTTACGTATTTAGTAAAGACCAAAACTGGGTAAATTATGAAAGTATTCAGGCAAATATCTTTGATCACATTCTAGCTGTCGTGCCGGAATTTAATTTACGCATATTCCAAGACCCCAGTGGTCTAGACTTTAGCAAGTTGACCCGCTAAGGATCGTAAATTTAATAACTGCCGTTTCTCAGCCGTCTTATTTTACCCACGGTACCGCAAAAGGGTACCGCTGCTCCTACTCTCCTTGCTCTTCCACCCGCTATTGCACCCGCGTGCGCGCCCCCAAATCCATACTGCTGTCGGGCACATAAGGTAAAAATGTACGGGCGAACGTGGTGGTAAACATACGGGCGACCACAAGAACTCCGTATTGTTGGCGCGCGGCCACAAGGCATATAAGCAGCGTATATTTACGGCCTGCTGACGGGTAATATAGCTACCAAACTATCCTACGCTTGGCGACGAGAGTAAGCCGGAGAGACCACGAGTGATTCCCCTGCTGGCCTCTCTTCGCAAGCAAAAAACCACTTCACGCGAATGTGGAACGACGAATACCCAAACTAAGAATACGCCCTTTTCAACTTCCCCTAAATGGACCTACTGCAAGAAAAGCTCACCTTACCAAACGGCTCAACCTTAAGCAACCGGATCGCCAAATCCGCCATGAGTGAAAACCTGTCCAATAGGCTCCATGAGCCAACACCCGTACTGATCAACGCCTATAAGAAGTGGGCGCAAAGTGGCGCAGGACTGCTGATTACCGGCAACGTCATGATCGACTCAAAGGCTATTGGAGAGCCGAGAAACGTAGTTGTTGAAAACCGGAAAAACCTTGACCTCCTTACGGAATGGGCGGCAACGGCAAATGGAACCAACACCCAATTATGGGCTCAGGTAAACCATCCGGGCCGGCAGGCAATGGAACAAATAAACAGTGTCCTGAAAGCCCCTTCCGCCGTTCCACTAAAAACAGGTGGAAGAAAAGATGCGACCAGTAAAATCCCCGAAGCACTGACGGAAGAAGAGATCTTAGCCATTATTGAAGCTTTTGGGAACACCGCTCTCATCTTGAAGGAAGCAGGTTTTTCAGGAGTACAAATTCACGGCGCACACGGGTATTTAGTCAGTCAGTTTTTGTCTCCCGACGCAAACACCCGGGAAGACAAGTGGGGCGGAAGTCTCGAAAATAGGTCCCGATTCGTCGTTGAGGTTTACCGGAAGATTAGGGCGCTGGTAGGCAACGACTTCCCCATCGGCATCAAGCTCAACTCTGCCGACTTTCAAAAAGGCGGGTTCTCCGAAGAAGAATCGATGGAAGTGGTCAAAATCCTTTCAAAAGAAGGAATCGATTTAATCGAAATATCCGGCGGAACGTACGAGGCTCCAGCCATGCTGGGTAAGCGCAAGGCAAGCACGGTAAAGCGAGAGGCCTACTTCATGGATTACATCGAAAAAGCCCGCAAAATAACGGACACGCCTTTGATGCTGACCGGTGGTTTCCGCACCGCCTCGGTCATGCGGAACGCGGTAGCTTCGAACCAGCTGGACGTGGTTGGCATCGCCCGGCCCTTTACCGTCTACCCCAACATCGGCCATGAGCTATTCGACAACAGCCGGTCCGTCTTCCCTACGAACACTCAAAAGACGGGAGTGAAAGGGATTGATGGCTTTATGAACATCATTTGGTACGAGGCTCAGATTAAACGACTTGGACAAGAGAAAGCGCCTGATCCGGGATTAAGTGCTTGGTCGGTGTTTCTTAAATATGTCTGGCTGATTTTAGAGCGTAAGTTCTCTCGTATTTTTTGATGGTACCCATAACGGCCTCCGTAAAACGGCGACCACTAATCCTATCCTGTTTACTTAGTTATCAGTCATTGGCCAACTACCGAAAGATTACGGTACTACTATTGGCCACCTGAGGTGAAATGTGTTCGCGCCAGCGAATACGGCCCTCCCACCGGTCGCCTGTAGAGACGA
>JAPKCQ010000239.1 GCA_026421165.1 Lewinella sp. | reverse complement strand
TTTTAGACGGCTACGCCTTTCAGACGCTACGCTTTTAGACGGCTACGCCTTTTAGGTAGGCGGACGATGAAGGTACTACTGGATATATCGGGTTCACTAAAAGCGAAGCGTCTAAAAGGCTGAAGGCCGTCTAAAAGGCCGAAGGCCGTCTAATTGAGCATTTCCGGAGCAACGTGCATAAATTTAGGCACCTCTACCTCAAAGGACGTTCCTTCTTTGAAGCGGTCCATCCGTTGCATAATGTAGCTGCCGCACATGGCTCCGATTGGCGTCTCAAACTGTACCCAGCTGGTGTACTCGTGAAATTGGCCAGGCATAATGACGGGTTGCTGACCCACAACGCCTTCACCTTCAACTACGCGCCGGTTGCCCGTTCCATCGATCACTTCCCAGGTGCGGCTGAGTAATTGTACGGGGACGTTTCCCTCGTTTCCAATCTGGATGCGGTAGGCATAAACGTACTGGCGTTTGTTGGGCACGCTGTATTCATGCTGATAGATGCTTTCGGCGCTGACGCGAATTTCCTGGGTGGTAAGGCTAATCATGGCATTAATAGTTGAAGGTCTGTAAGTTAAGACGCTTAAACGAGTATTTGGGTTTAGTGATCGATAACATTGCTTCTTAAATCCATTGTCTGGCACCTGCGGCCGCGCATAAAAAACGACATGGCTCTGCGTAATTCGGCAAATTCGGCGAGGGCGCCGATACAAAGGAAGTTTCAAGGAACAGAGACAGGTTTTAAGTGAAAAATAACCCGTAACCGGAGATGAGGGATCGCCTATTCAACCTTGAAAACTACATTCATCCTTTTTCTCTGGATTCTAATAGAAAAATATTTTCGGGTAAGCCGTTAAAGTACAGTTTAGAGGTGCAATGTAGCATTGTGTTACTAATCCTTAACCAGGATATCGGAGAGCTGGCCCGCTCATTTTTTGAACAGTCTCTTTCTGCAGGGAGCTCACTCGGTTCAAAATTAAGCACCAGCTCTCTCGCTTCCGCCAAACTATTTTCTATGTCTTCACTAAAAGACTTCTTCCTTTTCTGTTCGGGTGCGGACCGGAGTATTCTCGCTCAGGTACCGTCGGACGAGAACAAATACCTCGGTATCGGTGCCACTATTTTTTTTACCGGCGTACTGGCTTTCCTTTCGGCAGGTTACGCGCTGTACACCATTTTTGATAGCTACGTACTGGCTTTGTTCTTCGGCATCGTCTGGGGACTTATGATCTTCAACCTCGACCGGTTCATCGTCTCCAGTATGAAAGCCCGTGGTGGTTTTTTTGGTCAGTTTATGGTCGCCCTACCCCGGCTCGGCATGGCTGTTTTACTCGCCCTGGTCATCTCAAAACCGCTGGAGCTGAAGATCTTTGAAAAAGAGATTAACGCCGAACTGATCGTGATGGAACAAGAGACGTTCAAAACGCAGGAAGATCGCCTGGCCTCCCGCTTTACGGGGCGTTTATCGGGTAACGAAAGTGAAATTTCTGGGTTACAAGCCGAGATCGACGCCAAAACCAGGGCCCGTGACGCCGCCGCCGCCGCGGCTCTCGCCGAAGCGGACGGCAGCGGAGGTTCCGGCGTCCGAAACATGGGACCGATCTACCGGGCCAAACTGGCAACGGCCAATCAGGCACAAGAAGAACTCGCTACTACCCTAGCCAGCCTACAACCTCAAATCAACGCGAAACGAGCGGAAGCAAACACCCTCCGTTCGGAAATGTCCCTTGAAGTTTCCAACCTGGAACGCGGCGCCTACGGAGGCATGGCCGCCCGTATTGACGCTCTGCACCGTTTGGGCGAGAATAGCGAGGCGATTTTACTGGCCAGCCTGTTCATCACCTTGCTGTTCGTCGCCATCGAAACAGCTCCTATCTTCACCAAGCTGATCTCCCCTTCTAGCCCCTACGACCACCTGCTGCACGAGCACGAGCACGTTTATGCCATGGCCACAAAGGAGAGCGTAAATAAAAGGACGAATGATGTGAAAAACCAACTGCGGAAACACGCCGAAATCGGCGTTCACCAGACGACGGCTGAAATCTCAGCTAAGAAGGCTGAGATTGATGCGGAGTTAGCACGAAAGAAGGAGGAACTTCGGCCGTTGGGTTGGGGATAGTAGTTAGACCACTAGTCCGTTAGAATTTAGACCATTAGAAGTCAGGTTGCGATGGTATCTCGTTTTCTGACGATCTAACTACTAAATATCTAATCTCTAACCTTTACTCCTATCCATGGAACCAAATGACCGAGCAATAAAACAAGCTTGCGAAACCAGAACGGGCCGCCTTGAAGAGAATACGACCGGACTTTCCACAGCAAGCCCGGCTCATGGCGTACAAATAGGAACAGGGCGCCCAACCCGGCGTAGCCCCGGAAATCGGTTGCCGTAACGAAGAGCTCTAATTTTCCGTGCTGGCGGTAACTAGCGTCGATCTCGGCGTAGTAAGCGCGCAAGTCTGCAGCACTCAGTTGGTCGCGGACCTCGTAACGCAGAATATTTTCGGCCTTGTGGGTAAATCGGAGCATTTTGGGCGCTGGCGCGGGTGCAGTGAACGGAATGTCGGAGAGCAAGGTAAGGTGAGGTCACATTATGACGCACTTTGGCATGTTGGTATTTTGGGCTGACGTAAGATTTCGACTTACTAGTCGATAGACTTCTATTTTTAGTCGATTGGATTTTCTGTCTTATTGATGAGCCTCTAATTTGCAATCTAAATCAATAATCATACACTATGAAAAGCTTTTTCAACCAGAGTTTACTTTTTGCTGTTGCCATCGTCTTTATGGCTTGTGGCGGTAGTCATACCTATTATCTCAATACTGACAATGCCCACGGCCTTGAAGCAGGAGATCTCGTTTACCGCCAGGGTATTACCATCGGAGAAGTGGAAGACGTTCGTTTTGAAGGTGACGAGGTGCAGATCGAAATTGCCATCGATGAGCCAATGTACGAGGGGCAACATTTTAACATTCGTAATAATACCAGTGGCCAGCAGTTGAGCTTGGCCCGGCCTGGCCGTGATGCTAATGCACTAGCCAAAGGAGCTGTTGTAAGCGACGATTACTTTAATAACGACTTGCTGGAAGGCTTGGGAGAGGCTCTCGGGAACTCATTGGGAAATAGCTTTGGCCGGGGAGGAGGAGAACTAGAACGATCTCTTGAAGAATTAGCTAATAACATGGAAGGGATCGGAGAAGGCCTGGGCGAAAGAATCGCCAACCGGCTGGAAAACGCCAGCGAAGGCTTTAGTGAAGCCATCGCCAACTGGGCCGAAGGGCACGAGGAGGAGCTCAAAGAAATGGAACAAGAACTCCAAAAATGGGCGGACGAGCACGAAGCCGATTTCGAAGCCTTCGACGAAGAAATGGAGGCTTGGGGAGAAAACTTCGAGGGCGATGTCGAGGACTTCGTAAATGGAATGAGGCGTATTTCCGACAAACACAAAGTGGGCTCAAACGCCTGGAAACGAGAAGTGGAAAGGCTGATGAATAACCAGTAAGCTGATCGATCACTAAAACCCAAAGTCCGTCATCTCTCTAACTTCTCCCGCTGCCATATCATCGAGCCCGATTTCTCCGATCCGTACCCGAATAAGCCGGATCACCGGATGCCCAACTGCCGCTGCCATTTTACGCACCTGTCGGTATTTACCTTCGCGGAGGGTGACCGAGATCCAGCTCGTCGGGCCGTGGTCGGAATGGTGCTTTCGCTTGGGTGGAAAGGAAAACTCCGGTACGGGATCGAGCAAGCGGACCTTGCAGGGCAGCGTTTGATAACGCTTACCGCTGAAACCTATTTCCACGCCAGCATTCAGTTGTTGAATTGCAGCTGGCGTTACTTCGCCGAGCACCTGGGCGTAGTATTCTTTATCCACTTTCCTTCCGTTGATGGCGGCGCTGACTTTACCGTCGGTAGTGAGCAAAAGTAGTCCTTCCGAATTTTCATCTAGCCGCCCGATGCTCATGGTGCCGGGGGTGAAGTCGTGTAGCCTCCCGAGCATCTTTTTGTTGCGGCGGTGGGTGTGCTGGTTGGTGAACTGGGAGAGGTGGGAGTGGGGTTTGTTTAGCTTGTAGTGGTGGTGCATAGCGGCGAAATTAAAGCTGTATTTTAACTTACCCAAAACCAAGCAGCGGAAGGTCTACCTGGATATATGGAATAGTTTGCCTCGGGAATGATTCAACTTGGCGTAGGGAGTGAGGTGCTGATCCCTACTTTTGTCAACTAGAAGTATGGGGTATTCAATACTAGTAATAACTGGCTCCAAACAAGGGTGGCCTTTAATCTCTTCCGAATCAAGCTCTTTACGGAGGCCGCTCATATTGTACAAATTAAGCAGTCAAGCCTAGCCGTGACTGCTTGACTATTTGACCACTTGACTACTTGACTCCTCCTAACTCCCTATCTTCGCCTTCCAAAATATATAAAATGGAACGCAGCGAACAAGAACTAGTCCGTAGAGACAACCTTACAAAAATTCGCGAATTGGGCATCGAGCCCTTCCCCGCCGCCACCTTCCCCATTACTCACCTCGCTAAAGAGATCAATGAAAAGGCCGAGTTTGGTGAGGACAACATGTCGACCAACTATCAAGAAGTAACCGTCGCTGGCCGCCTTATGGCCCGCCGGATTATGGGAAAAGCTGCGTTCGCCAGCATCCAAGACAGCTCCGGCCGCGTCCAAATTTACGTTAGCCGTGACGACATCGCGCCCGGCGAAGACAAAGCCTTATATAACACCTTGTTCAAAAAACTGCTCGACCTCGGCGACTTCATCGGCGTCACTGGCCACGTATTTAAAACCCGGACCGGCGAGACGAGCATTCACGTAAAGGAGTTCACTTTTCTCGGTAAGTCTCTTCGCCCGCTGCCCGTCGTTAAGACCGACGACGAAGGCAAGGTCTACGATGCTTTCTCCGATCTCGAACTGCGCTACCGCCAACGCTACGTCGACCTGATCGTAAACCCCAAGGTAAAGGAAGTATTCCTGAAACGGACTAAGCTCGTTACCGCCATCCGTACTTTCCTGGACGGTATGGGCATGATCGAGGTGGAAACGCCCATCCTGCAAGCCATCCACGGCGGCGCAGCGGCCCGCCCTTTCGCGACCCACCACAATACGCTGGACATGCCGATGTACCTGCGCATCGCCAACGAACTCTACCTGAAGCGCCTCATCGTAGGTGGATTCGATGCCGTCTATGAATTTAGTAAGAACTTCCGCAACGAAGGCATGGACCGGACCCACAACCCCGAGTTCACTGCCATCGAGTTCTACGTAGCCTACAAAGACTACAACTGGATGATGGACACCACTGAAAATATGCTGGAGTGCATCATTAAAGCCGTCAACGGTGGCGACAACGCCAAAGTGATGGCCGATGAACACGAAATTAACTTCACTGGCCCCTACCGCCGCCTCCCGATGGCCGACGCCATCAAGGAGTTTACCGGTGAAGACATCAACGGTGCCGACGAAGACGAACTGCGCGCCATCGCCAAGCGCCTCCACGTAGCGCTCGACAAAACAATGGGCCGCGGCAAGATCATCGACGAAATTTTCGGCGATCACGTAGAAGCCAAGCTGATCCAACCCACATTTATCACCGACTACCCCGTCGAGATGTCGCCACTAACGAAGAAGCACCGCAGCAAGGAAGGCCTCGTCGAGCGCTTCGAACTGTTCGTGAACGGTAAGGAAATCGCCAACTCCTACTCGGAGCTCAACGACCCGATCGACCAGCGCGAACGCTTCGAAGAGCAGGTCGAACTCGCCAACCGTGGCGACGATGAATCTATGCCGATGGACGAAGACTTTCTTCGCGCCCTCGAATACGGCATGCCACCTACCGCTGGTATCGGTTTCGGTATCGACCGGCTCGTGATGCTGGTTACCGGACAGAAATCTATCCAGGAGGTGTTGTTTTTTCCACAAATGAAGCCAGAGGCTTAGTAGGCGATAGCTTAGCTATCCCTTAGACGGCCTTTGGCCTTCTAGACGCCTCCGGCTTTTAGGCTACCGCACGTCGGAGGTGTTACAGAAACGTGCGGTAGCCTAAAAGCGTAGCGTCTAAAAAGGCGAAGCGCGTCTAAAAGGCCAAAGGCCGTCTGAAAATATGCTCGCATATATAACTTGGGAAGCCACTCCCGAAATTTTCAACATCGGCAGTTTTGCCCTCCGCTGGTATGGCCTCATGTTTGCCGCCGGCTTTATGCTCGGCTTCTGGATGGTGCGCAGGATGTTCCTCCGCGAAGGCGCGCCGGAGGAGTGGTTGGATTACCTTTTCTACTTCCTCATCGGTGGTACCGTGCTGGGCGCGCGTTTCGGCCATGTGGTGTTCTACCAGTGGGATTACTACAGCCAGCACCTGTCCGAGATACCGAAGATTTGGGAAGGCGGCTTGGCTTCGCACGGCGGCGTTGTTGGGGTGGTGACGGCGATTGCGCTGTTCAGCTATTTCATCAGTAAAAAGTCGTTTTTCTGGACATCGGACAAGGTGGCTGCGCCGATTGCGCTCGTAGGGGCGATGATTCGTTTCGGCAACCTGATGAACTCCGAGATTGTGGGTTTACCGAGCGATAAGCCGTGGGCGTTCAAGTTCGTCAATGCTGCGCGTACCAGCCTAGCCGATGTTTCGCGCCACCCAGTTCAGATCTACGAATCGCTGAGTTACCTCCTCTCTTTCGGGATTCTGATATGGCTGTACTGGAAGAAAGATGCGGGCAAAAAACCAGGATTGCTTACGGGCCTTTGGTTCGTCCTCATCTTCGGCTTCCGCTTTATTTGGGAGTACTTCAAGAGCGACCAGGGGGGCTTCGGCACTACGCTTACTACCGGGCAGTGGCTCAGCGTTCCCTGCGTGTTGGCCGGAGCGTTGATGATCGCGCTCAGTAACCGGAAGCCTAAGTTGGCGTAACGTTTTTTTGGCGCGGCCGCAGGTGCAAAGAGAGGTTAAGGCATTGCTTTTTACGAAAATACTGTGGGGATCAAACCATGGTAGCCCGGGACACAGAGAGAGGCGTTAGCCTTAAGGCTTACGAACGAACCAGTCTCCTTACAGCTACCGGCGCGAAGCCTTATCTCCGGTGGACGGGCCCTGCCTCCATCCTCCCCTCTGCACCCGCGGCCGCGCCTCAAAAAATGGTTTTCCACGTCTCTTAACAAAGTATTCCACCAGAAAATA
>JAPKCQ010000238.1 GCA_026421165.1 Lewinella sp. | reverse complement strand
CTCACCAGCAGTCAAAATTCACCAGATCAAGAAATACGTTTTATTTAATTCGCGTTCCTAAGCTGGACTTTAGCCATTTTGGCTATTCATATAATTTAAAGAAACTCTGATGTGAAGTACCTTGAAGGTATCTAACATCTTTAAGTATGCTTCGTTTATCATCAGAGTTCCAGACCACAATATCGGTTTTTTCTAAGATCTTTCCCCGTCCCGTATGGGTCAAGGCTTAACTCCTGTTGTGCGCTGCTATTTGTTGTCTTGGGAGCCGTACAATTTGTAACCTTCTGCGAGCGGTTAATTTATCCGGCGACAAGAAGTTCCGCAAGTATCACCGCTTTTTAAGCCGAGACAAATGGAGCGCGCTAAGTGCTTCCACTATCTTACTCCGTCTTTTGGTTTTCGCCTTTGTTCCCGCCGAAGCCGTTCTTGTCTTTGGTATTGACGAAACGATCGAACGGCGCTGGGGTGCATGATCTCCAAGCGGGCCATTTATCGCGATGCGGTGCGCTCCTCGGCCAGTCATTTCGTAAAGTGTAGCGGCCTTCGGTGGATGTATCTGATGTTGCTCACCCCTTTGCCGTGGCTAAAAAAAAGCTACCTGAGCATTACCCGTACTGACGGCTCTTTGCCTTTCCCGCTGGTCTTGGGAAAGACGAATTCAACCCCGCAGCCATAAAAGCCTTATGACTTGGGCTGGGCAAATCTTGGTGTGGCTGGCCCGTACCACAAAAGGTCTAAACCGCAAGGTCTTTTTGGTTGGGGACGGCTCCTACGCCACCTTCAGCCTGATGGGCAAAGCTGTTGACCGGGGAGTTCGCTTGATCGTGAGAATGAAGATCAACAGCCGGCTATATCATCGTCCATCACCGGATGTGCTGGGTAAAAGAGGACCAAATCCCAAGAAAGGAAAGCGAATTTTGGGGATGAAACGCCGTCTTACCGATCGTCGGATAAAGTGGCGGCCGGTCACTTTTATGGAGTGGTACGGAGGCAAGGAAATGGAGGTGCTCATCACTTTCGGTACCTCGATCTGGATAAGCGGTGAAAAGGGAAAACTCGCCTGGATTAAGTGGGTACTCATCAAAGCCCACCGGTAAACTGGACCCCATCTTGCTGGCCTGTACCGACTTGGAAGCCGCCATAGAAGACATCGTTCGTTTCTTTGTCCGTCGCTGGCAGGTTGAAGTCACCTTCGCGAAAGTTCGTTGCCATCTTGGGGTGGAAACGCAGCGCCAACGGTCGGACTTAGCAATAGAACGAAGCATACTATTACTCATGGGCCTCTTTTCAATCGTCTGCTTGCGGGTCAAGGCGCTATTCGAAGCAGGGAAAATAGAAGTTGAAGCTACTGCTTGGTACGAAAAGCCCGCCCACACCTTTTTCGATGTTTTGAGGGCTGTACGTCAGAGTATATGGGATGTCAGTAATTATACCGCAAGGGGTGAAAAGGGCCTTGTGGAAAATTAAAAGCCAAAATTCGCTACTTTGAGAAACTAGTGACTTTAGCCGTTGCGTGACAGCCGACGAAATGGCTAAAGTCTAGGTAAGAGTAAGTATGTTCTTTACACATAATCTTTACGTTTATATCCGTTTATCCTAGAATTTAGGTACCTTTGGCCTTAGAATGCCCATACTTGTACCTAATTGGAAGTGGGTTCTTACTCTTACATTAGATAAATATTACACTAATTATTATTGGATAACTAGCCTTCTCGACAGAGGAAGCATACTCAACATATATACCAGAATTCCAGAAAATACTGGAATCCTGCAGTAAGTGATAAAATGCTGACCGTTCAGCATAAAATCATTTCATATATGTTGAGTTTTAGCTTACTTCTCTCGACAGATGGACGGCGAAGCCATGTTGATAATCCAGGAATTCTGTTCAATTAATCAGTCTATCGTTTACGACTACTAACGAAAAATTTTGCAAGATTCTCATGGTGAAGCGAGTGTTTACTTTCAGTTCCTTTCAGCGTACGCATTTGTTCGCGGACTACCGTTTCTTGGGTGTTGATATGCATTCTCACATTTTGCCTGGCATTGATGACGGGGCGAAAAATGTGACGGAGAGCCTTGCGTTAGTGAGTGGCCTAAGGGAGCTAGGGTTCGAGTCCTTATTTGCCACGCCTCATGTCATTACTGATCGTTACCCAAATACGCCTGCGACCATCGTTGAGGCGATGGACTTACTGCGTACTAACTTACCTCTGGAGAGCAAGTCTGTGCAGCTAGCCGCAGCAGCAGAGTATATGATGGATGATCGCTTCGGAGCACTGATCGACGGCGGTAAGCTGTTAACTTTACCCGGTAATCGCGTGCTGGTAGAACTTTCATACATTGCCGCTTCCCCGGGCGCGGAAGACCAAATTTTTCAGCTCTGCATTGGTGGTTATATTCCCGTGATGGCACACCCGGAGCGTTACCAATACTGGCACCGATCTGCAGATCAGTTTAGCAGGTTAATTGATATAGGTTGTGAACTGCAGGTTAACCTTCTATCTCTGGCGGGCTATTACGGCAAAGGTGTAGAAAGATGCGCTCATCAGTTGGTCGAAGCAGGAATGGTTTCCTTCATTGGTACCGACTTGCATAACAACGGCCAACTAGAGGTCATCCGTACTGCGTTGAGTAGTAAAAAAATAGCACGGCTTTTTTCAAAGCACCAGTTTAAGAATATTAGCCTTGTTTAAGTTCTTCATATGCTCCATCGATATCTACCGTTTTGCTGCTTACTCGCCTTTCTTAGTTCGTGCGTCTCCCATAAAGAACTGATCACTTTTAACGGTGCGTCACTTCCGTACGGAACCACCCAGGCGGTTGAGAATGCCCTGGAGCTGTACGTAGAACCAAATGATTTATTGCGGATAAACGTTTACAGCGTCGACCCGGAGGCCGCTGCCCCCTTCAACATCGAACCGGCGACAGCCAATGCGGGGCAGGGCGGTCCGAGTGCTTTGGAGCTCTTCAAGGGCTACATTGTCGATCGGGGTGGTTTTATCGACTTCCCCTTACTAGGGCTACTGAAAGTAGAGGGGATGAACCTGCGGGAGTTGAAGGGCTTCATCAGCGAAAAGCTGAAAGTATACTTGAAGGATCCGGTCGTGACGGCCCGACTCCTTAATTTCAAGATCACCGTTTTGGGCGAGGTAAATACGCCTGGCTTGATTCGACTAACCAATCCAAGGGTCACCGTACTCGATGCCTTGGGCATGGCGGGCGACCTTACGGACTACGCAAACCGTCATGAAGTTATCGTAATTCGGGAGACAGAAGGGCAGCGGGCTTACGAAAAGTTGAACTTGCAAACCGCAGAGATTTTCGACAGCCCGTTTTACTACCTCAAGCAGAACGACGTTATTTACGCGCAGCCCATTAGGGCAAAAACGGCGATTATCGCCGACCCAGCTCAGCGAATCATCTCTTACGCTACCGCCGCTCTGTCGGTGATAACCTTGATTGTCGCCCTTTCCAGAAATTAATACAAGCACACAAAGTTAAATCGGCGTTCCTTACTCGCCCCAACGTTTGTCACGTTTCCCCTTTTCTCAGGAGAGGGAAGAGGTGTAAGCTTTTTTTCTACTCACAAATACTTCAGCTTGTTTCAGCCAACACAGTTGCCTTCGGAGGAAAGAAATTCAACCATCCCAATAATTAACATTGATTACCAGTCACTGCTTTACCGCTACCGTAAGAACTGGTACTGGTTTCTGCTGGCCCTTCTAATAGCGGGAGGCACGACGTGGACGCAGTTGCGTTACAGCATACCCATGTACAGGACTTCCGGGACCTTCATCATCGAGGACCCGGCGGCCGGCGACGGGGTTTCCGCCCGCCAGTTCACCCAGCAGTTTGGCTTTAATGAAGAGAACAGTCTTGAAGACGAGCTCTACATCATCACCAGCCGCAGCCTCATGACCGAGGTAGTGGAAAAATTGGGACTCAACCTTAAGATAACTCACCTCGGAAAAATTCGTGACACCGAGTTTTTTCGCCCGGAAGACTTTGCCGTTGTCCCGCTTGATACCATCGACCTAGAGCCAGCGGAAATAAAGTACGGAGGGGTAGAACTACTGAGCACACCGCTTGGTCGCCACTACCTTGTGCGCGGACAGGACACGACGGCCTATATCTCCGGTGACAAATTCACCCTTGGTAACCGAGCCTTTGCTTTTATCACCCGCGCTTCTTACCGACGACCCCTAGAAGAGAGCTCTTCTTTATATATCTCTCATCATGACCCCGAAAGCGTAGCAGGAGGTATGCTAGGAAGGCTTTCGGTGAACCGTAGGGGCAAGTCAAACACCGTACAGGCAAGTTATGTCGATGTAGTACCAGAGCGGGCCGCTGAAGTGATCAATCAGCTGATTCGCATCTATAACGAAAAAATTATCCGCGAACGTACCCTTACGGGGAAACAGACGATAGCTTTCATCGACGAGCGCCTTGGCTTCGTGTCTCGGGAGCTTTTTGCCGTGGAGGCGTCCCTCTCCAGCTTCCGCCAACGGGAAGGTGTTATCGTGGAGCAGTCCGTGCAGGGTGCCAGCTACTTGGAGCAGCTTAGCGCCGCGGATGCTGAGCTTTCGGAACTGGAAGTCCGCAAGTCACTCATCGAGGAAATACGTAACCAATTACAAGAAACGGCAGACACCTATACGCCCGTTTCCGTCTCCTCGGAGATCATTGATGGTTCTCTGGCCGCACGGCTCAATCGCTACAACGAACTTATCTTTGAGCGTGATCAGCGTTTGGAAGTAGCTACGCTGGATAATCCCATTGTGGCTACTTATGATGAGCAGTTGCGTGAGTTGCGGGCTAGCTTACAGCGCAGTCTCCTTACGATGTACCAGGAAACGGACGCTCGTGCTGATCGCTTGAGCGCGCGCGTAGCGCCCATCGAGCGTAGCCTCAATGCCATTCCGGAGAACGAGCGGCAGATACTCCAGATCATGCGCCAGCAACAGATCAAGCAGAACCTTTTCATTTTCTTGATGGAAAAACGGGAGGAAGCGGCCATTACCATTGCCGCCCAGATTCCCAATACCCGGATTATCGATCGGGCCCGGCCCAGTAGGTTCGCTATATCGCCCCGGCCGACCCAGTCTTACGTCATGGCCATTGGCCTTGGCCTACTGCTGCCGGCCATATTCTTCTTTCTGCGAGAAATTCTCGACGGCCGTATCCAACGGGAAGCGGAACTCAAAAATTGGACGTCTCGCAACACCATTGCCCGGATCGCGAAGTCGTCCGAAAAAGAGGAAATCGTCGTCGGAAAGGGCAAGCATTCGGCGGCAGCGGAGATGTTCCGACTGCTGAGGACGAACTTAAGTTTCCTCTTTCCTTCGGAGGGTACCCCCGTCGTCCTGATCACTTCCGGAATCAGCGGGGAGGGTAAAACCTTTATCTCTTCCAACCTGGGCCACACCCTGGCCCAGGGCAATAAGCGTACGGTGCTAGTCGGAGCAGACATGCGTAAACCGCGCTTATTTAATACGGCTAGGGGCAATGACAACAAAGCGACCTCCTCCCGGATAGGGCTGTCCAACTACCTTATCGGTAAGGTAAACTACGAGAAGATTCTCCAGCCCACAGAAAATGCAAACCTTTTTATCATTGAGAGTGGACCCATTCCGCCTAATCCCGCCGAATTACTTCTACGCTCCCGAGTTGCCGAACTAATCGAGCGCCTTAAGCAAGATTTTGACGTCATCGTTATCGATTCTCCTCCCGTCGGGCCGGTTTCGGACGCGCTGCAGCTTAGCAAATTCGTGGACGTTACGCTCTACGTAGTTAAGTTGGGCTACAGCCCAAAAATCAGCTTGGAAGTAATCGACGAGGTGGCAGCACCGGGGAAACTGCCTAACGTACAGGTGGTCGTTAATGGGGTGGACTTTGACCGGGGGTATAATTATGGGTATAAGTATGGGTATGGGTATTATCAATAAGAAGACGTTCAGGCGCGTAGTGAATAAAGCAAATAACACCAGAGCTTGTTAAGTAACCGCATAAAAGAAGCTGCTAAAAAAATTAGCATTGTCACGGCCATAGAAGTACTGCTGAAAGTTATCGGCTTTCTAAGTGGTATTCTGATCATTCGACTGCTTCCAAAAGATGAATATGCCTTTTACACGATTGTTAACACCATGATGGGGAGTATCGCGTTGATGTCTGGTTCAGGGGTCGCTTCCGGTGTCATGAAGATTGGTGGACAGGTTTACAGGGATAAGGTTAAATTAGGAAGGGTAATACAGACTGCTTTAAAGTTGAGGAGAAAATTAGGACTCTTCTGCTATCTGTTGGTATGTCCTATCGTCTTTTATATGTTGCATAAAAACGGTGCCTCGTACCTTATGGGCGGATTGCTGTGTTTGTCCATGCTGCCTGCTTTTTATAGTCAGCTATCGGCGGGGCTTTACCACCTTTCCATAAAGCTTAACCAGGATCTTGTCCCACTTCAAACAATTAATCTTCAACAAAATTTGTTGAGGTTAGGCATTAGCGTAGCAACTTTATTTGTTTTTCCATTCGCAGCTCTGGCTATTCTTGGAGCCGGTGTTGCCCAGTACATAGCTAACGTGCGACTCCGGCGGTTGAGCGAAAAGTATGCATCGATTTCTGGCGAGGAATCAGTTCAGGTGAAAAATGAATTAATAGGCATCGTCAAAAGGGCCATGCCGACTGCTATATATTTTGGACTATCCGGTCAAATATCAGTTTGGTTGATCTCCTTTTTTGGTACGGTCGAGAGTGTAGCGGAAATTGGTGCCTTATCGCGCTTATCGATGGTTTTCTCGGTTGTCAACTCGCTCTTTGTTCTTATAGTTGCGCCCAGGTTTGCTCGACTAGGAAACGATAAAAAGTCACTCGCTAAGCGGTTTCTCCAAATAGAATTGGTACTGGTCGTACTGGCTTTTCTTGTTCCGACCACGGTCTCTTTAATACCCAATCAAATACTATGGTTGCTTGGGGAAGACTACCAGGGGCTCAACAGCGAATTGGTATTACTGGGGGGGACGATCGGATTGAGCGTTTTGATCAATGGGCTAGCGGCCATGAATTCAAGTAGGGCATTTATTCTTAATCCGCTCATTCATATTCCCTTTAACATTATTGTACTGGTTGCTACGGCACTTGTGATTGATCCAACGTCTACTTATAACGTACTGCTGATCGATTTTTTCCGAGCGGCAATGGCACCACTGCTACTT
>JAPKCQ010000484.1 GCA_026421165.1 Lewinella sp. | reverse complement strand
GAAGGCCGGCATCCGATCGTTGATGCGGCGGCCGCTGGCGATCACCTGGGGGTCGTAGCCCATCTTAATGCTCTTGTGCAGCAGGTAGTAAGGGTCCACGCTGATGCAGTGACCACCCACCAGTCCGGGGCGAAAGGGCAGGAAGTTCCATTTTGTACCGGCGGCTTCCAGCACGTCCTGGGTATCAATTCCCATCTTGCTAAAGATCATACTCAGTTCGTTGACAAAGCTGATGTTGACATCGCGCTGGCTGTTCTCGATCACCTTGGCGGCCTCCGCCACCTTGATGGTTTTGGCCTCGTAAATACCGGCGGTAATCACGTCTCCGTACACGCCGGATACGACCTTCAGTGTTTCCGGATCGCTGCCACTAACGATTTTTAAGATGTTAGCGATCGTATGTTCTTTATCGCCCGGATTGATGCGTTCGGGGGAGTAACCTACGGTGAACTCACCAAAGCTTAGGCCGCTCTCTTTTTCTAGAACAGGGACGCAGTCTTCTTCCGTACAGCCTGGGTAGACGGTAGATTCGAACACGACGATATCTCCCACACTCAGGGCTTTACCGACCGTTGCGGAAGCACCAATCAGAGGCCTTAGGTTAGGCGTCCGGCTTTCGTCCACCGGGGTAGGCACAGCAACAATATGAAATGCGGCATTTTTTAATTCGGCGGGGTCGCAGGTGAAAAGAACGTTTTTGTCAGCAAAGGCCGAGGAGTCCAGTTCTGCGCTGGGATCCTCGCCCCGCTTCATCATCTCAACGCGCGGTTCAGAGATGTCGAAGCCGATGACCTGAAACTTCTTCGCCAGCTCCAGGGCCAGCGGAAGGCCCACGTAGCCCAGGCCGATTACGGAGATGGCTTTTTTGCCACTGCGAAGATCGGACAGCATTTGGTTCGAATTAATAGTCGATCTTGTCCCGTTTAAAGTTTTCATTATCTTTGGTCAAGGGCTTTTAGCCCGGGTTATTGCTATTTTTGTTTCCTTGTCTTCGAGAAGCTGCTCGTGATAGCTTTGCTGGAGGAAGAAGAGATCGTTTTGATCAACAGATGCCAGATTTACTTCACCTTGTCTAAAAAATAAGGCAACGTCTTGGCTAGCCCCTCCGCCCGGCTAATGGTAGGCTCCCAGTCAAGCACTTTTTTCGCCAACTCGGTATTAGGCCGTCGTTTCTTCGGGTCGTCCACCGGAAGTGAACGGTAATCGAGGCTTGCTTTTTTGTTACCGACCAGTTCGAGAACCTCTTTAGCGAAGTCCATGATCGTGATTTCGTCTTCGTTACCAATGTTGACGGGCTGGGCGTAGTCGCTAAGCAGGAGGCGGTAGATACCTTCCACCAGATCATCGACGTAGCAGAAAGAGCGCGTTTGGCTCCCATCGCCGAAGACCGTCAGCCCCTCACCGCGGATGGCCTGACTGATAAAGGCAGGCAGTACCCGGCCGTCGTTCACCCGCATTCGGGGTCCGTAGGTATTAAAGATGCGGACGATGCGGGTTTCCAGACCGTGAAAAGTATGGTAGGCCATCGTCATCGCCTCCTGGAAGCGCTTGGCCTCATCGTACACGCCAC
>JAPKCQ010000028.1 GCA_026421165.1 Lewinella sp. | reverse complement strand
ACTGGGTACGGTTTGTTCTTTCCTCCTTTACCGCCGTCTCTATGCCCTTTGACTTTTCCTTTGTTTTCAGACGTTTTGTTGTTCTCACCCTCATCCCATTGAACCAAAGCGTTGTGATGATTTTTTGGACTACCACGGTGCACTCCAATTCTATGCGCGTAGTAAACGCCCGGGTCCAGTACGAACATCCCCTTCTTTCCCTTAATTGTGCCTTTCCCTTGTCTAATGTAGGAAGGATCGGTGTTCCCGTTGAATGAATAACAAACTGACTTATAAACTGACTGACGATTTAGCCTGATGTCTACAAAAATAGCATCGTCGTTTATATTTCGGTCATTCACTCCTTTTTTACCTTTATTCAAATAGGACCCCCGGACTCCTAACAATACTACGGGGTACTTTTCTCGATCGATGCCAAAGCTGTCAATCACCATTTGCGGCTTTGATTTTAGCATGTTAGGGCGTCCCATCGGCTTGCTAGTTTTATTTTAGTTAACAATAGTGCTGATAAGACTGCACTACTGGACATTAAAATACGTCCGACCCAAGATACATTAAAAACTACAAACAGGCAGAAAACGGCACCGGTCATCTTTTCACAGATGACCAAACTTAGCTTATCGATGTATACATCTTCCCTTACAGCCTACCCCCCCTCATTAATCCAAAATAACAGCCCCCAATCCCAGCGCCTTAAACGCCTTATCATAAGCCGTCATCTCCGCCCCAAGAATAGCCCCCCGTCGGGCGGCCAGTGGAGCCCACTCCTCCATCAAGTCGGCCAGCCGGGCCTTAGCCCCGGCGGTAACGGTTGGGTGCGGGCCATCGACATAGTCTTTCAACTCCATCAACTCCGCGTTCAGGCGGTTGTGAAAGTTGATGACGTCCTGAAAGGTCTTCTGATCGGGTTGTACCAATTCCCGCTCCCAAGCATCGATGTGGGCAATCAGTGTATCCGCTAAAACGATTACTTCTTTGGCAGCAGGTTTCTCCGCCAGTAGCTTTTTATGCGCCGAAAGCTGGTCTTTTGCGGAACGGAGTTTGTTGACAGAGTCGTGCAGATCGGTAATGGCTTCGCAGACCTGAGCCAAGATGCTTTGTTGCTCAGCATAGTCCGCCGCCGAGGCTTTGATTGTTGGATTAGCTAAAACCTTAGCGGTGGTTTCAGTAACCACTTCTCCCTGCTTCAAACGGAGGGTGTACGTTCCTGGAGCGACGAGCGTCCCATCATAACTACCGTATACGAAGACTTTATCCACAGCCGGAAGCCCGTCCCGGCGGAAATCCCAGGTAAAGCGATTGAAGCCAGCTTTCGCGGGCAGCACTTCCGGTTTGCCCGGCCCTCCGGGCCAGGCCTTAAAGCCCTTGACCTCCTTGCTGGAATAGGTACGGATTACTTTACCGTTTTCGAGTACCTCCAGCGTCACATCGCTGCTATCGCCCGGTTCTTGCAGGTAGTAATCAACGGTAACGCCGGCAGCAGGGTTTTCGCCGAGGCCAGCAGCTGCAGAGCGTTGTTTGCCACCAAGGATAAGGTGACTCTCTTTGGGAGCAACCATCTCCACGGCTTTACGATCAGCTCCGAGATTGCGCAGTGCACCGACATCGTCCAGAATCCAGAAGGAACGGCCAGCGGTAGCAGCGATCAGGTCATTAGCCTGAAAGACTAGGTCATTAATTGGTACAACCGGAAGGTTGAGTTGGAAAGGTGCCCAGCTGTCCCCACCGTTAATGGACAAGAAAACGCCGGTCTCCGTACCAGCGTAAAGCACGCCAGCCTGTCCGGGGTCTTCGCGGACTACCCGGACGAAAGTGTGCTTACCCGTAATGCCGTTGGTAATCGGCCGCCAAGTCTGGCCATAATCGGTGGTCTTGAAGATGTAAGGCTTCAGGTCCATTTGCTTATAGCGCATAACGACTACGTAAGCCGTTGCCGAATCATGGGGAGATACTTCGATGCTATTGATGATGCCTTCGGGGAGGTTCGGTGGGGTAACGTTGGTCCAGTTTACGCCGCCGTTACGGGTGAGGTGAACCAGCCCGTCGTCACTACCGGCCCAGAGGACGCCTTCTTCGTGCGGGCTCTCCACCAGCGCCATCAGCGTATTGTAGTTCTCTCCGCCGGCAGCTTCATTGGTGTAAGGACCGCCACCGGGGCCTTGCTTATCCTTTTCGTTGCGGGTCAGATCGGGGCTAACTTCCGACCAACTCATGCCACCGTCCGTCGTTTTAAACACGACGTTTCCGGCGTGATAGATCGTATTGCGGTCGTGCGGAGAGCTGATGATGGGCGCGTTCCAGTTGAAGCGATATTTAAAGTCGGCCGGATTATTACCCAGTGCCAACTCTGGGTATTCCTTGATGGCCTTCGCTGTCTTGGAGTCCGCAAACCATTTCTCGATGATGCCCTGGTAGCAGCCACCGTAAACGATCGTTGGGTTGTCGGGATCAAAGGCGAGGAAGGCGCTTTCGCAGCCGGCGACGGATTCCCAGTTCTTCCAGTCAATACCACGCCCGGAAGTCCGGCTGGTAATTCGGATGGCAGAATTGTCCTGCTGGCCGCCGTAGACGTTGTAAGGCACCAGGTTATCGGTTATGACGCGGTAAAACTGGCTGGTGGCCTGGTTCTGCTGGCTGCTCCAGCTTTTGCCGCCATCGTTCGAGACGTTCGCTCCACCGTCGTTGGAGTTCACCATTCGCTGGTTATTGAGCGGATCGATCCAGAGGTGGTGGTTATCGCCGTGGGGGGTACTTACCCGGTCCCAGCTTTTACCACCGTTGGTAGACTTCATTACCGGCGCGTTGGCGACATAGACGGTGTTTTCGTCCTGCGGATCAGCAAAAATTTCCATATAGTACCAGGAGCGAGCGATGTTGACGCGGTCTTTGCTGACCTGGTTCCAGCTGTCTCCGCCGTCGTCGGAGCGGTAGACACCGCCTTCCTCACCTTTGGCTTCCATTACTGCGTAGACCTTCTCGGAGTTAGCGCGGGAGACAGAGATGCCCGCCTTACCGAATTCTTCTGGCAAGCCCTTGCTCATCTTCTTCCAGGTAGCTCCGCCATCAGCAGATCTATAGAGGCCGGAGCCGGGGCCGCCGGAAGTCATCGTCCATGGTTTCCGCTGGTGGTCCCACATGGCGGCATAGAGTACCAGCGGGTTGTTCATATCCATCACTAGGGAGACACAGCCGGTCGTTTCGTTGACGTAGAGGGTACGTTCCCAACTTTTTCCGGCGTCGGTAGTGCGGTAAACGCCACGTTCTCCGCCCGGTCCGAACTGCGCGCCCTGGGCGGCGACGAAGATGACTTCGTGGTCATCCGGGTGAATCACTACGTCGCCAATGTGACGGCTTTCATCCAGGCCGATGTGCGTCCAGCTTTTACCGGCGTCAGTGGAGCGGTAGACGCCGTCTCCCATCGAAGTCATCACACCCCGGGCGGCGTGTTCGCCCATACCGGCAACGACGACGTTGGGGTTCTTTTCCGAGACGGCCAGCGCACCGACAGTTCCGGTTTCAAGAAATTTATCAGATATGTTTTGCCAGCTGATGCCATCGTTTACCGTCTTGTAAATACCGCCACCAGTAGAGCCCATGTAGTAAACACCGGGCTTACCGACAACTCCGCTGGAGGTTACCGAACGGCCACCACGGAAAGGGCCGATGTTGCGCCATTCGAGGCCGTTGAAAATGGTGTCGGTGAGGGTGGAAACAACCGGTGCAACGACCGGTATATTTTCGCGGGATTCCTTCTTTTTGCGGCGCTGGGCGTCGGCAGGAGATATCGCAAGAATCAATAGAAGGAGAAGGAATAAGAAACGCATGAGCAGGTGGTTTTGACTGGGAAGTTAAGCACTTCTTCACACTACTGAAAGAGGCCTCCGAAACGAAGACCTCTGTTAGCAATGGCTTAATTTATATATCCACCTTTCGATCACTCCATCTTGAACAACCGATGTCACAATTACCCTATCCCTAAGAAAGGAACTTTATGGGCACTTTATGCAATAATTTATCTGCCGCAACTAAACTATTTAGCATTGGAATTATATAACTACACTTTGTTTGATGGCTAACCTTAAAACTACTTCACCACTAATGTGACGTCGGTAGCGATTGGCCCCTTTGGCCCTTTTCCAATTTCAAAGCTTACGTGATCACCTTCTTTGACATCCTGGTTCAGGTTGTCGGCGTGGACGAAAAAGCTTTCACTATTCTCACTAGTATCGATAAAACCGTAACCCTTTTCAGAATTGAAAAATTTCACAATACCCGTCTTTGTATACTTAGATTCGTCCGATTTTTCTGACTTACGCGTGCTGATTTCAATATCCTCCACGTTCGTCTTCTTCTTCTTGGTAAAGTCAGGTACTTCTGTTGTCAAGTTACCGTCTTCGTCTACATACATGAACTCAGCCGGCTTGTTATCTTCTGTCTTTTTTTGCTCTCTTCTGTATGCTTTCTCCTTCTTTCTTTTCTGCCGCTTCTTCTCTCTTTCTTTTTTATTAAAACTATCTGCCATTGTTTATTTTTTTGTGATAAAAGACAACTCACCACTCTTAATCTTAAGAATAGGGAATCAGCCGCAAAGGTAAGCAATTTCAAAGAAAGTATTGGCTTCTTCGTAGGAGCAAGTATGATAAAACAGTAGCAATACTCCAATTCTGTTCATGGCACATTGCATAAAGCAAAGCCAGAATCCCCCTTATCTTAAGGCTCTACTTCCCTACGTCCAGGCACCGAAGCCTGCGCGCCCATCCGCGTTACCGAAATGCTGGCGGCTCTAACCGCAAATTCAGTAGCCTCACGCCAGCCTTGCCCTTCCGCCAGCCCGACAACAAGAGCACCATTGAAGGTATCACCGGCGGCCGTGGTGTCTATCGCCTTAACCACAGGGGCGGAGACCGTGAAGTGATCATTCCCGTCGGAGAAAAATGCGCCGGCAGCGCCGAGGGTAATAACTACGTTTTCAACGCCTTTGGTGTGTAATATTTTAGCGGCGCGGACGCAGGATGCAGGGTCAGTTGGAAAAACACCCGTAAGCAGTTCGGCTTCCGTCTCGTTGGGGGTGATCAGGAACAACCCGTCGAGTAAGTTAGCGGGCAAAGCCTGGGCTGGAGCGGGGTTGAGGACGCATTTACCCCGTGCAGCCTGGGCAGCAGCGAGGATAGTCTCCAGCGGAGTTTCCAGTTGCATTAGTACCAAGCTAGCGGCGGTGAAGTCTACTTCAGACAAGTGCTCGGGCAGCAAAGTGTTGTTCGCTCCGGGGGCGACAACAATGCTGTTCTCTCCGGAAGCGTCGACGGTAATCATGGCGGTACCGGAAGCTTGGTCGGGGTCGGTACTAACGTGGTGACAGTCGATGCCAACCGCCTCAAAACCCTCCACGGCCTGCCGCCCGAAGGAGTCGTCCCCTACCCTGGCGACGAAACATACGTCTCCGCCCAACTTAGCCGCGGCAACCGCCTGATTTGCCCCCTTACCGCCAGCAAACAGAAAGAACTCCCCTCCAATAATGGTCTCCCCCGGCTTGGGAAAGCGCTCCGTCTTTACCACCATATCGGTGTTACTGGAACCGATGACAATTATTGACTTCATAATAAGAAAATTTTAGATGAGTACCAATGCTAATAAACCTCACTTTGCCCTCCGACGACTTGCTTTGCATCCTGCGGCCGCGCCGTATTTTAGAAACTAGAAGCTATAACCTGGAGCATTAGAAGCTAGTTTACGTCTAGTTCCCTAGCTCCTAACCTCTACCCCGCAGCCACAATCAGCCCCAACCCAAAGAGGTAGCAAATGAGCATTACGTTGAGGATGGAATTAGTCCCTTTTGGTGCCCCGGCGAACTCTTTCCAAATATAAATTCCCCAGATAGCCGCCACGATGGTTGCGCCCTGCCCGAGCCCGTAGCTGATGGCCGGGCCGGCCTGGTCGCTGGCCAGGATGCTGAACGCCATACCGATACACCATACGATGCCCCCAAGTACGCCCATGAGATGGTTCCGCGATCCACCTTTAAAATAGTCTCCGTAGCTGACGGGCTGCCCTACAAAAGGAAAGCGCATCAGTAGTGTGTTAAACAAGAAGTTACTAAGTAGGATTCCGATAGTGAATACGAAGACGGCAGAATACGGACTTAGTTTCCCCGCTTCCGGCACGGTGAAGTCACTGAACATCGAGTTCGCTACGTATTTATAGAAAAAACCCATCAAACAACCTGCGACGATGGCCAGCAGTAAGCCCTTTGTGGACACTGATTTCGAATCTTTACTCGCCCGCCGGTAGGCATAGGCATTCAACAGGATCGCTGCGGCTACCAAAGCGACACCACCGAAAAGTAAGGCGGGGTCCCCTTCGGGCCGGTCAAGATAATTCACGACTACCCCGATGACCAGCGCTAGGCCGATACCCGTTGGAAAAGCTACCGACATGCCCGCAATGGAGATCGAGGCAACCAGCAAAATGTTCGCAGCATTAAACAACACCCCGCCGAGAATCGCCGAGCCTAGATTACCACTGTCCGCCTGCGCCAGATCGGTGAGAAAAGGCCGTCCGGCATCCCCCGCACTACCGAAAGTAAGGCCCAGCAACAGCGCCAGCAGCACGATACCGATGACGTAGTCCCAGTAAAAAAGCTCGAAGCGCCATTTCTCCGAAGCGAGCTTCTGGGTGTTGGCCCAGGAACCCCAGCAGAACATGGTGATGATGCAGAAGGCGACGGCCAAGCCGTATGATCCGATGATGAACATAGTTGATCGTTGTTGAATGGATTAGGACGTTAAGGTAAGTCTTAGCGCTCATTTATTCGTCCGTACCTAAAGTTCGGAACGACGCAGTTCGCTCCATTGAAGAAGTAGAAGGTCAGGAAATTACAAAAACAAGCCCTCCGTATCGCCATCAAAATACTAAGGTTTGTCACATTAATTTTGGCGGTTAGTTCTTCCGTCCAACAGCGGCTTCTCTTGCCTCAAACTCCTTCGCCATCTTCTGGTTCAGCGCTTCACCTCTGGCCTTCAGCAGCTGAAAATCTTCCTGGTCGCTTAGCGGGGAAAAGAGCGGATTGTAACTGACCATTACCGCGTTAAACTCACGCTCCTTTTCCAAAGCGATCAATAATTCCATCGCTTCTTTCTTCTTGCCTGTATTGGCCATGTAGGCAGCCATATTAAGTTTGGATTGGTCTTCATCCATAAAGTGCTCAGCTTTGACGAAAGATAGCTGAATTAGCGGAAGTGCCGTCTCGAAATCGCCCTCCCGCATGAAGGCTTCAGCCCTTAAACTTATGTACCTTACTTCTTCTGGTGACCACGACAATAAGGTGTCTATCGACTTATGAGCCTGGCTAATGCTATCACTGTACAGGGCCAAATGAATTCTAAGTCTAATAGGGGCGATAGGATCTTCCCAATTCGCCTTGTGCTCAACCCGGTAATCCCCGCCACTCATCCTGACCCCATAGCTTGAAGCAGCATGTCCATATCCCAAGAGAATGTACCTATTCTCCATTCTCTCAAATGTGGTGAACGCACGCTCAGCATCTGCCCAGGTAGGATCAAAACTGATCCATCCCAAGTCATCAAAATGCACTTCCACCCAATTATGGTATCCCACTCGGTCTTCTTCACTTTCCATGAGTGTGACACCCATTGCCATTCTGGCGGGAATACCAAGATTTCGTAAAAAGGCAATCATCAGTTCGGAGTACTCCGTGCAATCTCCCTTACCCTTCTTCAACGCTTTCTTAGCACCTTGTCGCTGGTTGTAAAACTGGTTGTACTCAAGGTGGTCTTTGACAAAATTGAATACATTCCTTGCTGATTCCTTGTCATCAGAACCTCGTAGGTTTGCTGCAATCTCTGCAATTTTTGCATCATTAGACTGAATCGTTTTCTCAGGCTCAAGATAGATTGAAACATCTTCCCTCTGCTGACGCTCCAGTACGTTTGGGCTTGCTTTACGTAGAGAGTTCTCAGTTAGTTTCAGGGTGGACAATACAACAATTTGCTGGGGCTCTTGGCTTCTAGCTATTTTCCATACAGCAACAAGTCCACCGTCCTTACGCAGGGTATCGTCCGGCGCACGGTTATACTGTAAAAGCAGCGCGGATTGCCTGCCGGTAAGTGACTCCGGTAATGAACACTCAACTTTTCCTGCCGTGTGCGGATTGATGGTAAACGATTGTGCAAAAGACACAATTCTTTGAGACTGGCAAGGTGAATTTACGGCACACGATAGGGACAAAAAAAGAAAGATAAATAGCCGCATCATTAGAGTTCTAGGAATGTAAATCTACATTTTCTTCTCCGGCACCAAAGCCTAGTGGTCTGTCAACATTAAATACATAATAAGAAAATTCAAGAGGAGTAACAACCCCAATAAGCCCTGCTTTGCCCTTCAACTCGCCTTGCATCCAGCGGCCGCGCCGTATTATGAGCTAAAACCTAGAAAAAAAGCGAACTTCAACCCAAACGCACCTCGAAATAATGACCAACGCCAACAACAATGTGGCGTCAACTCCAGACCGGGTTAAGCTTCCCTTCTCATTCGACGCAGCAAAAATGCAGGCGGACATAGAGGCGCTTGAGCTTAGGAACGCCGATTCCATCCCTTTGCGCGGACCGGCATATACCATTGATTCGCCCCTGCCAATCCCCCCCTCCTGCGGACGACTATGCCGATGGCACCTGGACGGTATGGAAAGACACCTCAAGGCTCCAACAATCTCCCTACCTGAAGGAAGTAGTTGATTTCTTCAAGCAAAATACCCGTGTAACTTTGGTTCGCATCCTGCGGCTTGCCCCAGGAGCAGAAGTGCAGGAGCATACTGATCCCACACTTGGTCTACGCATTGAGCGCTCCGTTATCCGGCCCACCATCCCAGTGTTTATTAACGACAAGGTTACATTTCACCTCAACGGTAAGCCCCTCGGTATGCAGCAAGGCGAATGCTGGTACCTGAACCTTACCGATCCGCACTGGATTACGAACGAAAGCTCCGAAGAACGCATCAACATTACCATCGATATGGAGCCAAACGCGTGAATCCGAGGGGTGATTGCCGAAAGTATTTGACGTTACATCTCTAGACAAACGACTACCTCGGCTACGCTCGGCGACCGCGAGGGATCACCCTTACAGGCGACCGGTGAGAAGGCCGTGTTCGCTGGCGCGAACACATTTTCACCTCAAGTTGCCGACGGTAGTATATCAAGGACAGAAACGCCAAGTCAGCAAGTCACACTTTATTCTATCCGCGTCCCTAAACGCTTAAGGCATGTCCCAAGAGTGTCAACTTTCTCCCCCACCTTACGTCCACTGATTCCTATCCGCTACCTTAGCGGCTGATGACAAAATACGACAACGACCTATTCCTCCGCGCCGCCCGTGGCGAACAAGTTGAACGCCCTCCCGTGTGGCTAATGCGTCAGGCTGGCCGCATCCTGCCTCAGTACCGTGCCCTGCGTGCGGAACTTAGCGGCTTCATCGAACTGGTAACCACGCCCGATCTCGCGGCGGAGGTAACCGTTCAGCCGATCGACGAACTCGGCGTCGACGCAGCCATCATCTTCAGCGACATCCTCGTCATTCCCGAAGCACTGGGGCTGAAGTACACGATGATCGAGAAGGTCGGTCCGCGCTTCCCGGAAGTCATCAAGTCTATGGCGGACGTCGAGAAATTGCGCCCTGCACACGCCGCACCAGGCCACCTGGGCTACGTCTACGATGCGCTCGATGCGACGAAGAAGCTGCTCAACAACCGCGTCCCCCTCATCGGTTTCGCCGGTGCGCCGTGGACGCTGTTTGCCTACATGACCGAAGGCGGCGGCAGTAAAACCTTCAGCAAGGCCCGCGCCATGTTGTACCGCGACCCTAAGCTGGCCCACGCCCTGCTGGAAAAGATCGCGCTTGCCACAGCGGCTTACCTCAAGGGCAAGATTCACCACGGTGCCGACCTGATCCAGATTTTCGACAGCTGGGCCGGTGTTTTACCGCCCGCGCACTACAAAGAATTTAGCCTCCGCTACATCAAGCTCATCATCGACGAGATCGGCGATGAGGTCCCCATCACCGTATTCGCCAAAGACGCCCGCCACGCGTTGCCGCAGATCAGCCAGTTGAACTGCGACGTCGTTCAGTTAGACTGGATTGCCGATCCAGTGCAGGCGCGCGCGCAGGTGCAGGGGAAGGTTCTTCAGGGGAACCTCGACCCCGTTCAGCTTTACGCGCCCCACAATGAGATCATCACTGCTACGAACGATATGATCGACGCCTTCGGCGGCAATCATATCGTTAACCTCGGTCACGGCGTTTATCCGGATACGCCTTTGGATGGCGTTAAGGCGTTTGTTGATACCGTTAAGGCTTATCGGTATTAGGCTTTAGCTAGCGGGCCTTCGGCTCTTTATCGCTTCCGCGATTTATTTACCTCACAGAGTTCTGTACGAAGCTGTACGGCCTCTGTTGTACGCTGTAGGATATTTGAATGTGTGAAGCGGCTTAGGAACGTCAGTTCCTTAAAACGTAGACCTAACCATAATTTCACCCTTAGGAATCTCCAGCGGGTTGGCATTAAACCAATCCACAAAGGCATCGAATTCTTCCCCGTGCGTATCCAGCCAGAACTCCCACCCAACGGGATCACCCTGGCTCACTAACCAGTGATTATAGGTCTCAAAATGACCGGCATTCCGAACGAATTTCTGGTAATCCATTAGCACGTTCGGGTATTCCTTTAAATAGCCTTTGTCTTCCCAGAAGCTCAGCGTTTGCGCGCGGACTTTATGGAGTGTGGTGCTGTTCAGGTCCGTTTCTCCCGTCACAGCAGTGGTGCCAAAGGTTACGGCGGTGGCGTACACCAGCGGAGCCGGAAATTTGAGGTTATCTACATCCGTGATGCTCCAATTGATGTCTTGGTACAGATTTATCGTTACGGAGTCTCCTTCCAGTTTCACAGATTCGCGCCAGGTAACGTAGAGACTTTCACTCATAACTGGTGTTCGCTGAGTGTTGCGCTCCAGGTTGATGAAGATCTCGCCGTAGAGCAGTGCCCAGATGCGGTTATCCGTCTGAGCAAACAGGTTGGCCAGGTGGAAATAATTGGAAGGGTAGTTGGGTTCAGTGACGATGCCCATCTCCCAGTACTTACCGGCTTCTTTCCAGTTGCTGCGCCGTCCTTCCAGAATACCGAGCTCTACATAGAAGATACCGGATTCAGGATGTGCTTTAATGCCGGACTTATAAGCTTTTACGGCCTTTTTCTGATTGTCCAGATTATCGTAGGCGTTGCCGAGGAGGCTGAATACCTGCTTCTCTGCGCCTGGTTTCTTAGCCAGCTTTTTCAGTACTTTGGCGGCGGCCTTATAGTCTTTGTTAAGGTAATGCGCGTAGCCGATTTCGTAGGGATAGAGTTGGTTACTCTGGTCCATCTTCCAGGCTTCTTCCAGGATAGCGATGGCTTCTTCGATCTTGCCCTCGTCCATTTTTGTAATGGCGGCTTTGGCTATTTCGAGAACTTCGGCGGGCTGGGCGTGGAGAGTAATACTTGCGGTAAAGAGGATAAATAAGAGGGTAAGGAGGCGCATTATGGCGTGTTTTCTTTTTTAGATGTTGGAATTTGGGGATTTGTTGGGCTGACTTAAGGATTGACGGATATTTCAGTCACCTCAACCACAGTAGCACCCGAAAACGAACATTTGACTTAAGGACTGACGGATATTTCAGTCACGTCAACCACAGTAGCACCCGAAAACGAACATTTGACTTAAGGATTGACGGATATTTCAGTCACCTCAACCGCAATAGCACCCGAAAACGAACATTTGACTTAAGGACTGACGGATATTTCAGTCACCTCCATCATAGACCCGTACCCAACATCAATACAGCTTACTTCAACCATACTTCTACACCAAATTTGCTAAGACAAAATGCTCAAATTGCTTTAAGTCTTCCGCTATATTTTTCCTTCCAAACCCTATTCTAAAATAGCCTTTATGGCCATAAACGCCTCCTGGTAGGATTAACACGCTTTGTTCTTTCAATACTCGACCTGCAAAGCCCATATCATCGTCGTCGAAGAGCATTTTTACAAAAGCTATCGGTCCCGCATTCGGCTTGTGCCATGAAAACAAGTTCGAATATTTCTTGAAGAAAGCTTCATACAATGGCAAATTCTTTTGGACGATGCCTAAGTTCCTGTCTAAAATGACTTGTCGGTTCCTCAGCGCTACACCCGCCAAAAACTCACTCGGGGCTGAATTACAAATCGTAGTGTACTCTTTAAGAATAGCAATTTTATCCAAAATTGGCTGATTCTGGGTTGCCACCCAACCTATCCTCAACCCTGGTAAGCCGTAAGATTTAGACATTACGCCTACCGAGACACCATATTCATAAGCATCCGCAAAGGCAGGAATGGCGAATTCTGGACTGTGTTCTAATTCTCGATAAACCTCATCACAAAAAACGATAATCCCGTAAGTCCTCGCTAGTTCGATAATGGCTTGTTGTTCTTCTTTTGTAAAAAGAAACCCCGTAGGATTGTGTGGCGCATTCAAATATATAACCTTTGTCTTGCTGTTTACCAGTTCCTTTAAGTCATCTATCACAAAAGTTGGTCGACCTCCTTCATAACGCACATTCCAGCCCAGCACCTTACAGCCTATGCTTTCTGGTACAGATTGTAGAGATTGGTAGCAAGGCGTTTGCACAATAACTTCGTCTCCTGAATTAAGGACAGCGTGAGAGAATAAGAAAATAGGCTCTTGTGCCCCCGTGCAAACGGTTATCTGCTTTGATAGAACCTCGCTGTAAATAGCAGAAATATCCCTTCTCAGGCTAGGGTTTCCTTGCGTTTCGGTGTAGCCGAGCCACGTATTATGGAACTCCTCTTCGGCTCCTTTCTCTAAACGAAGGAGTTCCTTAATAGTCATGGCTTCGCAGTCAGAATTACAGATTGAGTATTTTGCAGAGTGCTCATATAGGGTGTAATACCTTTCGAGTTTGAATGGCTTTATCTTCATCATGTTCGCTTCTTTTTCCGTTAAGGTACGTCTTATAAAAAAGCACAAAATTGATTTAAGGACAAAAGGATATTTCCGTTCCGTCCACCAAACTCAAGTCCAAACCTTACCATAAAACGTCCTCTGCATCCTGCGGCCGCGCCCAAGATGCAAGAGCCTTTCCGCCCTAATAAATGTATCCGTCCAATTCCTAAAAGTCTAACCTTCTAACGGCCTACCGCTTAGAAGCCGCCAACGTATTCATCAGCAAAGAGACCACCGTCATCGGCCCTACCCCACCGGGTACGGGCGTCATCGCAGCAACTTTCCCTTCCAATCCGCTATAATCTACATCGCCGCAAAGGCGGTAACCACGTTTGCGCGAAGCATCCTCCACGCGGTTGATACCAACGTCGATAATCACGGCACCGTCCTTCACCATATCAGCTGTCACCATCTCGGGAATGCCAATCGCGGCCACCAAAATATCCGCGCGTTTGGTGTGAAAGGCAAGGTCTTTCGTGCGGCTGTGGCACATCGTTACCGTCGCATTTCCAGGATTCCCTTTCCGGCTCAGCAGGATGGTCATCGGCGTACCGACAATATTGGAGCGGCCAAGCACCACCACTTCCTTACCGCTGGTTTCGATGCCGTAACGGTCCAGCATCGTCATGATTCCGTTCGGCGTGGCGGGTAGGTAAGCCGGCAAACCGAGGGTCATCATCCCAATATTAACCGGCGTGAAACCGTCCACATCCTTCTTCGGATCGATCGCCAAGTTGATCGCGTCTTCATCAAGGTGCTTCGGCAGTGGCAGCTGCACGATGAAGCCGTCTACGTCGGAATCATTATTGAGCTTGTCAACGATTTCCATCAGCTCAGCCTGCGTCACGTCGGCCGGGCGGCGGACAAGGCTCGACTTGAAACCAACCAGCTCGCAACTGCGGACTTTATTGCGGACGTAGACCTCAGAAGCAGGGTCTTCACCAACCAAAACCGCAGCCAGGTGAGGAATTTTTCCACCCGCAAGGCGAATAGCATCCACTTCTTGCTTTAATTCTTCCTTTATTGTGGCCGCAAGGGCTTTACCGTCCAATACTTTCATGCTAAATTTCGTTTTGCGCCAAAGATAATGCGTCCGTTTAGAGTTATCATCCGAAAGAGATGACTACCGGTAAATGTGCTTGTTCTACCTGCCATTGCGTTTTGTCGCCATCCCGTCCGTGGCTTTACTCCGCGCCAATTACCTTTGTTCTCAGTGCTGACTGCTGTTATTTAATCATCCCCTTTTTCTTTTCGGGTGATTAGGGCGCGGCCGCAGGTGCAATGTATGACCGATCTAACATCCTTCTGATGCCTCCATTTTACGCTCGCTTACTATTTATTTTTCTTACCCTGTTCACAATCTCTTCAACAGTGGACGCTCAAAACATCCGAATCTCGCAGGGTGGACGGGTGAATACCTGCACCGGTGTACTCCTAGACTCCGGCGGAGCGAACGGCGACCACGCCGCCAACGGCACCACCCACGAGATCACCATTTGCTCCGACAACGGAGGAGCCCTGAGCCATATCCAGGTAAACTTCACGGAACTTAACATCAGCGGTGACCTTACGGTTTACGGAGGAGACGACACGTCTGCCCCCATTCAGGTAGTAATCACCGGCGGAGACCCCCCCGGCTTCAACGTCACCGCAACCCAGAGTAACCTTACCGGATGCCTCACTTTCGTATTTACCAGTACGGGTACCGGTACCGGCTGGGCCGCCAGCATTAACTGCGTGCGCGCCTGCCAGTCCATTGATGGTATTATTACCGCCGTCCCCGCACAAGTGCCGGCCATGAATGGCTACGTAGACATCTGCCCAGGCGACGAAATCATGTTCAGCGCCCAGGGTATTTACGACGAGAATAATTTACGCTACACTCAAAGCGACGCCACTTCAATATTTACCTGGAATTTTCAGGACGGCACCGTTGAAAGCGGCATAGGGCTTACCAGCGTTTCCCACATTTACAACGATCCCGGCGGCTACCTCATTCAGCTTACTATTCAGGATGCCGACGGTTGCGAAAATACCAACCGCATTAGACAGCGCGTCCGCGTAGCGCCGCCGCCCATCTTTTCTTCCCCGGATAACCTGCCCTCAGACCTCTGTGTCGGCGAAGAAATAATCCTGACCGTTGGCCGCGATGGTAACCCGAACTCCATTGATTATGACCCTACACCGGTCGAGTTCTCCTTCAATACCAGCCAGACCTTCACCGAACTCACCGAACTGCCCGACGGTAACGGAACGGAATACTCCAGCCCCCTGGTGTTTTCTAACTTCAACCCCGGCCAGACCGTTGGCCAAGCCAGCGACCTCGTCCGCATCTGTGCCAGCATGGAGCACAGCTACCTCGGTGACCTCGACATCTGGATTTCCTGCCCCGACGGCAACCGACTTGACCTTCACCGCTACTCCACCACCGACGACGTCCAACGCCAACTCCTCGGCCAGGGTGACCAAGACACCAATACCGCCGACCCACCCGGCCGCTACTGTTGGACGGCCAATGCACCCAGAACAATGGCCGAACACGTGGACGAGTTCAATATCGCCGCCTCCCAGACCATGCCAGAGATTGACTACGCCGCAGAGGAAAGCTTCGGCACCCTTGTAGGCTGCCCCCTCAACGGAGAATGGGCCCTCAACATCCGTGATAACCTTGCCAACGACAACGGCTTCATCTACGAATGGTCCATCGAGTTCGTAAACTCGCTGTACCCCAACCAGGAGACGTTTCTGGTCCCCATCAACAACTTCGCCTTCGACGACTTTTCCAACTTCAGCTTTTTCGATACTGACAGTGTGATTTTTAACGCGCAGAACCCCGGGCCCAACACCATACGCATCATCTCTACTGATGATTACGGCTGTGTTTACGACACCAGTGTCCTTATCAATATACTGCCTCCCTATGCTCCCAACTGTGCTACTTGTGGCCCACTGGTAGATCGCACCGTCTTCGATACCTCCATCTGTCTCGGAGAATCCTTTGAGCCCGACGTAGCCGGAGCAATGAGTACGGATACGTTCATCACCTTCGAGTCTTTTACCAATGCACCTTTCGGCAATGAATTTTACCCGGACGATGTAAATGGTTACCTCAATTTTATTACCATTACTGACTTCGCCCCCGACCGCATCACCAACGTAGCCCGGGAATTGAACTCTATCTGCGTAAGCCTCGAGAACGCCGGAGACCTGGACGACGTCACCATTCAGATCATCGCACCAAATGGACGGGTGTTAACCCTGGTCAGGAACTTCGGCGGTAACGGTGAAGACCTAACCCTAACTTGCTTCAGCCCAGCCGCAACCGCCCCCCTAAGCAGCGGATCAGCCCCGTACACAGGGATTTTCGCCCCCATCGGTGGTAACTGGACGGCCTTCAACAACTCTCCCATCAACGGCTCCTGGCAGCTACTCGCTTTTGACGAGCAGGGTACCGACCTCGGAAAGCTGGTCAGCTGGTCCATCTCCCTCAACTACGACCGCGGCCTCGTCTATGAGTGGACGCCTAACGACGGAAGTTTATCCTGTACCGATTGCGCCAACCCAATAATCACACCCAACGGCCCTGGCTCCTACACGCTCAACGTAATGACCGCCGCAGGCTGCACCGATGTGGCTACCGTAAATGTGGCCATCAACACCTTGAACATTGCCGTTTCTGAAACACTCACCAACCCTTCCTGTCCCGGTACCATGACCGGAAGCATCGACGTAACGGTAATGGGTACCGATCCCAGCTACAACTACTTCTGGGCCGACGGACCAACGACGGAAGACCGCACCATGCTTTCGGCCGGCATCTACACGCTTACCATCTCCGATGCACAAGGATGTGAGGAGACTTTTGAGTACACCCTCACCGAACGCCCCGCACTGGTTGCAACCCTCGACGAAGTGATCGACGCCAACTGCTTCGGTTCCTCCAACGGCGAAATTCGGGTAACAACTACCGGCGGCACCCCACCCTACACCTACCTCTGGGATGACCCCAACGCACAGGTTGACGAAGACGCAGGCGCACTGACCATGGGAGCGTATAACCTGCTGGTCACTGATAATATAGGCTGTACAACCACTCTTCAGGCCATCGTCGCACAACCCGATCAACTCACCATCACTTTCCGATCCAATGACGTCACCTGCCGCGACGGCAACGACGGTGACGCGGTAGCGATCCCAAGAGGAGGAAATGGAGGTTACACCTTCAGCTGGCAAACCGGATCCAACCAGGACAGTGTGTTCAGTCTGAACGCCGGAACCTATGAAGTTGTCGTTACCGATTCGAAAGGATGTATGGCCACCAATACGGTTACCATCGACCAACCAGCCATGCCACTAACCGCCATGGTTATTCAAGATCGTCAGGGATGTTTTGGAGCCTCTGCCAACCAGGCTACCGTGACGCCTAGTGGCGGCTCTGCCGGTTATGCCTATTTGTGGGGTAACGGAGAGATGACAGCCACCGCGATTGCACTCCCTTCCGGCGTAAATACGGTTGTTGTTACCGATGGCGGCGGATGTTTAGAAACCCTCTCCGTCACGCTACAGGACCTTCCGGAAATCGCCGTCAACGTAATCGCGACAGTCCCCAGTTGTAACGACCGGACCGATGGCCGCCTCGGCGCCATCCCCTCCGGAGGAGCAGGTACAACGGAAACCGACTACACCTACCGCTGGTCTAACGGACAACCGGGAGTAGCCATCTCTGGCCTTCCAGGAGACGTACTCTACCGCGTTACCGTCACCGGCCCACGGGGCTGTACGGGCGAAGGGGAGCGCTTCCTTAACGCCCCCTCACCCATTACTTTCGCAGTAAATGAAACGCCCGTAAGCTGTTTCGGTGAATCCAACGGAGCACTAAACATCGTTAATATCTCCGGCCCAAACCTTGGCGACTACGACCTACAGTGGAGCCCAGAAGCGAACAATAGCACGACGGCGATGGTCTCCAACCTACCCGCAGGTAACAACTACACCCTCCGCATCACCGATGTGAATGGCTGTACAGTAGACACCACCCTGCGCATCACCGAGCCAACGGAGTTGAGTGCCAACATCAATAAGTTAGACGTAAGCTGCTTCGGCGAGACCAACGGCCGCATCGCATCAACCGGCACCGGCGGCGTTGGTGGCTTCGTTTACACCTGGAGCACAGGTAGCAACCAGAACCAGATCGTCAGCCTCCCAGCCGGAACCTACAACCTCACCATTGCGGATGCCAACCAGTGCGAAGACGTCTCCATCGTCGAAATTATTCAGCCCGACTCCATTTCGATCTCCTCTACCAGCGTTGCTGCTATTTGCGAAGATGAAGCTACGGGCATCATCAACATCTCGGGTACCGGAGGCCGCCAACCTTACGTGTACGGCCTCGAAAACCAGGGATTCACCCGTAATTCTACCTTCATTGGCCTCCAGGCCGGTGAGTACATCGCTTTCATCCGTGACAGCTCCGGTTGCCAGGCCAGTAACATCATTCAGGTAGACAACGGGCCGGAGTTCAGGCTCACGCTACCTGACGATCAGACCATCATTTTTGGCGACAGCATCACCCTTACCCCAGTAATCGTTGGCGGTATTGATACCATCGGCTACACCTGGACGGGTTCCTACGGCGGTACACTTAGCTGTACCGATTGCCCTGAGCCAAGCGCTAAGCCCGAATACGAAATTGATTATACCCTGGCCATTACGGACGCTAACGGCTGTACTTCAGAAGACAGGTTCCGCGTTAGTGTCGGTAAAATCAGAGAGGTAGCAGTTCCGACGGGCTTTACGCCCAATGGTGACGCCGCCAACGATGTACTCATCGTTCACGGCCGCCCAGGAACCCAGGTAATCAGCTTTGCTGTATTTGACCGGTGGGCCAACGTACTTTACGAGGCGAGTGATTTCCCCGTCAACGACGCCTCTATGGGCTGGGACGGAACCTCGAACATGAAACCTGTAAATGCAGGTGTGTACCTCTACAAAATAGTGGTCCGCTACGACGATAATTCCGAGGAAGTACTCTCTGGAGAAACGACTTTGATCCGCTAAAACCTATTCTTTTGCTTTCGGAACTTTCAGCTACCATGACTTCTACTCCTATCCTTCAGCGTAATAATTTTTCCTTCCTGATCACCTTTACTTTAGTGCTCCTGATGCCTTCTTTGGCGCAGACGCAGGATGCAAGGTATAGTCAGATCGCTGCTTCGCCCCAACTCACGAACCCGGCGATGACCGGCCTGATGAATGGTCAATTGCGGTTTACCGCCAACTTCCGTGACCTCTACTCCAGCCCACTGGGCTCCGAAGGCCTCAAGAGCGTTGGCGCCGGCGTGGAAATACGACGCAAAGCGGGCAACGGCAACTTCTTCGGCGTAGGTTTACAGTTACAGCAGGACGAGGCGGGTACGAGCGATTTTAAGCGCAACCAGGGCCTCATCAGCTTTAGCTACCAGCAGGGCCTGGGGCGTATTGCCGGACGTGGAACCGGGCATTTTCTCGCCGGAGGAGTCTCCGCCGGCGTGGCTACCCGTGGCCTCGACCTGAACAAGCTCTGGTTCTCCAACCAGTACTTCGTGGACAATAATACCCGCGACGCTTACATCGATAACAGCCTGCCAAACGGAGAGGGTATTTCCGGCGCCGGCAACAGCCTCTACCCCGACGTAAACGCCGGTTTAGGCTGGTTTGCCAACCTCGGTGAACGTCGTGGCGCCTACTTCGGTGTCGCCGCTTACCACCTCAACAGCCCCAACGTTTCGCCCATCAGCGGAAATACTGATCTACTGGACCAGCGCTACGTCGTTCATGGCGGAGGAGAACTTCCCCTCGGCAGCGGCGACATGAGCCTGCTACCCGCCGTACGCTTCATGACGCAGGGCCCATCTTACGAAGCCCTCTTCGGTGCCAATATCCGCTACACCGAACGCAACTGGCGGGAAGTAGCTCTGCGTGCCGGCCTTTGGGCCCAGATGAGCAACCAACTTGCAGACAGCCCCGGGCTCAACGCCCTCATCGTCTCCGTAGGTCTGGAAACCGAAAGAATTCAGTTTGCCCTGAGCTACGACATTTCCGCCGGAGGGGTTGGTACAATCGCCAACAGCCGTGGCGGCTGGGAGCTTGGAATGATCTACACCCAACCGGCTAAGTACCGTAGTAAGGTTATATGTCCTAAGTTCTAATAAGAACTCGGCTGGCGAGTTAGAAGACTTGCTCCTCAACCTTCCATTGTACCTGCGGCCGCGCCCACACTGCCTCAGGAAGCCGCAAAGCGAAAAAATCATCCTTTCCGGTACCCCGCACTCTCCTCAAACACAGCATCAAACAAACGCCCGTGTGCGCCGGAGAAGTCCACCTTTCGCCGTGCCATAACCCGCTCTGCGGTAGCCTTCGCTTTGTCTAACTTATAGGTCATAACGCCGCCGGCACCACCCCAAATGAAGCTGGGAATAAAAGCGCGCGGAAAACCCTCCCCGTAAACGTTAGCCGAAAAGCCCACCACCGTCCCGGTATTGAACATCGTATTAATACCTACCTTGGAGTGGTCACCTAGTACGAGGCCGTGAAACTGCAAGCCGGTCTTTGCAAATTTCCCCTCAGGGTACGACCAGACCCGCACCTCCCCGTAATCATTCTTAAGGTTAGAAGCATTAGTATCTGCTCCAATGTTGCACCATTCCCCAATCGCAGCATTGCCCAAAAAGCCGTCATGCCCCTTATTACTGTTGGCTTGGAAGACGACGTTATTGATCTCTCCGCCAACACTACAACTTGGCCCCAACGTAGTACCCCCATAAATTTTAGCGCCCATCTTTACCAAGCTATCCGCACAGATGGCGAGGGGTGAACGCATCAAGCTACCTTCCAGAATAACGGAGTCTTTACCAATATAAACCGGGCCGTCCTCCGTATTTAAAATACAAGCCTCCATCTTCACTCCCGGCTCCAGAAAAAGGTTCTCCCGTGGCCCGATGATGGTATTCGTCGACGAAGGCTCTGCGGAGGTACGGCCAGCCGTAAGAAGCGCAAAATCATCCCGGATGGCCACGTCATTCATTCGGAAAATATCCGCTGGGCGGCTAATACGAAGCAGCTCTTGATCGCCCAGGTCGAAAGCAACCAGCTCATCAAAGTCTTTATCCCGCGACAGCGCTTTTACGGCAGCCCCGTCGAGACAGGCTGCAATGAGCTCTCCATCCTTGACGTAAGCTTCCCCTGGCGAAAGGTCCAGAATCAGGGAAGCAACATCGGGCGTGGGTAAAATGCTACCATTAACGAGCAAGTTCTGTTCCCCGTAGACCAGTGGAAAAAGCTCCTGCAGATAGTCTTGAGTGAGAAAGGAAACCGGCATGCGCAGATGTTGTCCCCATTTTTCTGCGATGGTTAGGATGCCTACACGTAGATCCCCTACCGGTCGTGCGTAGGTTAAAGGCAGAAGATGGCTGCGTACTTCTGCGTCGAAAAGAATGATATGAGACATGATATATGGGCTTGCAGGTCGTAGTAAGTTTGCTCAACTACAGATAGTTTAAACCACATCCACTTTCCTGCTTCGATACACTCTTAGTTAGACTGGTTAAAGATACGACTAGAGCCCGAAGCAAACTCAGGTTCGCTTCGGGCTTCAGCCGTGGTTCAGGTAGACGGAAATTTAAGCCTCGGCAGCAGGTGCTTCCTCGGTAGTTTCTTCTACTGTTCCATCTTCACTCAATTTCTTGGCGAAACGGCTCTTACCGAATTTCTTATTGAATTTATCAATACGACCAGCGGTATCAACGTACTGCATCTTACCCGTAAAGAATGGGTGAGATTCGCTTGAAATTTCCAGCTTGATAAGTGGGTATTCGTTACCGTCCTCAAAAGTATCGTTGTCGCGCGTCTTCGCGCAGCTCCGGCCAAGCCAAGATATGTTCGCGTTGATGTCGCGGAAGATAACGGTACGGTAAGTCCCGGGATGAAGTTCCTTTTTCATTTCCTTTATATTTTCGGACCGCAAAGGTAGTTCTTCATTTATTGATTACCAAACGATTCGTTGGGAAATATTTTCATTTCAGAAGTTAGGCCGCTAGAAGTTAGCCGTCAGCACATACTCCATACATTTACTACTCTTTACTACTTGGTAGCCAGTACGTTATATTCCGTACAGAACAATGATTCCGTGCACATTAAATTCTAAGTACCAACTTCTAACTCGCATGCCTACTGTAATAAGAACTTTGATTATTTGATCAATTCTCACCACTAAGTTGTCGTTCCTAGATCCACCCCAGCGTACAAATTTAGGTCCTTGTTTTTCAGGGCTTTAACCCAAAATATGATCTGCCCAGTATGGTAACTCAGGTGTTCCGTAACGTGAGTCAGAATGAACATTCCGTCGTGGAAGAAAGCCTGTACCGGCCATTCGTTAAGTATATCTTCTTCCGTTAACCCAGCAATTACAGCTTCACTCTTATTGATAGCTTCCGTCAGGCGCGCGAGTAGTTCTGCCTTCCCTACCCCACCGATTGTGGCGAATTCGTCGTCGCGGGCCCGGTCGTCAAGGACTCCACCTAGTGGTCTGTCAATATTGAATTTGTGGGTAAGGTGCTGATGAATTTTGGTGTTGAATGAGGCGAAGGGTTCCTGGCATAGCCGTAGCTACGCAAGGAGTTCTTCAACGAAATTCAGCACCAAA
>JAPKCQ010000237.1 GCA_026421165.1 Lewinella sp. | reverse complement strand
GGGAGGGCTACCGTGCTTCGTATGATGATGGTACTACTAGTTATGTCCTGCTGAATGGTGAGATCCTGCGGTTCGATGGAGGCTATGGCGGAAGCCGTAGCAAAAATCAAGAGGAAGAATGTGGCTAATAGTTTCATTTTCAGGGGATTTAATTTATCAGTCATTGCATGTCCGACTCCCTTTCTTAATGCAAAGATGGGGGTACTCAGGTGAATGAATCGTTGCGGATATTATCGAATTCCAAGCAATTATTAACATCGGGGTAATTCATGCACAGGCATGGGTAATGCATGCTTGTTTGTAGAGGTTTAACTGCGAATTTTCGCGAGATTTACATCAATTCGAGCACTCAAACGTTACTTAGTCACTGAGCTTCGTCTAAAAACAAAGCAAACTCTTTTTTATCCTTTAGAGATTGGTCCTATGGAAGTTACTCAACATCCCGTACGTGAGCAGGTTACTCCGGTTCCCGGCAACTCATTTTTAGTTAAGCACTATGCTGACCCGAAAGCGCGTGCTAATAAAACACCCAACTGGCACTACCATCCCGAGTTGGAATTGGTCTATGTCCGTGGAGGTCATGGCCGCCGGCACGTTGGCAGCCATGTATCTCATTATACTGATGGTGAACTGGTTCTTATTGGCTCCAATCTCCCGCATTGGGGTTTTACTGATCGGTTCACCGGCAACAAGTCTGAAACGGTAATTCAGTTCTTAACGGATTTCCCTTCTGCGGACTTTTTGAACCTCCCCGAAATGCGCAACGTCAGTAATTTATTCGACCGTGCGCGCAACGGCCTGTCCTTTAGTGGTTATACCCGTAAGGTTATTGGTGCCCGCATGGAAGGCCTTATTGATCAGTCTCCACTCAAGCGTATGCTGGGGCTCGTTGATATTTTGCAGGAGCTCGCGGTGAGTGAGGAGGTTGAACATTTGAATGCAGACGGCTTTCATCTTCAGATCGCTACCCACGGTTATGATCGGTTCAATGATATCCAACAGTTCATTAGCGAAAACTTTCGCCGGGATATTCCGCTGACTGAAGTCGCATTGGTGGCAAGCATGACGGTACCTTCCTTTTGCCGCTACTTCAAGAAGGTGACGGGTAATACCTTTATAAACTACCTGACCAATTTCCGCATCGTTTACGCGTGTAAATTGCTGGGCGATGATCACTCAGCTATCGCCGAAGTGGCTTATGACAGCGGTTTTAACTCCCAGAGCCAATTCAACCGAGCTTTCCGAAAGTTTATTGGCCGGACGCCTTCGGAGTACCGGTCGGACCTTTGGGTCGGGGTTTCCGGGACGCTTCCTGAAGAGTAAGTTGTTGAGGTAAAGAGCTACTGAGTTACTGCCGCTGTTTTACGGCTGTTGGCTACTTGGGTTGAAAGTGTGTTCGCGCCAGCGAATACGGCTTTCCCACCGGTCGCTCGTACTGGCAAGCGTTTCTACCTCGTGTTTCCAACGGTAGTATTCCACTTACTTCACCACGCTTGTTTGCCCGTGGTGAACAAGCGCAGTGAACGGTACTTGCGGTAAGCAATTCAGTGACTCGGCGGATTCAATGACGCAGCACCTACTTAACTTCCGTTTCCATACGCGCCAGCACCACACCAATTCGCGTGTATAATGAATCCACCCAAACGGGTTCCTGGCGGACGATCCATATTAGGCTATCAAAGCCTTCGCGGCTAAACTGGTAGTCTTCCAGTACCTTACTAAAATAAACTTGCTGCATGGAATCTCGTATCAGTACGGGGACTTCGGAGGAGAGAGCTTCGGCCAGGTGCAGTTCGGTCATCAAGTCCCCCATCGTGTTTAGATCGACGGGGCAATTACCGGCGCCGGGGCTTGTACAAGCGGCAAGGGATAGGAGAAAACACAGAAGGGTGGGGCGGGTCATTCCGTTTGTTTAGGGTAAAGGTAGGCGATGCGTTCAGCGTCGGCCAGTGTGAAGTCTTTCCATTCTGTAACGTCAGAACCTGCAACAATGATGCCACAGGTGGGCACGTTCCCGATATAAAGGTCGTTCTGCAGTTGGTTGGCCAGGTCGGTATAGCCGGGGTTATGGCCGAATACCAGTACCGTTTCCCATTCTTCCGGTAGGTTACGGATCTGTGCTTCGATAGCGGGGGGCCATGCGTGGTATAGCTCCTTCAGGTAAATTGCGTCCTCCACCGAGAGTACATCCTTGAAGTAGCTGGCGGTTTGGCGCGCGCGTTTGGCAGTGGAAGATAAAAGGCCATCGGGCGCGACATTGATGCCGAGCAGGCGGCGGGCCATTACCGGGCCGTCGTGCTGGCCGCGTTTATTTAGGGGGCGGTCGTGGTCATCGAGCGAGACGTCGTCCCAACTGGACTTCGCGTGGCGGATGAAGTATAAGATCTTCATAATTTTGTTTTACACGGGTTTAATCTTTAGTTAACGGGCGGGCGGTCGGATTAACTTAATTTTGCGCTTCCTGTTATCAGTAAGCAAGCCATACACTAATCAGGCCGGCCTGTTTTCAAAAGTTATAGTGTATGAACCAAGCTAAGATACTCCTTGTTGACGATGAGCCCGATATCCTCGAGATTCTCGAATACAACTTGCGGAAAGAAGGCTACGAGGTCGCAACTGCCGAAAACGGAGAGGAAGGGCTCAAACGAGCGCAAGAGTTTAAACCCAACCTCATCATCCTAGATATTATGATGCCCATCATGGATGGCGTTGAGGTGTGTCGGCAACTGAGGGCGAATAAAGATTTCGATAGCACCGTCATCACTTTTCTCACCGCCCGTGAGGAAGACTACAGCCAGATTGCGGCTCTGGATACTGGTGGGGACGATTACATCACTAAGCCTATCCGGCCCCGCGTGTTCCTCAGTCGTGTCAAAGCGTTGCTGCGCCGAGGCGTTCGTAAGGAAGAGGAAGTACCGACCCTCATCTCTATCGGAGACATCGAGATCGACCTGGAACAGATCGTCGTACGCCGCGGTAGCGAGCGTATTGAACTGGCTAAAAAAGAATTTGACCTGCTGACTCTCCTTGCTTCAAAACCAGGTAAGGTCTTCAGCCGCGATGAAATTTTTAACCGTGTCTGGGGAGCCGACGTCATCGTGGGCAATCGCACCATCGACGTCCATATCCGCAAACTGCGCGAGAAACTGGGCGACCATTACATCAAAACAATCAAGGGCATTGGTTATAAATTCGTCTTTTAATTGCTAAAAAACAGTACACCCCGTCAAATTGCCCTGCGTGCCGCAGCTACAATTGGTGGCTCCATCCTGGGCTTGATCCTATTATCTAAAGCTTTTAACCCCACGGTGATTTCCTGGTGGCTAGTGGTGGCGATCTTGTTGAGTAGCCTGACCGTCTCCTACCTCGTCGTGCTTACCTATCTCGACCGTTACATCTACCGAAAGATCAAACTGATCTATAAAACCATCCACCAGCAGAAGGTCTCTACGGACATCAAGCGCGAAGGTGTTGACCTGGATCAGCCCATCATCGACGACGTAGAGCAGGAAGTGGAGGAATGGGTCGAAAAGCAACAGAATCAAATTGATCAGTACGAGCGCTTCGCTGAATACCGCCGACGCTACGTTGGCGACATCAGCCACGAACTCAAAACGCCCATCTTTAATATCCAGGGCTACCTTCACACGCTGCTGGAAGGCGGTTACTACGACGAGAAGATCGCTATGAGCTTCCTCAAAAAAGCGGCGAAAAACGTTGAGCGTCTTCAGACCATCGTTGAAGACCTCAGCGCTATCAGCCGGCTAGAGAGCGGTGAGCTCATTCTCGATACCGAGCCCTTCGACATTAAAGCCCTGGCCGTAGAGGTGTTCGAGGAAGTAGAAATGAAGAGTAAGGAAGTAAGGGTGGAACTCGGTTTCAAACCCGGAGCAGACATTGGATCCATGGTGATGGCTGATCGCGAGAGCATCCGTCAGGTACTCGTTAACCTGATCACTAATAGCCTTAAATATGGCAATGTAGAGGGGACGACCCGCATCGGTTTTTATGATATGGAATCCTACATCCTCTGTGAAGTGGCGGATAACGGCATCGGTATACCGGAAAAGCACCTGCCTCACGTCTTCGACCGCTTTTACCGGGTTGATAAAAGCCGCAGCCGCCAGAAGGGCGGTTCCGGTCTTGGTTTGGCCATCGTTAAGCACATCATGGAGGCGCACCAGCAGACGATTAACGTGCGTAGCTCGCCGGGGCTTGGTAGTACCTTTGGTATCACGCTTGCTAAAGCATAAGTCTTTTACGCCTTCAGGAGTTAGCAGGTTAGATGGTGGTTAGACTTTAAGGCCTTTAATTTTCAACCAGCTAACTTCTAAGGGGATAAAGAATGATTTAAGTAGCAAGGCTTGTCCATTAAGAATCAAACTGCTATCTTTGTGTTCCATTTCTAAAAAAGATCCATCTAAATGCTGATCATCAACGTCCGTGAAGGAGAAAACATCGACCGCGCACTGAAGCGCTACAAGCGTAAGTCTATCAACACCCGCGTTATTCGCGAGTTGCGTAACCGCCGAGAATTTACCAAGCCAAGCGTCATGCGCCGCAAGGAGAAGCTCAAAGCTACTTACCGTCTGGATAAGTACGGCGAGCGCTAGAATTTACCAATTATTTCAAGATATAGTGGGCGTCAGGAGGCGTCTACGCACCGTCGGAGGTGGCTGTTGGGTAGTACTCAGCAGCCACCTTTGCATTAGAAGCTAGACCGTTAGGTTTTTAGCAGTTAGGCAGCTAGAAGCTGGCTCTATTTTAGCGGCCTGAACTTCTAGCGTTCCTTGCACCTGCGTGCGCGCCAGATAAATACCTTATCGGGAAAAAATGAGGTGGAACTACTGCAGGGACTATTACGATCTGCCTGGTAAATTGACCACTTTTAATCTTGCAACGACGCCTTCACGTTCAGCATCACCTTGTCCTTACCGGTACGAAACGTCAGCATTTCAATGTTAAGCAGGGCTAATAATTTTTTAGGATCTGGCATATCTGGCGCGGCCGCAGGTGCAGGGGAAGGTTTTTCAGGAGCATCGAATTCGGGGCCAGGCTTGAGCCCGTTGAGAAAATCCATAATGCCCATATTGATGAGTTCTTCGCTTATGGCGATGGTACCCTCCAGCTTGCTGCCGGCGAGGTCTTTGAAGTTGGTGTCGAAGAGGTGCTTTTGTACTGGATGCATGTCAGTAGGTCTTTAAGTGCGGTGAGGGCAAAATAAGGTGGTCAAAAATTCGGGTTTATTCTATTCGCGTTCCTAAGCGACGACCCACAAACGAATCACCAACCGATTGGCCTCAGAAGTGAGTTGTAACTCTTTGATCAACGGGACTAACTTCTGATAACCGGCTGAAGTAAGTAGGGCAGGGACGTGAAGCCGTAGATGATCCGACGTAAGTTCGACCCCTTTGGGAAGTTTGTCCGCAATTTGACTTTGCATCAGCTTAATGATGGGCTTGTCTAGGAGTTTGAAGCCGGCAGTAATATTGAACTGGAGCCACGGCTGATCCGGGAAAGAAACCGCCGGCCCGGGCTGCAACGTGATGCGCCGGCGAACGTTGCCGATCACCGGAGCCTGCACCTGAAGGTGAAGGTTGACGAGGTTGCCCGCTTCGGGGTCTAGCAACAGCTCCTCAACGGGCGTATCTGCGGGCCTTGCCGCGAGTACTTTGTTTAGGAAAGCTCGGCCTAGGTTAAGATCGAGCGTTACGTCCGTCCCGCCGATATGGGCTTCGGGGTTTTCAAGAATTGTGGCTAGCGGTTGTGGTAGTATTGGCATAAGTGCAAGGTACATTGCTTATGTGAACCGAGACTAAAGATTAGAGCGGAGCCCAGGGCAGGTCTAAGCCGGTGAGCTCTTGTAGGCCTTTATTGTTCGCGTTGAACAAGGCCGTTAGCTCGGGCCGTAGCTCGGTCGGCAACGGATTGGTATAGGCGCGAACGTGAATGTGGGCGTAGGGTAGTGAATCCAGTCCTCCACTACGGAGGCCAAGGAAAGGCTCAAGCCTAGATAATATCTCGCGGGCTTTAGCCTCAACTTTAAGGTCCTCATTGTGGATGAAAAAGAAGTTCTCAGCTGGAAAATGCTGTTGCCAGTATTTGATTTGTTCTACATAGAAGCCGCGACGAAGCAGACTGGGTTCTCGGATATCTGTACCGGCTTTAATCCATTCCATCTCTTTGTGGATAGCTTCGGGAAAGGTTGGAAAAGCATTACTGCAGTAATGTGAGTAGAGTTGCAGCGTGGAGTCTTCTTGTTCTATGTCCTTGAAGTTATTTGCAACGATAGGATTAGATGAAATTTTTTGGTACATATTCCACGCGGAGTAGGCACGGGCTACGGGGTCACGTAACAGAACGATGATGCGGGTGGAGGATGACAGGGAAGCCGCTGCACGAGCGGGGACTAGCTTACTGTATAAATACGAAGGCGTGGCGTCGATTCTGAGGCCCTTGCGAAGGGGGAATTGCCGCTTATAGTATAACTTACCCTTGCTGTAATTGTGGTTAAAGAAATTTAGCTCTTTCTTGGATTTAACAACCTCGGGGTGGTGGGTTAGGTAAGAGTATAATGCACTGGTCCCTGCCTTCTGTGCTCCGATGATAAGGAGGCCAGGGAGGGACTCTGCGTCAGAGCGTAAGCCATTGAGGCGGTTTAGAATTGAGCGTAGCAAATGGAAGTAAGGGTTTTAGAAATTTAATTAGTGTGCCAAGTTAGTACCTAAAATAAGTGTGAACCAAAGAGGTTGGTTTTATTTCCTAGATTTCTTTCCTATCTTTACCGCGTACTCACGGGAGTGCAACAACCTGGTAATGCTCAAAGGAGCATTACCAGGTTTCTTTTTACTAGAACTGCCCCTGCGGGCGAAACGATAACAGATGTACGAATTAAACGAAGCTTACAGTCAGCACCTTGAGGCGATTGCCGTAGCCATTCAGGCGAGCCCTAACCTGGCCAGCTACCTTGATGAAGAGGAAGATCAGTTTTACGATGCGCTCAAGCTAGAGTTTGAGCCCCAGATTGAGGCAGCCTACCTACAGATGATTGACTTCAGCCCGCTGGAGATCGAATCATTTGAACGTAAGTTGCTGGATGAGCGTTTTGAAGGTCTTTTCCTGCCACGGATCCTTGGCTACTCCGTTTTGCGGGGTGAGGTTACCGAGCACTACTACTATGCCCGCCAGAATAATCACTTTGGCGAAATTATGAAAGCTATTGCTGCTAATAGTAATTTCGAT
>JAPKCQ010000236.1 GCA_026421165.1 Lewinella sp. | reverse complement strand
GCAAGAGCTTCCAGCCAGTTTTTTGGAATGGCTTCAACTCCGTAGATGAGTGCGGCGGGTGCTCCGGCTACGCAGGCGGTGGTATCGGTGTCTTCGCCGAGGTTTACGGCGTTGAGGACGGTGTCGCGGTAATTATCAGCGTTGAAGATAGACCAGAGGGCGGCCTCCAAACATTGCACCACGTAACCGCTTCCCTGCACCTGCGTGCGCGCCAGATTGCTAAAGTCAGCTTGGATGAGTGTTGCCAGGGCATCCAAATCCTCGATCGGCAAGTTGGCGGCCATCAAGAAATCAAGTAGCTCACGGCGGGCAAAGTCCAAGGCTACCTTTTTTTCTTCTTTTGCGATCAGGTGCGCACAAAAACGGAGGTACAAAAAACAACAGCACGCCGATCGGATGTGGCCGTGAGTAAGCGCCGAGTGTTGCCAGACCGGTGCGATCCACTCTCCCACCGGCTTATCGCGAAGGTAGGCATAGAGAGGGAAGATGCGCATTAGAGCGCCGTTACCATTATCGCGTTCCGTAGCGAGTTGGTGTAGCTGAGCGAGTTTTTCGGTTTCCCCTTTCTCGATCATCCGGCCCAGGCGAGCGATGGAAAAACTCGTCGTTGCCCCGATATCAAAGATCTCGTCGGCAGGCGTCCAGTAGCCATGCGCTTTGTAATTAATGAGTCGTTTCGCCTGATCTTCGAGGTCAAAACTCCCCGTCGCCAGGCTTTCCGCTAAACCAAAAGCCAGCGAACTATCATCCGAAAAATAGCCAGCCGGTTGGTTGTAAGTTCCGTGGCCCCGGATATCGGTGACCGGGTTCTTGTCCAGTTCTGTACGGGTTTGAAACTCTACGGGTACGCCGATGGCGTCGGCGACTGATAGGCCCAAAAGACCGGTAGTGATGATGTTCATAAGTCAGAGGTAAAAGGGGAAGACAACCTAAGGGTTGAGGTCCCGGTTGATACGCGAAATAGAATCCTGTGGAACAGATGAGGCCTGCGCAAATTCGGGCCAGCGGTTTACGGCTTCCCGGACTTCGTCAATAATTCGTTCCGGTTTCTTGATGGCAAAGCTTTTCGCTAAGCCAAGAAGTTCCGTTTGTCCGGGTTTTTTGCTCTCTCCCCCCACCGTCATGCTGTGGTAGCCGTGGGATGATTGGGAAAAAGTGAGGTCATAAGCTGGTGCCAATCGCCAGTTTCCCAGAGCATCCATCAAAAAGGAAATATTCTTACTATGGTCGTCCCGATTGTGGGCAAAGACGTTAAAGGCCGCCAGGCGAAGTACCTTTTCGTAGGCCGTTCTGTCTTGTTCTAACCTGAAAGCCGCATCCATTACGTGGCCATAATCCATGTTGGTCAGTCGAAAATTATCGTTCATCAGTCCAGCAGCGGAATGCAAATGTAAGCGGTCGTTTCCTTGGCGGTCAAATCGTTTTGTACCAAAGTAAGTCTGGCCAGATTGCCCAGTAAATAGGCGGCTAGGCTGCATTTCAAGGCCAGCAGCCAGGGCCATCTTCTGGTAAGCCAGTTCGGTACTTGCGATATCTTCAGGATCCAGCGTTGCGGGGAACTTTATGATCCAGTATTCGTAGCCCTCGGATAATGCGTTAGCCGTCGACATTAACTGATCAGTACTGGGATTATAGCCGGCAATGATCTTTGGCCGTGCACCGCCGGAAGAGCCGCCTAATCGAACCAGTTCTTCAACAACATCAGAGCTTTTTCCCGCCAGAACCCGGTTGGCTGCTAGTACGATTGCGTCCAGATCAATATTGTCTGTTTCGCCAGCCACCTCATTTCGTACCGGATGGTAACTTAATGCTCCCGGCCCGTTTTCTCCTACGAGTGCCAGGCGATCAAGCACGTTGATATTTGCCAGACTTATCCCTTGACCCGTAAGTGCCCGGTCCATTATAAGCCGTCCCCATCCATCCGGCAATGAATCAGAGAAGACACCGAATAAGCCGTCAAATATTTCCGTTTCCGGCCGTTGAATATCAATCGTTTGCTGAAGGTATAGAGGCGATAAGGATAGCTCGCGCGCAAGAAAATCATCCTTGTACCTGAAGAAAACCTTCCGTTCGTGCAAGACGATCTCCCCCACCTCAATGGGTGCTCCGGTAAACCTAATCTTGACGAGAATGCGTTCCATTTACTTCTTAGTTCGGTCACTAAATAATTTCTCAATCTCCGCCAAGTCTTCAATAGGTTTCAATACCTTATTAAAATCCGTTAGCCGCCCCAGTAGCTGGGTGATTAGTAGCAGGTTTTCGAGGGAAATATGCCCAGTTTGTTCAAAACGGCGCAAGCTACCAAGCGAAACCCCGGACCGACGGGCAAGCTCTGTTTGAGAATAGCCCTTTTGCTTCCGTAAAGCCGCAGATTTCTCAGCTAATTCACGCATCACATCGGCGGGTTGTTTTAAGACACTATACTTATTCACTAGTACTCATATTTTAGCAAAAATAAGTATTTTGGGCCTAAATTACTAATATATTAGCACTTTTATGTTCTGATGACTATTGCGACTTTTTACATCTCCGAAACTGTCGGCACTACTAAAACCGTGCCTACAGCACTCAATTATATTACTCGCGTAAATTCTGTGCACCCTACCCACAACGTGCGGTAGCCCTAACGCACTAACGATCTAGTTAAGGTACTTCGCCACAATGGGCATCCGCCGCCCCATCCCAAAACTCTTACGACTAACCCGTAAAACCGGCGCAGTCTGATACCGCTTAAACTCACTGATGTTGACAAGGCGGAGCGTACGTTTCACCAACGCCTCATCAAAGCCCATGTCAATGATGTCCTGCGGGCTTTTGGTACACTCGATGTACTGGTAGAGTACGGCGTCAAGCTGGTCGTAGGGCGGTAGGGAATCAGAGTCAAACTGATCTGGTTTGAGCTCGGCGCTTGGCGGCTTAGTAATGATGTTTTCGGGAATGACCTCGCCGTCTTTATTGATGTAGCGGGCCAACTCGAAGCACTCCGTTTTGTAGACGTCGCCGATGACGCTGAGGCCGCCGCACATATCGCCGTAAAGCGTACCGTAGCCGACTGCCATCTCAGATTTATTGGAGGTATTGAGCAAGATGTTGCCAAACTTATTGCTAAAGGCCATGAGCAGCATCCCCCGGGCGCGGGCCTGAAGGTTTTCTTCGGCGAGGCCTTCGTCTTTGGCCCAGAAATGGGGCTTCAGCGCGTCTATGTAGGAGTTGTAAATACCTTCAATCGGGATAAGATCGTACTGGCAGCCGAGGTTCTGGGCCAGCTCCCGGGCGTCGTTCACGGAGTGGTCGGAGCTGTAATGGCTTGGCAGCAGGATGCAACGAACGTTTTCAGGGCCAAGGGCACGGGCGGCCAACACCGCGACTAAGGCGGAGTCAATACCGCCACTGAGGCCAAGAATCGCTTTCTTGAAGCCCAACTTGCCGAAATAGTTCTGGATGCCCATCACGATACCGTCGTGGATCAGCGTCATCTTTTCCTTCGGCTCTTCGCCGAATATATTGTCTTTACTGTTTACCTCTTCCGTGTTGTAAACCCGCAGCGCCTCCTTGAAGTAGGGCATCTCATCGATCACCGTTCCGTCGGCGTGAAGGACGACGGAGCCGCCGTCAAACAAGACCTCGGTCTGCGCACCAACGTGGTTAACATAGTACATTGGTAGGTTATAAAGCTGACAGTTCGTCTTCAGCATATTGATGCGTTCTTCGGCATGGTCGTAGGTGAAGGGGCTGGCCGATACGTTGATAATCAGATCCGGCTTGTGCTCCATGAGCTTGTCCATCGGATTAACCTTGTAGAGCGGGTTCTCGTTGCCAACGTTCCAGCTGTCTTCGCAGACGACCAGGCCGATGGTCTTACCTTGGTAGCGGACAACGTTCCACTCGTGTGCAGGCTCGAAGTAGCGGTACTCATCAAAAATATCATAGGTCGGTAGTAGAGTTTTGTGCTGTACGTTCTGCACCCGACCGTTAGCGAGGAAGTAAGCACTATTGTAAAGATTCTTACCCTCCACCATGGGATTACGGGTTATAGAACCTACAACGATAGCGATTCCTTCGGCGGCCTTAGCCAGTTCCTGAATTACGGCCTCGGCCTTATTCACGAAGTCGTCAAACTCCAGAAAATCCCGTGGTGGATAACCAACAGTCGCCAGCTCAGGAAAGACGACGATATCCGCACCCTGAGCCTTGGCGCTAGCCGTATACTCCAGCATTTTAGCCAAGTTAGCATCGAAATTTCCTACGTGAACGTTGATCTGGGCAAGGGCGATGTTCATAACGGTTACATTTGGTTGCGGCAAAGATAAGCCACGGTTAGTTTAAAAACAAAGCTAAGTTATAAAAAGCTCAGTTTCTTAGCTGAAAGTAAAGATATACTACGGGTAGTCACGCTAGGTAAAATGCTTTCCCGGGCTTGCAGTTGCCCTACTAGCCGTCTAAGAATGGTACAAGCGTTCGCTACACAAACGTGTTCTCAACATCAGCTAATCGTACGTGCGGCAGCGAGGGCCAACTGTACAAGAAATTGGTTATTCATTCTTCGTGATCAGAACAACCCAGAAATACCTGAGGTTGGTCCAGTGCTATAAGACCTTCTTTGCACCTGCGGCCGCGCCCTTTAAAACGGTAACTTATACCCAAGCCCCATCACCAGAATATTTCCCGGCTGTTCTTTAATCTGGTTCGGCATATGCTCGTAATTCAAGTGAGCAGAAATGTTCTTATGCCGAACCCGCAGGCCGGTACTGAGCAGAAAATAGTTATTGGAAAAGAAGCTATTGAAGCTGGAATCAAATGCATTATAATTGCTAAGTCCACTGGTGAGTTGTACCGTAAAGTTTTCTTTGTGAATGGGGGCAAAAGCCAGGGAGACGTTTCCTTTGATCATCGATTGCGCCACGTTGAACTGCTCCTCCCAGCGGAAGGTATTGTAGACGTAACCGGCAGAAAACAGCATTCCGAACCACTTCATACGCTGGGTGGCGGCGGCTTCTATCTCGTAGCTAATTCCGAAAGAGAACTGGTTTTCGTCGTAGTTCATATCGCGCATACTCAGGTTAGAGGCAATAACGGAGTGACGGTAACGAATATGGCTAGGAATGCGACCGGCACTGATTTCTACCTGCTGAAGATGTTCGCACTCGCCGTAGTTGCGCAGAATACGCATAATGGAGGCGTCGTTAAAATCAGCCCGTCGTGCCTGCTCTACGACGTCTTCACAGCCACGCACGAAGAACTTCAACTTGTTACGAAAGCGGCTAGGGTTGGCGTGTAGCCGCTCGTAAACCACAATGGTGGTGAGTTCCAGCACCAGCTCCACATCGTCTTGCCGCAAGAGGTAAAAGTAGTTCTCGGTACCGAGGGCCTTAGCCTCGTACTCATTGCCGTCAAGGTTGATACGGATGAGCTGCACATCTCCGTCGATGAGCACTTCGCCAAAACGTTGCTGCGACACGGGAAGACCACGTTGTGCGGGGTCAGGAATCTCGACGGTGACGGAGCGGTAGGTACGTCCGTTGCTCGCAATGGTGAACTCAAAGACGCTGGCGGGGCTTAACCGCTGAGCATCATCGGCCCCCCGCTCGGTGAACCGAATAGCCCGGCCGTAGCCGGAAACACCGTCTTTACGAACGGAACCTGTTTTGGTGCTACCATCCGCAAAGACGACGAGGTCAGTACTTCTCTTTTGTGCTTGTAACGACGGGACGAACAAGCAGATAACAAACAGAAGTAGTAAGAAAGAACGCATGCTGAAGTTATACTAGTGAAAAATTAATGCCATGATAAGGTAAGACCTTTTCTCCATTCACTAACTCAATATCTGCACCCTGACATCTGACCATTAGGTTATTAACCTTACAAAACCCGGTCCAGACCGGATTTAGCCAAAATGTGCAAACCTGTTTTATACGCTGCCGGAGAAATATCGAGGCAGTCGGTGAAATGCTTTCGCGCCAAGCTTCTGTTGCCGCGTTTCTCTTCAATCAATCCGGCCTGGAGGGCAGATTTACAAGCGTAAAAGGCGGGATTGTCTCGGCCAGTACGTACGGTTTGAAGGTAGAACGACAGAGCTCCCTCGTAGTCGTCCAGGCCATCTAACACGCGGCCAGTACGGTAGTAATATTCGAGGCGTTCGTTCTCATTTAAGGTCGTTACGTCAATCTTTTCCAACTGGGTACGCGCGCGGGTGCAATAATTACCGTCAAAGAGAAGCCGGGCGCGAAGAAGGCCTGGGTGAGGCGCTCGTTGGCGAGCCGCTTCCATTTCCGCGCTCTGGTCGCCACCGGCCTGGCTCCCGCCTCCGATGCCGGCCATCGCTTTATGATAACCGGCTTTATTTCCATCAAGCAAATGCGCCCAAGCGATCTTCTGCCGGGCTTCCTCCTTGAAGTGTCGGCCTGCGTAACGGACGTTGAACGAATGGAAATACAGCCGCGCTGAAGGGTCCAGAATCCGCAGTTTCGCCAAGCCGAGCATGAAGTCGAGGTACGGGAAATCCTCCACCGCTCCGCCCCGTGGCTGGTTTTCGAGGGTACGCAGTGCGATATCATTGCGGCCACTACGCATTGCCAGGTTGGCCAGGATGAAACAGTGTAGCGTATTGGTCTTAGGCGTTAGGCCAAGACTATTTATTTGCTTGAAGGCCGCTTCGGGCTCCCCAGCTAGGTGCAGCTCCAGAAAAGCGGAAAGCACCTGAGTTTCCAGCAGGAAGGGATTGTCTTTGTCCGACAGTGCCCGTCCGATTTCCTCCCGCCCTTCAGCGATGGTACCACTCAAAGAGCTGAACAACTCCACGCCCCACTTATACTGAGGAGGGATACTACCAACGGCGGCATGCAGCAAGCCGAGGTCTTTGTAAGTCGGCAGGAAGTCTGGAAACGCATTAGCATTATCCCGCAAGAGTTTGTGGGCTTTATTGAGTTCACGGAAAGCCGACAGGTGGCGCTCGAAGCGCAGGTGAATCAGACTGCGGTGCAGGCGGGCTTCGGCGAGCACGTAACGGTAATACGGGGAGCGTTCTTCGCCGTCTTCCAGTGCACCGATCCTGCGGTCAAAACGGGCAGATAGGCGCTCGTCGATCGCTTCGTCACCGTTGAGGTAGAGGCGAAAAAAGTCGAGGTAGCTTTCCAGGTGCTCCGCAACGAGGTTGGTGGGATAGCGCTTACGGAATTCGTCGAGATCAGACTGCGCGCCGTCCAGCTCCATTGTCAGGATGCGGTTGTAGATGGCCTTGGCCTGAGG
>JAPKCQ010000235.1 GCA_026421165.1 Lewinella sp. | reverse complement strand
CTAAACTAGGCAACCTCGATTTGGCGGGGAGCCTTGGGCAGTGCTTCTTCACGCTTGGGCAAGGCCAAACGCAGCACACCGTCTACGTAGGTAGCGTCAATGGCATCGATGTCGATGACTTTGTCGTCAAGTTGAAAGCGACGGGTAAAGTCGACAAGGCTGAATTCACGGCGGCGGAAGTTAGACTTCACCGAGGTTTCCATTTCTACTGTGGGTTCTGCTGTCGGAGTGGTGTAGGTAACTTCCAGCGTGCCTTCGTTGAAGGCTAAGTTGAAATTTTCCTTCGCGCGGCCCGGAGCCAGCAGCTCCAATTCGTAAGCATCTTCGGTTTCAACGATGTTGACGGCCGGACGGTGGCTTGCATCTAACTGCTTCGCCTTGGTAGCGTGGTCATCGAAAAAGCGGAAGAAATTGGAAGGTAGGGGGCGGTTATACGTGGTAAGCTTCATGGTTAAATTTGTTTTAAGGTTAGTGTCCGTAGTTATGTGCGGACGATCATTTAGAAGCAAATCGTGCACCAAGGTGAAAAAGCGGTAAGCGTACTGACAAAATTGCAGTTACAAATAAAAATAAGCGCCATTTTGTCAAATACAATTTAGGGCGGGGCCGCAGGTGCAAGGGAAGCTTGGAAGAGCAGTGTCCTAAGGAAGTTAGAAAACTAGACGTGAAAAACTAACTCACTATTTTCTAGTTTCAAACTCTTCGCCTTGTACCCTTAAAACGGAGAAACCCGAAAGCACCAATGGTACTTCCGGGTTTCGGTAATTTCGTAAGTGAGAAAGACTACTCTTCCTCGGCGGTAGCAGCAGCTGGAGCAGCAGCGCCAGAACCACCACCACGGCGGCTACGACGGGTCTTACCGCTTTTCTGGTCAGCGCCACCTGTGGTGTACACTTCGTTGAAGTCAACGAATTCGATCATGGCCATTTCGGCACCATCACCCAAACGGAAGCCCGTCTTGATAACGCGCAGGTAACCGCCGGGGCGATCACCAATCTTCTCTGCTACAGGGCCAAACAGTTCGCCGGTGGCGTCGTTGTGCTGAAGGTAGCTAAAGACGACACGGCGGTTGTGCATGTCGTTGGTCTTGGCCTTAGTGATAATTGGCTCAGCGTAAGCGCGGAGCGCCTTAGCCTTAGCCAGGGTCGTGTTGATCCGCTTGTGCGTAATCAAAGCGATGACCATGTTGCGAAGCGTTGCTTTGCGGTGGGCGCTTTTACGACCCAAGTGGTTGAATTTCTTACCGTGACGCATGTCTTGGTGGTTTTGCCGGCAACACCTTTTCGCTCACTTGTGCAGATCGGGCATCTGCTGGTTTGCGACTGTTATTACCGTTTTTGAATTTAATATTGTCCGGGTTACGAACAGCCCGTAGGGTAGAAGCTAAAGAGCTAGAAACCAGTTGCCTAGTTTCTAGCTCTTTAGTTTCTAGTTTCTATTCTTCGTCAAGCTTATACTTGCTAAGGTCCATACCAAAGGTAAGGCCCTTCTCAACGAGCAGCTCTTCGATTTCTACGAGAGACTTCTTACCGAAGTTACGGAACTTGAGCAGCTCGTGCGTGTCGTAACGGACCAATTCGCCGAGGCTGTTGATCTTAGCTGCTTTGAGACAGTTATAGGCACGTACGGAAAGGTCAAGATCTTCGAGGCTGGTCTTGAGCAGCTTGCGCATGTGCAAGATGTGCTCGTCAACGATGGTTTCCTCGCGGGCACCGTGGTTCTCGAATACGATGGCTTCGTTGGTGATGAGCACAAGGTGCTGAATCACGATGTTCGCAGCTTCGCGAACGGCTTCTTCCGGATGGATGGTACCGTCAGTCTTGATCTCGAGTACGAGGTTTTCGTAGTCCGTACGCTGACCGACGCGGGTATTTTCGACGCGGTAAGCAACGTTCTTGATGGGAGTGTAGATAGCATCTACAGGAATCACGCCGATGGGGGCGTTTTTCGGTAGGTTCTCCTCAGCGGGAACGTAACCGTGACCTTTAGTTACCGTAAGTTCCACTTCGAGGTTAACGAAAGGCTCCATGGTACAAAGCAGCATTTCCGGGTTCATGATCTTGAACACGTTGGTATGCTCGTCGATGTCACCAGCAGTAAACTGTTCCTTCCCACTGATGGTCAGGAATATTTTCTCTTCAGTTTCCTCTTCGTTGCTCTGGATGACCTTCTTCAGGCGTACCTGCTTAAGGTTAAGGATGATTTCTACAACGTCCTCGGTCACGCCGCGGATGGTGGAGAATTCATGGTCAACACCAGCAATGCGGATGGCGGAGATGGCGTAACCTTCAAGACTGCTCAGCAACACGCGGCGCAGAGAATTACCAATGGTCTGGCCGAAACCGGGTTCCAGGGGCTTGAATTCGAAAATGCCCTGGAAATCATCCGACTTTTGCATCGTGATTTTGTCCGGCGTCTGGAAGTTCAGAATACTGCTCATATAGAATTTGATTCTCTGGAGTGATTTGTCATCAACTGGTGCAGGAAACACCTCAATGCAAACACCTGGATATTAAACTTAGTTTGCCCCAGCGGGCCCGGAGGCCGGCTGGGGACAGGATGGCGGTCGTGGGGGGGGGAAGTGACGCGCCACCCAGGGGGCTCTTTCGCCCGCCGATTTTTTGAGGACCAGCGGGAGAAAGAGTGAAGTTCCCTTTACTTAGAGTAAAGTTCTACGATCAACTGGGTGTTGATCTTCTCCGGAATGGCGTCGCGCTCAGGGTAAGTGAGGAACGTTCCCTCCATCTTCTCAGAGTCAAAGGAAAGCCAGCCATAATTACGCACATCGCTGTTACCGGCTATGGTATCACGGATGACGTCGAGACCCTGGGACTTGTTTCGTACAGAAACAACATCTCCGGCACGAAGCTGGGTAGATGGTACGTTATTCAGGCGGCCATTTACCATAATGTGACGATGAGACACGAGCTGGCGAGCGGCGCGGCGCGTTGGGGCAAGGCCCAGGCGGTATACGACGTTGTCGAGACGTGCTTCAAGCAGCTTGAGCAGTACCTCACCCGTGATACCACGGTTGGCGGCTGCCTTTTTGAACAAATTCAGAAACTGACGCTCAAGCACACCGTAAGTGAACTTAGCAATCTGCTTCTGAGTCAGCTGCAGTTTGTAGTCGGAAGGTTGGCGGCGTTTGCCACGGGTATTACCGTGCTGTCCGGGCTTGTACTTCTTCTTTTCGAAGGCACGGCTGTAACCGAAAATCGGTTCGCCGAGAGCGCGGGCTTTTTTCGCCTTAGGACCAGTATATCTAGCCATAGTGACTTGGAGTCTTTAGCTCTCCATCATCCAAATAAGGCGGATGAGCGGGAGAATTAATATAATTAGGAGGAAGTAAAACCTGAACCGTAAAAAATTCAGGATACGATACCGGGAATAAACTCACCAGAGGCAGGTTCGTACCGGTTCGCCAGAGTTTTAAACGCGACGGCGCTTAGGAGGACGGCAACCATTGTGAGGCATTGGGGTAACGTCTTTGATCTTGCTGACGCGAATGCCAGCACCATCGAGGGCACGGATCGCAGCCTCGCGGCCGGCACCAGGACCTTTTACGTATACCTCAACCACGCGGAGGCCGAGTTCATGAGCTTCACGAGCAGCATTGCCGGAGGCAACCTGTGCAGCGTAAGGCGTAGATTTTTTAGAACCACGGAATTTCTCCTTACCAGCGGTTCCCCAACTGATAACATCACCTTTCTTATTGGTGATAGTGATGATGATGTTGTTGAAGGAAGCCTGGATGTATGCCAGACCTTCGTTCTCCACCTTTACGTTGCGTTTCTTGGCCGTGCGGCCAGCAGCTTGTCTCTTAGCCATTATTTAGTCGCTTTTTTCTTGTTAGCTACTGTCTTACGCTTACCCTTACGTGTGCGGGCATTGGTCTGCGTACGCTGTCCGCGTAGTGGCAGGCCCTTACGATGACGAAGGCCGCGGTAACAGCCAATGTCCATAAGACGCTTGATATTCGTTTGGATTTCCGTGCGGAGATCACCTTCCACCTTATACTCATTCGTGATGAGATTAGAGATGGTTCGGATGTTCTCGTCCGTCCAGTCCACAACTTTCGTGTTGTGATCTACTTCGGCTGCGTCAAGAATTTCCGCCGAGCGGGTCGCACCTACGCCAAAGACGTAAGTCAGACTAATGATACCGCGCTTGTTACGCGGCAGATCTACACCTGCAATTCGTGCCATAATATAATTAGCTTAGCTTAACCCTGACGCTGCTTGAACTTGGGGTTTTTCTTATTAATAACGTACACTTTGCCCTTACGGCGGACGATCTTGCAATCGACGGAACGTTTTTTGACGGATGGTCTAACTTTCATAACTGAAAAGTTTTAATTTGTTGCTCAAAGACAAGCCTTAAACAACCTCTTTATTTGTAGCGGTAGGTAATGCGCCCACGACTCAGGTCATAAGGGCTCATTTCGACAGCGACCTTGTCTCCAGGAAGAATTTTGATGTAGTGCATCCGCATCTTTCCGGAGATCGTAGCTTTGATTTCGTGGTCGTTTTCAAGCCGTACGCGGAACATCGCGTTGGATAAGGCCTCTTCGATCACGCCGTCCTGCTTAATGAGGTTTTTTTTCGACATGTTTTTAATTTCGGAGGGCAAAGGTAGTCTTTTCTTCCTAGCTGCCCAAATGTTTGTGAAAAATGTTTCACTTAGTAAAGGTTTGAGAAGTGGAAGTGGTTGAATAATAGTTCATTCGTCTGTTGGTTCATTAAGGCTAACAGGCTAACGAACTAAAACTGGTTGGTACCGTGCAACAAGCTCCTCATCCAGATTGTCTACAAACTTAAGGTTTGGGTTATTGCGAATGGCTTCCTCGATGGGGCGGTGATCGCTCATCAGGTCCGCAGGGCTGCCACCCTTGGTGATGGCTATGGAATGTTCGTAGTGGGCGGCGGGTTTGCCATCTCGGGTAATGATCGTCCAACCATCGTCGCGGGCGTGGACATCTTTGCTACCCTGGGTGGTCATGGGTTCGATGGCGATGATGAGGCCTTCCTTCAGAACGGGCCCACGGCCGCGCTTACCGAAGTTAGGAACGTCGGGTGCTTCGTGGAGGCTGCGGCCAAGACCGTGGCCCACGAGCTCACGTACAACGCCGTAACCGCCCACCTTCTCGGTGTAGCGCTGGATGGCAAAGCTGATGTCCCCTACCCTTCTGCCGGCGCGGGCTGCGTCGATACCGAGGTATAAAGAGTGCTTCGTGTGGCGGCAAAGTTCCATGATGTCTTCGGCTACGTCACCAACACAAAAAGTATAAGCAGCGTCGCCGTAAAATTCGTCAACGATGGTTCCACAGTCGATGCTCAGGATGTCTCCGTCATGAAATACCTGGTCCTTATCCGGAAGGCCGTGAACAACTTCTTCGTTGCGACTTACCAACAGGGTGGACGGGCAGCCGTACAGGCCCTTGAAACCAGGCACCGCACCGTTGTCGCGGATGAACTCCTCGGCGAAGGCGTCGATCTCCTTACCGGTCAAGCCTGGGCGGAGCATCTTGCCGACTTCCGTCAGAGTTTCTGTGACTAGGAGGCACGCAACGCGGCTGCGTTCGACCTCCTCAGGAGTCTTGTATATCATCTTGCGGTCCTTTCTTCCCATGTTTTGTTTAGTTCTGAGTGCTAACGCATTTATGCGGTAGTAGTTCTACGAAGAGGCAAAGGTAGTAATGTTGGCGGGTAGTCGTTTTTATTGATTGCACGGATGCCAGCGTACAGGAACCTCTTGATCATTAGGGCGGGGACGCAGGTGCGAGGAAGGTCTTGAGAGTGCGGTATTAGGTGATGGATTATTCGGTTACTTTGAAAATGTAACCTCCTAAACGGTCGAACGTTTCTGCTCTTACGGATTCGTCCCAGGCCTGTGAACAATAGATTTCGTTTGTTTCGCACAGTAGGCCCCAATGATTGTCTGCGCCGTTATTCACCTCATTGAATATCTGAAATTTCCCGTTAGAACACTCATTTACCAATGAAATTTCATCTGTACGATTTACATCTCCAAAAGATACTTCCGTTGAGATGTATCTCCCAAAGTTTAACCAGAATGTTCCGGAGCGGTCAAACATGAACGAAAATTGATACTCGAACCCCAGTCCATCAACTGACTGTACAGGCTCACCATAAAGAGCGTAGGGCCAGCGCAACGTATCAATACCATTCGTAGCGGAGAGCAATCTTACATTGTCCACTATAGCATCATCTCGTCGATTCTCAGGATTTTGAATATCATTTAGGAAAAACCGGTAGGCAACATTGAGACCAGCTATTTCTTCCATTTCGTTATTTCTACGATTTTCAATTTGCTTGGGGATGAATACTGTAACAGCTACCGTATCACCTACTGAATATGATGATTTCACCGGAGAAATATCCACGCTGGCAACGAGGTCATAAATAAAATTGTCTCTATTTCTTCCGCATTTCTCATCTATACAGGATGGTGAAATAAAGACAAGAATCAAAAGTAGAACCTCGATTTTTCTATAGAACCGGCAGAGTAGCATATACATTTGTTTCAGGGATGAATTAGTAAGAACACCGCTTCTATTTCTGGGAGGATATACGAATAGCAACCTGTGATCCCGGGGCCATTTGCCCTTAGTCCATTCCCAGTCCTCGCGACTAATACAAATTCAAGGATTTATAGAATCAAAGATCGTTTTCAGTAGCGGCGTACTAAACGTCAATATTCAGAGAACAACATATTGATGTTAGCGTCAGAAACAAAAGCAGGTCGGTCTTGCAGGCATTTTGCTCTTAAATCAGCAGGCGTTTTGATTGTCGAATTAAGTATTCTTGCTAATTCAAAATTATTAAACGCCCCGCCAACTGGATCTGACAAGGTTCTGTTGGCCGTGCCATTTTCGTTACGAGTAGACTCCCCAGTTGTAACTCCATCAATTAAATCAAAATATATTCCAATTGGAATATGATTAATTGATTTATTTCTAACAATTTCATGATGCAATTCCCAAGAACTCGCCAAATTCGAAGTACTAGAAACAGTAGCTGGATACATGTTCTTAACAATAGTCAAGGCCATATGCTCCGCCCAACTTTCAGCAATTTGAATATGTCCAGCCAAATTAACAGTTGGGTCTCCATGACCTAGTGCGCCCACCTCAGCCGCAATTATCGCGCGATAAAAGTTAGTGGAACTTCCGGCAAAATGAGAAGCATGGCCAATTTCATGATAAGCAGGACTTAAGCGTCCTGCT
>JAPKCQ010000234.1 GCA_026421165.1 Lewinella sp. | reverse complement strand
GTCATACCTTGCTCTTTTAAACCTTTCTCTGCACCTGCGACATCGCCCAGTAAACCTGACTTACGAAAGGCGATCAAGACCAGCACGAACCGCACTGCATAAATAAGAAGCGCGAGTGTCCACCAAGAACTAAACAGTAGGAAGAGGCCGAGCAGAAAAAACAAGCCGTGGCTAAGTGCAATCAAGCCCAAAGCCAGCTGATGCACCGGCTGGTAACGGAAGCCTACGGACTGGTGCCGCATTCGTTGCCGCATAAAAACAGACCAACTGCCCGATAAGCGGGAAAGCGTCCGGCTTCTTGCCTCGGTAACGCAAACCGTCTTGCCCGCTTCTGCATTTCCACCAACCAGTAAGTCGTCATCACCGCCTGGTAAATCCGTGTGGTCAGCAAAGCCGCCGGAGCGCTGAAAGAAGGATTTTTGGTAGGCGAGGTTACGACCAACTCCCATATAAGGCAAGCCCATCTGCGCGAAACTCAGGTACTTTATAGCGACATAAATCGCCTCGAAACGCTGAAAGTGATCCACTGTACTATTGGATGTTTTGCCGCCTGATCCGTTTCTTATCTCCCCAGGAGAGGGGCTGGGGGAGAACGCCTCCCTATCGTTTTGCGCATACTCCCCAACACCGAGTACAACTTCCGCACCCTCGCGTAACGGGCGGGTCATTGTAGACAACCACCGATTACTGCGGGGGAGGCAATCAGCATCAGTAAGTAAAATATGCTCGTAGCGGGCGTTGTTGATGCCGAAAGCAAGGGCGTCTTTTTTGCCGGGGCGGGTGGTGCCTGGCTGAAGTAAACGAAGCCGGCCTCCCGCTTTCTTGATGAATTCTTCTACGATGGCGGCGGAATTGTCCGTAGAGTTATCGTCGACGGCAACTACCTCGAAGTCGCCAGCATACTTTTGCTCGAGAATGCCGTACAGGCATTTCTTGATGTGTCTGGCTTCGTTGCGAAAGCAAACGATTACGGAAACAGGGGAAAAGGGACTGGTTTCTTCCGGCGTATTCTTATCCTGAGTGGGAAATGCGTAGCGGTTGCAGACTCCCCAGAAAGAAACCTGGGTCGCGGCGGCTAGTAGAAAAACGGTAAGCATTAGACCTCACCGACGATGTCCGCCCATTCCTCCTCATGTCGGCTGATGTACGCGGCGACGAAGGGGCAGGAAGGCAGCACCTTCAGCCCTTTCTCGCGGGCGTGGTGCAGCGCAGCTACGACCAGAGAGCTTCCGATGCCCTGGTCCTGTAGTTCCTCCGGCACCTCCGAATGGACGAGCGCGATGGTGGTGCGGCCAAGCCGATATTCCAATACTGAAATGAGGGCTCCGCTGGCGACTTCAAAGCGGTATTTTTCGGGGTTATTGACCACTTGGTCAGTATTCTCGGACATTAAAAATTCTATTTGGTTAGGTTGTCGGCGCAAGGTCCGCAACTTCGAAGTTTTGGGAGGACGCACTGATCCTACTACAATTATACGACGGAAAGAGTTGGGGGCTATGGATTGTTATCTTAAGGACGCTGTTGTTTCATTGTCTCTTAACCATCATTAACCTTACCTAACTGCACATCATTCTTAAAATTGGTAGCTTTGCGAAGCTTTCGAACATCTGAAGCCCGTATTGGCCTTTATCACGGCCTCCGACTTGTAAATAAGAAGTTGCTTACCCCATGGGAAAATTGAATCGCTTACATCTACTAACCGGCTGGCTGGTATTCGCCATTGCCGCCATCGTTTATCTCCTTAGTGCGGAGCGGACGGGTAGCCTTTGGGACTGCGGCGAGTTCGTGCTCGGTGCCTACAAAATGCAGGTGGTGCACCCTCCGGGAGCACCGCTTTTTCTGGTCATCGGCCGGGTATTTGCTTGGGTTGGTGACTTGGTTTCTACTGATCCTGCCATGATCGCTTACGCCGTTAACCTGTCTTCTGCTCTTTGTACGGCCTTCTCCGCTGCCTTTGTAGCGTGGATGACGATCCGCCTCAGTAAAATATCCCTTATTGGCCGCAATGAAGAGGCTGAACTAGAGGCCGGACAGAATGTTGCCGTTGCCGGTAGCGGACTGGTTGCTGGCCTGGCCACCGCTTTTTGCTCCTCCGTGTGGTTCTCCGCCGTAGAGGGTGAGGTGTACGCCATGTCCCTGTTCTTTACCTGCCTTACCGCATGGGCGATGATCCGTTGGTACGCTAAGCCGGATGTGCCGTCTGCCGATCGCTGGCTGCTGTTCGCTTTATTCTCCGCCGGGCTTTCCATCGGGGTTCACCTGCTGTCTATCCTTACCATCCCCGCGATGGCGATCTTCTACTATTATAAGAAAAACCCGGAAAAGAACAGCTTCCTGGGGCTGGCCGTCTCCGTGATCGCCGGTGTGGTGATCATCGTTTTCATTCAGTCTTTCGTCATCGTGGGCATCCCTACGATCTGGCAGTTCTTTGAAATACCGATGGTCAACAGCTTTGGCTTGCCGGTGCACTCGGGGACCATCCCGACGGCGCTGCTGCTCGGCGCTGCGATGTTCCTGGGTCTGCGCTACGCCCACCGCAACAACAGTGCGGCGATACAGCAACTCTTTGTCGGTTTTGGACTACTGGTTATTGCCTTCAGCACCGTCGGCGTAGTAGTGATTCGTGCCGAAGCCAAGACGCCGGTAAACATGAACAACCCGGACAATGTAACCAGCCTGTTGCCCTACCTCAACCGTGAACAGTACGGTGAGCGGAGCCTGATCTACGGACAGACGTTCAACGCTACCGTAGTGGCCACCGAATCTACAGACCGCTACGGCCTCGTCGACGGTAAGTACAAAGAGGGCGTTACCACTAAGATTACTCCCGAGTATTCCAAGAAGGACATGATGCTCTTCAGCCGGATGTATGACAACACCCAGGGCCGTGTATCTCTATACAAACAGTGGCTGGGCCTTGACCCCAATAAAGCCATCCCGAACGGACGACCGACGCAGGGAGACAATATAGGCTTCCTCGTCCGCTACCAAATAGGTTGGATGTACTGGCGTTACTTCATGTGGAATTTCGCCGGTCGCCAGAACGGAGAGCAAGGCTACTACGACTGGGACGATAGCTCCGGTAACTGGATCTCCGGCATTAAGCCACTCGACGAAATGCGCCTTGGTAACCTCGACGAGTTGCCCGAAGAAGCAAAGAACAATCCCGCCCGGAATACCTACTTCCTACTGCCATTTATCTTCGGCCTCATCGGTCTGTTCTGGCACGCGGGACGTAGGAAAAACGAATTCATCGGTCTGCTCGGCCTCTTCGTGATCACCGGTATTGGTATCATCATTTACACCAACCAGCCGCCGAACGAACCACGGGAGCGCGACTACGTACTCGTCGGTTCCTTCTTCGTCTTCTGTATGTGGATGGGCATGGCCGTACCCGCCATCTACGAACTGCTACGGACGAAGATGAACCAGAAAGGCTTTGCTATGGCCGGAGTTGCCTCCGCCGTTGTACTCATCGCTCCTCTACTGATGGGCTTCCAGAACTGGGACGACCACAGCCGTGCCCAGCACTCCGGATCGCGGGACTACGCTTCCAACTTCCTGTCGTCCGTAGACCCCAACTCGATAATCTTCACCTACGGAGATAACGACACCTATCCGCTTTGGTACGCCCAGGAGGTGGAAGGCATTCGGACCGACGTCCGCGTAGTTAACCTCAGCCTCATTGCAGTAGACTGGTACATCGACCTGCTGCGCTACAAAATGAACGACTCACCCCCGATCAACTTGACGCTTACGCAGGATATGCTTCGCGGAAGCAAGCGTAACCAGGTTCCGTACCTGAACCGCGCCAATCCCGAAGGCGACTGTGCCCGCGACCAGCCGGTCAGCCTGTCTAATTTTATGACGACGATCGCTACGCGTAATCCCGTGCCTCTGCGCGGTGGCTCCAGCTTGGAGGCGCAGTACAACAGCTGTAACGTTGGTATTCAGGTGGATCCTCGTCGCCTGGCCAACGCTCCCTGGCTGATGGCCGAAGGCGAAAGCCCAACCCAGCGTATTCCCGTCAGCGTAAACAACAGTCGCTTACTGAAGGACGAGATCGCTATTCTGGACATCATTAACTCCAATCTCTACGACCGTCCGATCTACTGGGCCGTGACTTGCCAGCGGAGTAAACTTCTTGGCCTCGACAATTACGTAGACCTCGAAGGCCTTGGCCTCAAGCTTACCGTAACACCTAGCAATAGTGGTGACCGTAACCTAGGCCTTATCGGCTCCGGCGGTATTGACGCTGAAAAGACAGCCGACCTGGTGCTTAATAAATGGAAATGGGGTAACTTCGATAAGTTCGACACCCACATTTCTAGTAGCTATCAGCCGGCAATTCAGTCCATGCAACTCGTCATTCTTCGCACCATGAATGAGCTGATGATGAAGGGCGATACCGAGAAGGCACTGCAGGTGGGTGACCGGTACTTCCAGTCGTTCCCCGATATGAACTTCCCGTTCTTCTACCAGACCTTGCTTATGCTGCAGCCGTACTTCCAGGCCCAGCAGCTTGAACGTGTTTCCCAGGTCATGGAGCAACTTGCGATCAATACCGCTGACCGCCTTGACTTCTACGACAGCATATCTTCCGAACAGCGTAGCCTGAGTTATGCCGGGGAGATTGCCCGCGGTGAGGCTATTGTCAAGTCACTACTGGCACAGGTTCGTCGATCTGATAATGAAGCACTGAAGGGTAGCATCGAACAGATTTTGGCCAACCATGCTTACTTGCTTGCTCCTGCTGCGCCGCAGAATCCTGGCTAGAAGGTCAGACCTTTAGTTGGTTAGTTTCTTAGACCGTTAGTGCTGATGTGCTAACGGTCTAAATAATTAAGGGCATTGTTGTGGGCGGGGCCGCAGGTGCAAAGGGAGGTGGAAGGAGCAAGGAACGAACTGGCGAGTTCTAGACTTCTCCAGCTCTTTAAAACCTTCTCCCGCACCTGCGTTCTCGCCGAGTAAAATTCCCCGTAACTTTGCGACCGAATTAAGCGTTAGTAATTCTACCAATATCAGTAACTTATGTTTCCCACCTACGACGTGATAGTAGTCGGCGCAGGCCACGCAGGCTGCGAAGCCGCCATCGCCGCGGCCAACCTTGGCGCAAAGGTCATGCTGGCCACTATGAACATGCAGACCATCGCGCAGATGAGCTGCAACCCCGCCATGGGTGGTGTGGGTAAGGGACAAATCGTGCGAGAGATCGACGCCCTCGGAGGCTACTCCGGCATCATCACGGACGAAACGATGTTGCAGTTCCGCATCCTGAACAAAAGTAAAGGGCCCGCCATGTGGAGCCCCCGCGCCCAATCCGACCGGATGGCCTTCGCCCTCAACTGGCGCGAAAGACTGGAAGCCCACCCCAATGTGGATTTCTGGCAGGAAATGGTCACCGGAATTGTCGTGAAAGACGGACGCGCCTGCGGCATACACACCGGACTCGGTATCGAGATTCCCGGCAAGTCTGTGGTTCTCACAAATGGTACCTTCCTAAACGGCATCATCCACATCGGTGAAAAACAATTCGGTGGCGGCCGTGCGGGCGAACGCGCTGCGACGGGCATCACCGCCCAGTTGGAAGAGCTCGGTTTCGAAGCCGGACGGATGAAGACCGGCACCCCGGCCCGCCTCGATGGCCGCAGTCTGGATTGGTCGAAGATGACTGAACAGCCCGGCGATGAAAACCCCGGCCGCTTCAGCTACACCGATACGCCGCCGCTGGTGAACCAGATGCCCTGCCACATCACTTACACGAGTAAAGAAGTACACGACACCCTGCGCGAGGGTTTCGACCGCAGCCCCATGTTCAACGGTCGTATCCGGGGAATAGGGCCGCGCTATTGCCCCAGCATCGAAGACAAGATCGACCGCTTCGCCGGCCGCGACGCCCACCAGCTCTTCGTGGAGCCGGAAGGCCGGAATACCTGCGAGATTTACGTCAATGGTTTCAGCTCCAGCCTGCCGGAGGACGTGCAGTACAAAGCCTTGCGCAAGATCGTTGGCTTCGAGAACGCGAAGATGTTCCGCCCCGGCTACGCCATCGAATACGACTTCTTTCCACCGACTCAGCTTGACGCCTCGCTAGAAACCAAGCGCGTACCACGTCTCTTTTTTGCCGGTCAGATCAACGGTACGACGGGCTACGAAGAGGCCGGTTGCCAGGGCCTGATCGCCGGAACGAACGCCGCCCTCGCCGTGCAGGAGCGCGACCCGCTCATCCTGAAGCGCAGCGAGGCCTACATCGGTGTGCTGATCGACGACCTCGTTAATAAAGGCACCGACGAACCGTACCGGATGTTCACCAGCCGCGCGGAGTACCGCATTCTTCTCCGCCAGGACGATGCCGACCTGCGCCTGAGCCCCATCGCCGCCGAACTAGGCGTCCTGAATATGGACGACCGCATGGTCCGCGTAGAAGAAAAGAAAACCGCCGTAGATGCCATCCACCGCGAACTGAGGAACCACAGCGTTACGCCCGATCAGCTCAACGGTTTCCTGGAAAGTACGGGCAATACGCCGCTGAAGCAAGGGGTGAAGTTGCTCACTATTCTCTCCCGCCCGGGCATCTCCCTCCCTGCGCTGGCCGAAGTCCTTCCTGCTCTAAACGACTTCGTCTCCGCCTACGATGCCGAGATGATCAACCTTGCAGAAGTGACCCTCAAGTACGAAGGTTACATCGAGCGGGAGAAGGCTGCTGTTGAGAAAACGAGCCGCTTGGAGGGCATCAAGCTGCATTCCGACTTTGACTACCATGGCATCGGTAGCCTCAGCATGGAGGCACGGCAGAAACTGTCGGAGCTTAAGCCGCGGACGATTGGGCAGGCCAGCCGGATTTCTGGGGTTAGCCCTGCTGATGTTTCTGTTTTGCTGGTGCATCTTGGACGGTAGTTTGCCCCGGACGATGCAGCTTCCGGCTGGGAGCTTATACCTATGCTCTCTCCGGGCGTCGGATTCCATAACTGCACTTCTTGTGGGCAGCTCTGTCGGAAGAAGGTGAAGCCGAGGAGAAATGAATGTGCCGTTGCGTGGCGATTACAACTTCATAGAGTTGCTTAGGGTTAAACGGAATTGCCCGTACAGCCGCTGGTGCGAACACGTGAGAAATGGAAGTCATCCACATAATGATCGACGGATAAAAGAGAAATAAAGGTGCTAAACTTCCTTTACTTACAGCCTGTAGCATGAAGCCGAAGGTTGCATAAAATATGCGGAGCGTGCAACGGCCAAGCTAGTGGTCTGTC
>JAPKCQ010000233.1 GCA_026421165.1 Lewinella sp. | reverse complement strand
GATACCCATAATTACCTGTTTAACGATGACCAGTTAATGGCCAACGTCGAGTACTATTACCGCCTTAAGCGACAGTTATTGAATTGACGTTCCTAAGCAGATGGGTTACGACTCTCTATGAACCGCCACGCTCCGAAACCAATAAGGCCAAGAATAATAAGCAAACTACAAACCATAGAAATAGCCTTACCGGTAAAGAAGCTCGAAGGCGCAAACGTCATAGTAATGGTATGCTGCCCAGCCGGAACGCGCAAACCGCGCAGCAGGTAATTGGTCCGAATTAAATCAGCTGGCTGTCCGTCGATGGTGGCTTCCCAACCCAGGTCGGGGCCGTACCAAATCTCGGAGAAGACGGCCAATTGCTCGGAAGTAGAATTGAAGGAATAAGTAAGCTCATTCGGCGAGTACTTCGTAATGGCAACGGTACCCTGGCCCGAGGGCTGCAAGCCGGCTATCTTATCGCTAAAGTCGGAATGAACGATGGCGGTGCTCTTCAGGTCGGGCACGGTGCCGAGCGCGTTGAACTCCGCGTCGTTGGAGTTGACGGTCATGATGTTACTGACCAGCCACGCCGCCCCGTACGCCGCTGGGTTCTGCTGCGCCTGCGGCGCGCCACTCTGGCCGGGAATTATCAGGTACTTCGTATTCAGCATGTTGATCACGTCGGGATCGCGGGGGGCGAGGTACTTCGTGATGAGGTCCTGGTAGCGGCGCATTTTTACCGCCGAGTAGCCACCGATGTGCTTGTGGTAGTAGCTGGTGGGCGCGTCGTTGAAGGTGTTTGAGGTGAGGTTAAACACCCGGTAGTGGATGTCCGGATCGGCGAGGATCTGCTGGTCAACGGCGGTCATCGGGACTTCCAGCGTGCGCTTATTAACGGTCATCCAGCTCTTATCGTTGACGTAACGTTTGTTGACACTGCTGAAATCGAAGGCTACTAAGGCCGTTAGGATGAGCCCAGCAACGAGCGGGCTGAAGCTTTTCCTGAAGAGCAAAAACAATACGGTGAAAGTAAACCCAACGAAGAGGAAGCTGCGCCAAGCATCGGCCATGTAGAGGCCCTGGCGGCTTTCTTCTAATCCGGCAAGGATGGTGCTGAGGGCACCCGGCTTCTGCTGCTCCACCCCGGCGAACATGCTCGCGTCCGTAGCGGAAGAAAAACCTAGAATTGATGGAAAGACGAAGAGGACCATTAGCCCGAAGACCGCGGCGGCAACACCACTGTACAGCAGTTGCTTGCGGGCCTTCTCCGGCGCGTCCTCGCGGGTACGCAGCCAGTTATCGAGGCCGAAAATACCAAGCCCCGCCATCATGAACGGTAAAACGTTCAGGGCGGAAGACGGCGCCCGCAGTTTATTGAGGTAGGGTAGGGTGTCGTAAAGGAAATGGTTGAAGCCCTCCAGGTATTTGCCCATACTGAGGGCCATCACTAGTAAAGTGCCGAGGCCAAGCCATAGCGCCAATGAGCGGCGCGCGGCGAATAAGCCGAAGATGAACAGCGCCCAAAGTACGGCGCCGAGGTATTCTGGTCCGGCCGTTCCTTCAACCTTGCCGCCGTGGTAGGCCGGCACCCGGTTGGCCTGCGGTGCCTGAAAGCCCGCCGCCTGCATGGATCTGGCAAACGCCCGGTCGTTGAAGGCCTGGCCGCCGCCGCCACCGGCCGCAAGGGGGGCGTAGGTAGCAATGATGTCTTTGGTGTTGTTACTCCACCGCATTCCGTAGTCCCAGGAAAGGCCGTTTTCGGGGACGTCTCCAGTAGGGGTGTTGGCGTTGGCCAGCGGCGTTTCCAGCACCTGACCGCCGCGCATGGTCGCAGGGGTGTACTCCAGGGTGGTCAGCAGGTTACTGGCTCCGGCTCCGAGGGCTAGTAGCAGCCCGACAACAAGCACACCCATTGACTTACCAAAGCTCACCAGCTCACCGGCGCGGATGGATTTTACGAACTGCGCAATTCCGTAAATGGGCAGCGTAAGCCCGAAGTAGTAGACCATTTGCGGGTGGTTAGCCATGATGGCCATTCCCATACCCAGCGCGAAAATAAGCCCTCCGAAGAGGTAGCGTTTTCGGAAAGCAAGCAGTACGCCGGCGGCCACCAGTGGGAGGTAGAAGATGGTCTTGACCTTAGTCGTATGCCCCGCATCGTACACCACCAGCGTGGTTGTCGCAAGGCCTACGCCCACGCCCGCAGCGATGGACAGCCAGGGGTTGACCCCGTTGAGCACCAGGAGGAGGTAGCAGCAAAGCATTCCGGCAAAAAATATACCGGCTCCTCCACTAATGAAGGCGCGGAAGGGCTTGGCCAGGTACCTAAGGTTGTTTCCTTCATAAACGGTGGAGAGCAGGTAGGTGGGCATTCCGCTGAAGGTCGTTCCCGTCCAGTTGGCCCGTTCTCCCGTCTCTTCGGCGTAGTCCCTCATCTCTTTCGAGGAGGACCGGTAACTCTGAATGTCTCCCTGCCGGAGGCTCTTACCCGAAAACTGCGGGCTGAAGGTGACACAGGCCACCAGGAGAAAAATAACAAGGGCGGCAATGTGGGGTAGTGCTTTCTTAAGATCCATGGAGGGCAAACTTATAAAAAATCTACGTCAACCTCGTAAGGATACGTGATCAGGTAATTCATGGCTTCTTCGATGGGGAAACCCTCGAAGACGATCTGGTACAACATTTCAGTAATCGGGACCCGCAGGCGCAGGCTTTTCGCCAGGTGGCGGGTAATCATCAGGGTACGGACCCCTTCGGCGAGTTCCTGGCTGGTGCTGCGGACTTCCTCCAGGCTTTCCCCAGAGCCCAGCCGGAAGCCGAACGTATAATTGCGGCTCTTACTGGAAGTCGCCGTTGCAATCAGGTCGCCAACGCCAGCGGTGCCGAAAAAGGCGCGGTTGTCGCTGCCCAGTGCGCGCCCGAAGTGGATCATTTCGTGTAAGCCCCGGGTGATCATCATGGCCTGGACGTTCTTGCCGAGCCCGTATCCCTTCAGGATGCCAGAGCCGAGAGCAATCACGTTCTTAAGAACGCCAGCTAGCTCTGCTCCGAGTACGTCGTGGGTGGAAAAAACGTGGAGTTGGCCGGAGGAAAGGACTTCTTTGGAGCGGTTGATCACTTCGTCGAACTTACTGGCGATCACGGAGCCGGAGGGCTGTCCGTCCAGTAGCTCCCGGGCCAGGTTAGGGCCGGTAAGCGCACCGGTACGGACGACGACGCTTTCCTGAAGCATCACTTCCGTCATGGTGTGTACCTGTTTGCGGTCTACACCAAGCTTGGGGATATCTTTCAGGTCTACCCCCGTGATGTCAAACCCCTTGGTACCGTGCAGCAATACGTGGCTGGGCTCCAGGAAGGGCGTTACCGATTTCATCATGGTCCGGAAGTTATCCGACGGTACGATGGGTAGGATTAGTTGACAACGAGCGGCAATTTCTTCAAAGTCATTGAGGAATGTTACCCGATCGTGCAGGGGCACGCCGAAGCGGAAGCGGTTTTTACGCAGCTGCTCTACTAGTTCGAGGTTGCGGCTGTAGACTAAAACGTTGGTATTGAGAGCCAGTAGGTTGGCCATGGCCGTTCCGAAGGAGCCGGCACCAATGATCCCGACGGTTTCCTTTTTAGACATGGGGTTTGGGGTTGCGGCGGCAAGGTACGGCGTTTTTAGATTGATAGACCGGTAGTAGGTAGCATTGCCTACTCTTCGTCCTGGTCAAATTCATCTCCCTTAAAATGCTCAATAGTCCGCCGTTCGCGCTTGGTCGGCCGGCCGGCACCCTTTTCTCGGAACTCAGTTCCAGCTTTACCGGCGAACCAGTCTTTATATTTATTGAGCTCATCCTGCGGGGTGTGATCCGTGTAGCAGGTCACCGCAATGGGCGCACCTACGCGCTTTTCGATGAGTTTTACCACTTCATATTCGAGGGCGAAGCCATTTTTTTGCACAGTTAGCTTGTCGCCTACCGAGACGGAGGTGCTGGGCTTTACGATGGAGTCGTTTATCCGCACTTTGCCCGAGCGGACGATGTCTCCGGCAAGTGTGCGGCTCTTAAAGATTCGGACGGCCCACAGCCATTTGTCGATACGTACTTTTTCCATATTCATCGGTTAATAAGGTAACGAGTTCAGGGGTAGGGATTGTTTAACCATAAGAAGAATCATTCTTTTCAGGGCTATTGTGCAGTAGGGCGCGGACGCGGGTGCAAGGAAAGTTTTTGGGTCGGAGCTTAGAGACGCGAATAGAATAAAACCGGATTTTCTGACCTGGCGTTTTTGTTCGCATCCCTTGCGGACGCGAATTAAATAAAACGTGTTTCTTGATCTGGTGAATTTTGACTGCTGGTGAGGCAAAAAACGTAGACAACGCCGTAGTGTTGGCGAGGCTTTTTAACGAAGCCAGCGGTCAAAAGGCGCCGAGCAAGAAGCATGGTTTGTTTATTTCACGTCCGTAAGGCAACAAAACAACCCAACATCGCTCAGAAGTTTCACATTGCACCTGCGCCCGCGCCACTAAATTTCCCACGCTTTCGTTAAACATGCGGTAGGCCAAAATGCTACCTTTGTATCGATGACTAAAACGCTACTAATTTCCACCTTGTTGGCCCTCTGCCTGGTTACCGCCTGCAAGGAAGAAACCGCTCCGCCCCGCGATATCGAAGCAGACTTGGCTTACTTCCCTCTAGAACTAGACCAGCCTAAATTCTTTTCGTTGGACAGCATCGTACTATTCAACACCGTGCGCGGTATTGAATACGATACTGCCCGCCTCGAAGTACGGGAAACCCTGGTGGAGCGCTTTGAATCCGTAGACGGTACTGAAACCTTCCGTGGCGAACGCTGGGACCGGCGGCTACCCGACGGGCCGTGGCGCTTCCAGCAGACGTATACCGTGAGCCGCAGCAACCTGCGGGCTACTCGCAACGAAGACAACCTCAGTTTCACCAAACTAGTCTTCCCCCTCACCCAGGGCAAACGGTGGGACGGCCATACCGCTTTCGATGATTCCCGCACCTTCGTTATCGGTGGCGAATTTCTCGAAATATACCAGGGCTGGGATTACCGCTACGTTTCAACCGCCGACGCCATTACTGCAGGGTCTTCGGTAATAAACATCGAAGGTGCCGTTTTGATTGAGCAAGACTCAACCAATAATCTGATCACCCAAAGCATCGCCTACGAAATCTACGCCCCCGGTATCGGACTTGTGGAACGCTTCATAGATTCTCGCAGAACGCAATGCCGTACCTGCTGTAACGTAGACACGGAACTCTGCAGTAATTTATCTTGGGACGAAAAAGCCGAGAAAGGTTTTATCCTTAAAGAGGTGTTTCTGCGATGAATTAATACTTACTTCCCTCCGCTTATCAACGGGATTGGTGGATACTTACCTTTTACTATGGGTAGTGGGTTTGGCAATAATAAGTATGGCCGCCCGTACCTTTTGCCCATCACGTAATTACTTTCGCGGAGCGAAAGATGTAATCAAGAATTATGGACTTAATAGAAATAGGCTGGACCGGCAGACCCCACGGCCTCAAAGGCGAAATAAAACTTCGGGTCTCAGACTTCTACGAAGATGATCTCTTTGCCGCAAAATCGCTCCTGATCGGGGATCCGCCCGTGCCCTTCTTTATTGAACAGCTTCGCGCTGGCGGAGCGGTGATTGGGAAATTCGAAACCCTGGACTCCCGCGAAGCCGTCGCCCTGCTAGCCGGTAAACCAATTTGGCTGATGGCCTCCCAGGTCGCCACCGTCGAAGAACCGGAAGATGATACGCCGTGGGAAGCCCTGGTCGGCTACTCCATACGTGCCGAAGGGTACCCGCTGCTTGGCCCCATCACCAGCATCATGGATTTGCCCGAGCACTGCCTCGCTGAAATGAAGCACGACGGGAGGGACATCCTCGTGCCGCTGCACGAGGACCTGATTTCCGGGGTGGAAGAAGACGCTAAAATTCTGGAAATGGTGCTGCCTGAAGGCTTGCTTGATCTGGCGTAAACGAGGGATGGGCTCTCCCGGAGCATAGCTCCTCTGCCGTAGAGATCAGCTCTTTGTGCGGACTTTATGCTGGCCGGTAGGCGGCCATCTGCCGAGCAATGTACTTGCCAATAATGTCGAACTCCAGGTTGATCTTCACCCCCGGAGCCAGGGCATTGAAGTTGGTGTGTTCGTAGGTGTACGGAATGATGGCCACTTTAAAAGTATCTCCCACCGGCTCCACAACAGTAAGTGATACACCGTTGATACAAACGCTGCCCTTATCTACCAACAAAGTCTCCGGGCTGAGGGCATAGCGGAAAGTAAAGTACCAGCTGCCGCCAGCTTCTTCTACCGCAACGCATTCTCCGATGGTGTCTACGTGGCCCTGTACGATGTGGCCGTCCAACCGGGCACCCGCTTTCATCGCCCGTTCTAGGTTTACGGTGTCGCCGGTTGTCCATTCCCCGAGGCGGGTACGGTTGAGGGTTTCCCGGATGGCGGTTACCGTGTGGGTGCCGTCGGCCAGGGCTACTACCGTTAGGCAGACGCCGTCGTGGGCCAGGCTTTGGTCAATCTTTAACTCCCCGCTGATGGGGGAGGCTAGGGTGAAGTGGACGTTGTCCGCTTCGCGTCTGATGTTGGTGATTTCGCCTGGGGCTTCTATTATTCCTGTAAACATATGCTTTCAAGTAATTTGAGTCAAGAGCTAAAAAACCAAGCATGGAGGCTCGGAGGCCAATTTTCAGGTTGATCGCTATGCATCAACCTGAAAATCTACGCTCCGAGGTCTTCCAACCAGCGGCAAAGAATAATTTAAGGACCTCCGAACGTCCGTTCTTTACCCAATGGTGATTTCAGAAAAGTCAATCGGGACAGTGATCACCACCGCACGTTTGCCGTAAAAGATACCAGTGGTCTTTCGCTTACCATCAACAGTAAAGCTGGTAGGTGGTTGCGTCAGCCCAACCAAACGAATCTGCGCTGTTCGGAAACTGGCATTATAGTCACCAACGATACTTTGAGTAAGGGAAATTTTCTTAGAATCCCGCTTAATCGTATACGTCCGTTCGGTGTACTGTTCCGCCTCGTAACCGTAGCCTTCCCCCGCATCCCAGTAGAAGGTGCTGGTCCCTTCTTTGGCGAGGAAGACGCTTAGCTCTAGGTTGTCAAGCTTACGCATTTCAGCGGTGCTTTGCACCACTTTAACCGTGGGGAGGGTAGCTCCAGCCCGGACGAATACGGGGATGCGATCAGGTTTTACTTTTACGCTGATTTTCTTCTTGCCCTTGTGGAAGTC
>JAPKCQ010000232.1 GCA_026421165.1 Lewinella sp. | reverse complement strand
ACACCAAAATTCATCAGCACCTTACCCACAAATTCAATATTGACAGACCACTAATGGGAAAGTTCGGTAGCAAATAAGGTCACTGCCGCAGCTTACAGTAAGGATGCGGGCTTTGCTCGTACGTCTTTGCCTTTACCAGAGTAAATTGCGCGTAAAGGCAAAGCCGTACGAGTAAAGCAAGCATCCATTCGTACTAAATTACTAAATTACTGACTATGGAACCTCATTACATAGACCGCAGCGCCTGGCTAAGAGCCGCGGTACTCGGCGCCAACGACGGCATCTTATCCACGGCAAGCGTAGCCATCGGTGTTGCCGCCGCCAGCGCCACGAGAGAGCCCGTCGTACTGGCTTCCGTAGCAGCGTTGGTAGCTGGCGCACTGTCCATGGCTGCGGGAGAGTATGTGTCCGTCAGCTCCCAATCCGATATAGAAACGAGCGATCTTCGCCGGGAGGCAGAAGAACTTCAGGATACGCCGGAGGAGGAGCTCCTCGAGCTCGCCAAGATCCATGAAGATCGTGGACTAAAACCCGCCACTGCGCTCGAAGTCGCCCGGCAGTTAACTGAACATGATGCCCTGCTTGCGCACGCACGCGACGAACTGGGCATTCGCGACCTTACCCAAGCTAACCCTTTGCAGGCAGCATTGGCTTCGGCCGCGGCCTTTCTTGTGGGTGGTGCTTTACCTGTTCTCGTTTCACTGTTTTTTCCCTTCATCTATATGGTACCGGGGCAGTACGTATTTGGAACCATTGCGCTTATTTTACTGGGCTATACGGCAGCTCACGTCGGTGGCACCACTATTTGGCGGCCAATTGCACGTATTACCTTCTGGGGTACAGCAGCGATGGGGCTTACGGCTTTGGTTGGATATTTGTTTGGTGTAAATATTTGAGGTCCGGTTTTTTAAGGAACGCGAATTAAATTTAGCCGTTGCGAGTACCTAGCGATGAACTCAGCTCTTTTGATCGTCGTTAAACCCATGGGTTGCCTGGCCGGAAAAGCCGTGGGGAAACTCTTCGATACCGGGAAAACCCAGTCGTATGTCCTGGCCATCATGCGGAATATACGCCGTTCCGAAAAGGTAGTCCCAAATTGCGAGCGTGAGGCCAAAGTTGGCCCCGAAATGCCGGCTTTCGGGCAGTTCGTAGGAATGGTGCCAAATGTGCATCTCCGGACTGTTGAAGAGGTACTTCATCACTCTACCGAGCAGCAGACTACTCACAACGATAAAACCAGTAACGACTCCCGTTTTTGCCAGCAGACCGAGAGAGTCAAAAACCGTTATGTCAAGCAGCCCATTGGCGACAATAACCCCCAGAAGAGCACCAAGTATACCACCGGTTACGTATCCACTTACGCTGATGTTAGAGTGGTTGTAATGCCCCCAAGCCAGGGTAAAGAGGTGGATAATAAAGAAATCATAGAGCCCGATACCCAGCAGTGCCAGGGGAATATATTCCAGCGTCCGGTAAACAATGTTCTCCATCCAGTGGTACCGCAGGTGAGCAGCAAAGCCCATCTCTTCCACGGAGTGGTGGACCTTGTGGAACGCCCACAGCGTATCCGAACGGTGCAGCAATCGGTGAATCCACCACTGCACGAAATCCCGAACCAGAAAACCCGTAAGCAGTACCGCCCACATGGGGAAGCTGTTCAGCGGGTTATTGGCCTGCAGGTTGAACCCTCCGGTCACCCAGCCAATACCGTCGTTAAAAAGATTAACAACCACGTTCGAGGCCGCGCTGTAAATGATGAGGGAAAAAAGAAAGAAGTTGAAGAACATATAGAAACCGTCAAGCCAGAAATCCTTACGGAAAACCGGCTGCTTCTTACGCCAAGGGATAACGACTTCCAGCACGAAGAAGAAAAGCGATACAGCAATCAGCCAGTAGAAATAGTTATTCCAGGAGAGATGGGTCACCTCGTGGTACAGGTAATTAGCGTAACCCGTATAGCCCTCTACGAACGTGTTCCAGTATCTATCCATGATGCGATGGTTTACTCTTTAATAATTTTATTGCTCTCTAATTACTGAACGGTTACCAACAGGTTACTATAACTCCTCCTCACTGATAAGGGACGCCGCACAATTACTAAACCTCACTCCTCCCCCACGCTACCGTTAGCATCCCCGGTTTTAAGCAGGTAAAAGTCCACCTCCACTTCCTGAACGGCACGGTCGTTGAGCGCGATACCGATTGGTGCTTCGGGGTTAACGGGTGTAGGATCTAACGAGAACCCAACGGGTATTACCAGCCAGTTTGGGCGGCCTCGCCAATCATCGACAGCAAGAATGACACGAGTGATCTGGGTAATATCGGAAACCCGGATACCGCCGGAGTTGTTCACATCTGAAGCTAGGCGGTTGGCGAGGCTGATGGTGGCGAGGCCCAGAATATCGAGGCGGATAGTGATCAGGTCACCAACGTCAACGCCCTGCTCCCGCGGGCCGTCTTCCTGGTAAGTTCCGCTAATGGCAAAAGCTTCCACTTCGGAAGGCCGCTCGCCGTAGTAGCGGCCACTTTCATCGGTAGTGTACGTTACGCTGCCCCCTTCCCACTGGTAGGTAATGACTACTCCGGCAACGGGTTCGCCGAAGAGTGTAACGGTGCCTTTTGCGAAACGCTTAGTGGCCAGGCTCTCTCCGTCCAGCGTCATCGGGTCGGTACCGAGGGGGTCCAGCCAGGGCTGCAGGCGCAGGCTATCAGGCGTTTCTGCGTCCCAGCTGAGGTGGAAGCGGCCGATAAAAGCCTCCGCAGAGCCCGGGCAGTTGGAGTTGCCACCGTTTAGGGTGCCACGAATACGGTGATTCTCATCAAAATAGCAACTTCCGGAGGAGCCAACCTCGAAGGTTCCCGTGCCGTAATCCATCGTAAAGTGGTGGCTAGAAGGCGTCACAACGCCGCTATTCCAAGTGATTTGGTTGTTCAGGACGCGCATTCCCGCAGCATCAGAAACGCCAATCTTTTGTACGTCACCGAAGGGGTGGTGAAAATGGGTGATCGCACCAGATACGCCGCCGTCAGAGCGGTCCCAGCCTCCAAAAAAGTGGTCTTCAGCGGTAAAGTCCGGATCCATGATTTCCAGAAGCATGACGTCGGTGGTCTGCAGGCCAGCGCGGTATTCGACGCCGATGTAGCGGGTTGGGATAGGTTCATTAACGGGATCGTCGCAGTTCTGGCTGGTGTAGTCAAAATCAATCGCCCAGAGGTCATAGATTGGGGTAAAGCCGTCCATACAGTGAAATCCGGTAAGCAAGTACGGGCGGCCGTCGCGGGCGGTGTTGTTGATCAGGTTACCGGAGCAAAAGCCAACGCCCTCGGCGACGACGAGGTTGATGCGAGCGGCACCTGATTTTTCGTCATCCCAGCCGTCTCCGGCGGTACAATTTGCGTTGACGTGGCAGTCGTTGGCATCGCCGAAACCTTTATCCAAAGGGTTTTTCCAGCGGTCCGGGCGGTAGACGTGATCGAGGCGCCAGAGGTGGAATGGCGTGGTTTCGGGCAGCGGGCCACGGTAGGTTACGGTCACCGTTTCGCCGGGAAGGAAATCGGTAAAAAGCCTATTTTTACTACTTGCATCGGCCTGGGTGAACGGGCCTTGTGTTCCGTACTGGTTGCCTAGGGTCAAGCGGCCACCCTCGGGTAGGTTGAGCTGGTCGGCAAAGAGTGCAAGGCCATTGGCGTTGGGTACGTTGAAGGCTTGCGACCAGGCCCATTCTCCGTTCTCGAAGGTGTAGGTTCCGGGCTCGGCAGCGGGTGCAATATCGAGGGATAAAGGAGCAGAGAAGCGCGTTGATTCGCTGTGGTCGTCCTCCTTAACGAGGCTGACGACATCGGGTTCCGCCAACCGAAGGACCGTTTGTTGCGCGTGAAGAGCGCCGCTCATCAGTCCGAGGACAATGAGGATGGTTGTTATATTCTTGGGATACATTAGGATGAAACTGTGTAATAATCAGTAGATAGCTCTGGTACAAATATACGATGCTGCTCTTGGTTGCTGGTTCCCCATGCCCTTAATCCGGCGAGCGAAGCGAGCTGTATTCTCCCCAAAACCAGTCTTCTCGCTACGATCGCCGGCTTAAAGGCACGGGAAACCGGGCAAAAACCTGTATGCTGCGAACAATTCCGCGCGCCCTTCCTTTCTCCTCCGGCGGAGTGGCCGTGCACTACCCTGCTCTTTAAAAGAGCTTTCTTTGCACCTGCGGCCTCGCCCAAAATCAAGAATCAAACATCAAGCACCTTATGAGCAACTGGTATGAAGGCTGGACCGACGTCACCTACCCCATTTTCCCAGGTATGACCGGCTGGCCCGGACAGCCCGAAACGAAATTCGATACCCTGAGCTGCATCCATTGCGGCGACCAGGCCAAGGTGACGATGCTGCACTTCAGCGCCCACGCCGGTACTCACATGGACGCGCCGAACCACTTCATGGCCGAAGGTATCGACATCAGCCTCGCCCCAATTCACATAGGCCTCGGCCCCGTCCGCATCGCTGCGATCGACTGCGAAGGACCGGTTTTACCCGAACACCTCGACGCCTACGTAGCCCGCACCCGCCCCATGGAAGCCGGAGAACGTTTGCTACTGCGCACGCCAAATTCCGACAAAGCCTTCTGGTTGCAGGACCCCTTCGACACGGAATACCGCGGCATCGGCCCGGAAGCTGCCGCCTGGATTGCCAAACGAAAACTCGCCCTGATCGGTGTGGATTACCTCTCCGTCGGCCCCTTCCACCAGGGAAACCCCCAGACCCACCGTGCCCTGATGAGCGCCCAGGTCTGGATCATTGAAGGCGTCGACCTGCGTAAGATTGCTGAAGGAGACTATGAGATGATCTGTTTGCCGCTTAAGTTGGCGGGCAGTGATGGGTCGCCTATTCGGATTTTGCTTAAAGCAAGGAACTAGGAACTAGGGAACTAGAAGCTAGGGAACTAGAAGCTAGGAACTAGGGAGCTAGTTCCTAGCTTCTAGCTTCTAATCCCGCCAAACAAAAGGAAAGAGCACTAAGCCAACGGCCAACCCCAGCAAGTCAATGGCCCCGGCCAGCATAAGGTAAGTGCTTTCTTGGCCGGAAGTGAGCCCAACCGCATAGCCTCCCGCATTCACCAAAAGGTACAACAGCGGAATGACCAACGGGAAACTGAGCACGGCCATGAGCGTACCACTGCCACCAGCCCGGGCAGCCAGTGCCGCGACGAAGGTGAGCACCGAACTGAGGCCGAGGCCGCCCAGAAGAAGGGCCAGGAGAAAATACCCAGCCTCCAGTACGAATAACTGACCGGAGAAGAAGCCCAGCAGCCCCCAGGTAAGCAGGCTGATCAACCAGATGATGAGGGTATTGTAGAGGAATTTGCTGACGAGCAACGCCTCCGCTGAAGCGAGCGTGTAAAAATAATAATGCCGCCGCCCGCCCTCGCGCAGAAAACTACGTCCGCCGGCCACCGTTGCACCAAAAAACAATACCACCCAGTAGAGGGCGTTAAAGGTCATAGCGCTGAAATTTTGCACCGCGAAGTAGACCACGACGGTGGTCGCGACGACGTACAGCAAAACCGACCCAAGCGCGTAGCGGTTGCTCCATTCGGTTTTCAGCTCCCAACCGAGCAGATGGATTATTTGTTGAAGAGTGGACATAACGGGGCAAAGATAGAACCCGGCCCAGACCTTTACTTACCTTACAGCCTGCTAAGGGACGGGAAATAAATAAAGGGCCAATCTTGCTCGGCGCCTTTTGACCGCTGGCTTCGTTAAAAAGCCTCGCCAACACTACAGTGTTACCTACGTTTTTTGCCTTGCCAGCGGCCAAAATTCACCCGATCAAGAATCACCCTTTATTTATTTCCCGTCCCTAAAGCCTTTCCTTGACCTTAAATATGACCCTCAACAAACTATTTCTTTGCGTTTTACTATTTGCCTTCAGCCTGGACCTACCAGCCGAATACCTGCGCGTCACTGCCCAAAAGGGAGACGGCATCTACGCCATTCTACGCCGGTACCAGTTGCTCGATTATTCCTGCAACCTCAACGAATTCTACCGACTGAATAAGCTAAAAAATAACGCCCAGCTATTGGTAGGCCGCAACTATGAGCTGCCGATTGAAGTCGTAAACTTCGACGGTACGAGCATCCGGACTTCCACGGGCAACGACAACTACGCCCGCGCCCTCACCATCCAGTATTACAACGAAGCCTTACTCACCGCCGAAGTAAGGCCCGTAGATTTTCGCAAGAACCTTATTATTTACGTTCCTTTTCATATCGATAATTGCTTCGAAGAGACCCTGGAGGCAGCCGTAGCCGAGATCATGGACGAAGGGGAGATCTCCAAAACCGGCGGGCAACCCGGCGTAAAGCCCCAGAGGCTGGACCAGGTGACCACCTCCGCCTTTCGCACCTTCAACATCTTCGGCGAGACGTACGCCTACGTGCCGAAGGTAGACGATAAACTCGCCGGACGGATCTTCTACGTCGTCTCTGGCCACGGCGGTCCGGACCCCGGCACCATCGGCAAACGTGCCGGTCACCACCTCCACGAAGATGAATACGCTTACGACGTAGCCCTGCGCGTAACCCGCAACATCCTTGCCCATGGTGGTACGCCCTACATGATCGTCCGTGATACCGAAGGAATCCGTGACGAGATGTACCTTAAGGGAGATAAGGACGAGACGGTTTGGGGCGGCCAGGCCATTCCTTACCAGCAAAAAGCCCGCCTCCAGCAACGCGCCAATATCATCAATACCCTCTACGAAGGATACCTTGCTAAAGGTATTACCGACCAGACGATGATTGCCATCCACATAGACAGTAGAGATAAGAATAAGAAGATCGACCTCTTTTTCTACCACCACGGTACCGACCTGATCGGCGCGCGCCAGGCAGAACAAATGCAGACCGTTGTCCGCAAAAAGTATAGCCAGGTCCGCAAAGGCCGTGGCTATGCAGGAACCGTAGGCACCCGTGATCTACACGTTCTACGGGAAACTATGTGTAGCGGTGTATTCATCGAACTTGGCAATATCACTAACCCTTCGGACCAGCTGCGGATTGTTGAGCCTAGTAACCGGCAGTTGATTGCTGATTGGCTCGTCGAAGGACTCTTTAAATAGCGCGCGCTGCGCGCTTTTAGACGCTGCGCTTTTAGACGGCCTCCGGCCTTTTAGACGCGCTGCGCGCTTTTAGACGCTGCGCTTTTAGACGGCCTGCGGCCTTTTAGACGCGCTGTGCGCTTTTAGACGCTGCGCTTTTAGGCTGCCGCAC
>JAPKCQ010000027.1 GCA_026421165.1 Lewinella sp. | reverse complement strand
TCGGTTGGAGTAATGGGGTTTGTTTGCGGATGGAAATAGATGCTAGGAACTAGGGAACTAGGAGCTAGGAACTAGAAGCTAGGGAACTAGTGGTCTAACTGCTAGTTCCTAACTCCTAACTCCTAACTCCTAGTTCCTAGTTCCTAACTCCTAGTTCCTAGAGCTTCCTACGGTTAACCCACAAAAACCCAATTCCCAACACCGCCACAACGCTTGAAATCAGCGTAGCAGTAAGGTTACCATAGAGGTAGAAGCCGGTAGCGAAGAGGACGGAGTAGATGCCAATCGCTCCGATGAAGACGGCTCCGATACGGAGGGTAAGGTTGGAGTCGGGATGGACGACAACACCAGCCGGCAAGTTGTCCGCAACCGGTGCCCAGCCTGGCCCACCAGGATGGATTTTGGCGTAAAAATTTTCTAGCGTCGCCTGGTCGGTGGGTGGGGTCATAAAGGTGACTGTTAGCCATCCGATTGTCGTCAGGGCGATGCCGAGCAGTAGCTGAATATGATCGGCTATCTCAGGCAGGCCAAGTGGCCCCCAGGCAAACTCGAGGAACAGTGCCACGAAGAAAGAAATGAACATACCGGCGATTTCCGTATAGGCATTGATCCGCCACCAGAACCAGCGCAGGATAAAAATAAGACCCGTACCGGCACCGATCTGCAGTAAGATGTTGAAGGCTTGGAGCGCGTTGGAGAGGGCGAGAGCGAAGATCGCCGCAAAGACCATCAGTAGAACGGTGGTGATTCGGCCGATACTGACCAACTCTTTTTCGGTCGCGTCCGGCTTGATAAAGCGCTGGTACCAATCGTTGACGACGTAGCTACTGCCCCAGTTAAGGTGAGTGGACAGCGTTGACATTACTGCAGCAATCAGCGAAGCAATTACCAGGCCGAGTAGTCCGGTAGGTAGGTAGCTCAGCATGGCGGGGTAGGCAAGGTCGTCATTCAAGACATCGGGGTCGATATTAGGAAAAGCCTTAGCGAGGCTGGCCAGATCGGGGAAAACGATCAGGGACGCAAGGGCAATGATGATCCACGGCCAGGGGCGTAGGGCGTAATGAAAGGCATTGTAGAGCAGCGTGGCACCTACGGCATGGTTCTCATTCTTAGCCGCCAACATTCGCTGGGCGATATAGCCTCCGCCACCAGGTTCGGAACCGGGATACCAGACGCTCCACCACTGTACGGCGAGCGGTACGACAAAAAGAGGGATGTATACCGCAGGGTCGTCGAATTTAGGAATCAGGTCGAGTTTGCCGACTACGTTAGGGTGGGTGAACAGTTGGTCCAGTCCACCAACTTCGGGCATATTAAGGATGTAAACGGATGCCCATACAGCACCGACCATCGCGAAAGTAAACTGTACAAAATCGGTAATGACTACGCCTTTAAAACCTCCGATCGCGGAGTACAGTACCGTTACAACGGAGACGATCAATAAGGTAGGAATAGGATCTAACCCCAGTAGGATACCTGCAATTTTGATGCTGGCCAGGCAGACCGTGGCCATGATCATCACGTTGAAGAAGACCCCCAGGTAAATGGCCCGGAACTGCCGCAGAAAGCGGGCTGGTCGGCCGCTGTACCGTAATTCGTAAAACTCCAGGTCGGTCAGTACCCCGGAGCGCCGCCACATCCGGGCGTAGATGAATACCGTCAGCATACCCGTCAGCAGGAAAGACCACCAGGCCCAGTTACCGGAAACACCGTTTTTGCGCACGATGTCGGTCACCAGGTTGGGCGTATCGGCCGAAAAGGTCGTCGCCACCATGGAAACACCGAGTAGCCACCAGGGCATGTTTCTTCCGGACAGGAAAAAATCCTTAGTAGAGTCTCCGCTGCCCCGGCTGGCGTAAAGCCCGATGCCGAGGGAAACAATAAAAAAGACGGCGATGATGGCCCAGTCGAAATTCTGTAGTTGCATGAGTCTTGAAGTCAGTGTGTGTATAGTAGCGGTCAAGGTAGTAAATATTCAGACCATACGCCTAAGACAAGGAAGCTTGTTAGCTTTGTCGGCCTGATCGGTAGCCTTAAGGTTGCTGACTACGCCTACTTTCAAACTACTACACTCTACCAATCTATGAAATTATTTGCCTGGCTCGTCCACATCTTCACTGCTTCCGGTTTGCTGGCCGGTTTTATGGGCTTACTGGCCGCAATCGACGGCGATTACCCCGCTGCTATGGGTTGGATACTTGCTACTCTGGTCATCGATGGTATTGACGGCACTTTCGCCCGTATGGCACGCGTAGAGGAGGTTCTACCTCATGTGGATGGTAAAATGATCGATTATGTAATCGACTTCTTTACCTACGCTATTCTGCCCGCTTACCTGTTCTTTGTTGCGGTAGATGCTCCGGCATGGGTGCTCTATGTCGGTAGTTTTATGATGCTTCTTTCCGCCGCCATCTACTACGGTCTCGACGGTATGGTGAGCGAAGATGGTAAGCATTTCATTGGCTTCCCGGTGATGTGGAATATGGTAGTATATATCTTCATTTTTGTTACGCCCTGGTTTTCATGGCCAGTATTACTCGTCATTATTGCCTCTCTAGCCGTGCTTCACTTCGTTCCCATCCTGGTGCCTTATCCTAGTCATGGTGGACGCTGGTGGATGCTGACCATTGCGATGGTGGTGGTTTTTATCGTTACAGCACTGCTCAATGTTTGGGCTTATCCGGAGGTCTCCGTAATTGGGCGCTGGGGCTGTCTGCTCAGCGTTTGTTACCTCACGTTGGTCACTATTCTCGATACTTATGAGGCGATGACGCGGGTGCCTGAAGAAGGTTAGTGGGTAGTGCTACCGCAAAAAAATGCCCATTCCGTTCGTAGTGACTCCCCCTTTTTGGACAATTACTGTCCTAAAGGCGGAGCCGCTACGAACGCAGTGAGCATCTAAAATTATAATGTGTGGTAGCACTACTATTCTACCTACTTCCGGATAACCAGCTTCTCAGCCCAGCCATCACCCCGCACGAGGTAGATGCCAGCTGGTAAGCCGGACAGGTTCAGTTGGAAACGCTGCTCCACACCAGGTGAAAAATTATCCCAGCTGAAAGACCGTGTCTTCCTGCCCTGGAAATCGTAGAGGTTGATGTTGACCTTGCTGCCCAGAATTAACGCTCCGGGAACAATAACCGTCGCCTCTACGCTTGTAGGATTCGGGAACATGCTCACGGCAGAGAACATCGGAGCACTTTCGTTACTAATAACACTTGTAGTGGGAATGGCAATTGATACCGCAGTTGCTCTGGTGCAAACTTTTCCATTATCGGCTGTACGGTACACGCGGAAACCTACACGGAAGAGCCCCGAGCTGGGGAAGGTATAGTTCTGACCGAAATCGCTGCCGATAAATACAAAAGGCGTACTGATCGGGGTGCGCTGACGGACGTACCATGCAATTGAATCGCAACTGCTAAAGTCTGCTTGGGGGACGAAACGATAGGCCATTGGATTACCGGGTAGGCCTATAAAATTAAACGACTGGAGTACCAAGTCAGCAACCTCTTGTGGGTCATCACAACTACAAACCTCAATTTGGCAATCAGGTAATTCAATGCAATGCTCGAATTTGCAACAGTTGATGTGGTTGTCTCCGGTTGCCAATTCATGCAGTACTACTGTGAACTTGATCAAATCACCCGGCCCGGCAGGGCCGCCAATGAGTAGCTGGATCGCCGTATTGTCACCCGGGTTCAGCGGGGTGCCGAATACGATGGTCGTATCGTAGGTCGCTAGACCGAGGTTATCCGCAAAGTGGATGTGGGCCTCAGACATGACTACATCAGATGTATTGGTTATCGTTCCGGTGTACACGAAGGCACCATCTTCACAATCAATGCTGATGTCCGTCAGGTAGCCGCAATCAGGTTCACAGTATACGGTTACGGTATCGCGGCAGATCACCTCCTTATCGTTCATCCACTTGATCTCGATCTGGTACTGGGGGGCGTCGCCTCCGTCAATGCAGACGGTGGGAAGGAAGAGATCGCCGAGCGCAAGCAGCCCGTTCGTGGCCGTATTGATGGATATGCCATTGACCATTGTGTTGCCCTGAAGGTCTGCACCGAGGGCATTATAGACCGTTAGTTGCGCACCACCGCCACCGATTAGGCAGAGGTCAATCCCGTCGAAGTCAAAGCTGGTAGCATCGTTGAAGAGAACGATGTCGTAGCAGCAGCCATCTTCGGAAGAAACCACTTCTTGGACAAGGAGATTATCGCAGGGGTCACAGTCCGGGACCAGTAATTTGCGCACTGCTATACCTTCATCATTAGTACAGCATAATGCTGAGGGGTCGGTCGAAGGATTAGCGGAGTGAACCGTCAGCAAGTATTCAAAGCTCGCTCCTGCTGCCAGGTCCGATAGGCTGATGGTAAATAGACGACAGTCTCCGGGCGCGAGCGCAGGTACAACGGGCAGACCAAGCGGAAAGTCCGTTCCCGCAACCGGGCTGTTTGGCTGAAGGTCGAGGTAGCCGACGGAAAACGCAGCATCTACTGGGTTGCAGACTTCGATTTGCATTACCAGGCCTCCCTCGTCGTCACAGAACATCGTATCGCGGACAATGAAGGCACAGTCCAGCTCCGGCTGGCAATCGGTGTAGAGTGTATCGGAGCAAATCACCTCAAGCAGGTCCTGGCTCAGGTACTCGATGATAATTATCTGCGGTACGGTGGAGAAGTTGTCTGGGCAGAAAGTTATGGCCGGAGGGCCGGTCATGTCCGTAGGGAGTGGGATGGTTCTTCCGCCGTCAACGGCTAGTTGAATAACGGAAGGTAACAGGTTACCGGAGTACCCCAGGGCTGGGTTTACGGAGGCAGGATTGAAGTTCAGGTCGGCATCGGGGCTACTAATCTGGATGGCGTAAGCGTTGGCTGGCATATTGGAGTAGAATAGTTCGAAGCAGCAACTCTCGTTTGTCGTACTTTCTGCGGAACTAAGACGGGTAATCAGATCGTCACAGTCCGTTGGCTCAGGATCGGAACAATCGATAAGCTCTAGAATAAGCTCTTCGCTGGTGTCGAAACAACCGGTAATGTCGTTGATAACCGTCAGGGTGTACGAACCATTCATCGTTACAATGATGAAGGGGGCGTTACTAAAGGGTACTCCGTCTTTCATCCATTGGTAGCTGTAGGTCGTTCCCGCTGGCGGTAGCGGACCTGGAATCGTGTCCGGAACACATGCCTCGTAGCAGCCCACGGGTACTATGCAAAGATCGGGCAGGGGGTTGATCGTCACCTGGTCAGTGCCGGTACATCCGGAAACCGGATCGGTAGCAATGACGGTGTACGTTCCGGCAGCGAAGACGAAGATGCTCGTTCCTGAAGCTCCAGTACTCCAGGTGTAAACCAGGTCGGGGTCAACATTGATAACTTCGATCAGGGAGCCAGTGCCTTCACAGGCATCGCCCGCGGTAATCTGAGCGTCTGGGGCCGGGCTGACGACTTGGGTGACGGTGATCATGCTCTCGGCCGTGCATCCGTAATCGTTGCTGGTCACCTGAAGAAGGATGCTCTGAGCTGGGAAGGAGGGGTTGTAAGGAATTGTGAAATCACGACTGGTTCCGGTTGCACCCGTCTGCTGATTTGTCCACAAGTAGGTGTGCCCACCGCCGGCCAGCGCCGTGAGCGTAGTGGAGCCGCTGTCGCAGATGTAAGGGGTGCCGATCCAGGAAGCATCTGGAAGTGGAATGATCTGGACGTCGACCGGATCGAGTACGACTTTACAGCTGTCGGCCGTCGTCAGTGTTACGCCGTAGGTGCCCGCCGTAGTAACGGTGATGCTACTGGTTACGGCGCCATTAGTCCACAAATAGCTGAGTCCGGCTACGAGGTCAACGGAAAGGGTTGTTGCATCGTTATCGCAGATAATGAAGCCATTGGAGGCTTCGATGGTGTCCTGTGCCGGAACTGGGAATACCATGACCACCTGGCTGGTGGTATCGCGGCAACCAGCACCGTTCTCGGTCTGGAGTTCTACGGTGAAGGACCCTGAGCCTCCGGGCGGCAGGAAGGCGTGTTGTGGGTTGTTACCAATAAAGGTTGCTCCGTCGCCGAAGTCCCACTCCCAGGAAATTACATTGGTGCCCGTTCCCATAAACGTAGCTGGTTGGCCGTAGCAAACGGGGTTAGGATTCACCGTGAATTCTGAATCTGGAAGGTCGGTTACTTCTACCGTCATAGTCGTAACGCTGCGACAAGGGCCATCCATTACGGTCAGCGTAATGGTATAAGTGCCATTTGCGCCGTAAGTATAAGTCGGGTCAGACATCATACTCGTACCTGGAGATGGTCCGTCACCAAAGTCCCATTCATAGGTAACGTCAACTGGCGGTGTGCCACCGATGTATTCACTAAGGTTGGTGAACATCACCTCCCCGCATTCCTCCCGTGTATCGAAGTCGGCTAAGATGGGATTATTGACCTTGAAGCTAAGCGTTTCGCCGCAGAGTATAGAGTCGGATTTGAAGACCTCGTCGATCATCTGGTTACCGTTGTCATCGATCGTATAAGTTGTGTCGTAACTGTAGGCCCAGTTGCTGATGGTGTGGAAGAAGGTGTAGCTGCCTACGCCCGGAAGACGAACGCTCAGCGAATCATTAGCAACTAAAGGGTCTCCGCCAAAGGCAACGGTCGTTGCCCCATCGAAGAACCAACTAAAGCCGTCGGCGGCGATACTATCCGTCCCGAAGGTGGCGACCAGGTCGATGATGTCGCAATCAGGCGTACGGTTAGTCGCCGTGAAGGTGTGGACCATCGTCAGCGAGTCGAGCCGGTAGGGAGGGCCACAACAAAGCCCCTGACGGATGTAGAACGGGTCAGACAACTCGAAGCAACCGTTGGGGTCCACAACACGGGCCTGATAAAAGAAAACGTGGACAGAGTCAGTCCAGATGTGCGTAAAGGTGGTGTTACCAGTCGCCGCTACACCCTGAGATACACCGTCACAGAACCATTCAATGGTGTTGGCTGGATTGGTCGACGTACTAAGGATGGGATTAGTAGGGTAGGGCGTATCATCAACGCAAATGCGCTGCGCACCCGAGAGGCTGATGCTTACTTTAGGTCCGTCTACTTCTCTGACGAGGTGCCTTGCTACGCCCGGGCAGCCGTTAGCATCGATGGTAAACACAACGTAGTTTCCGGGTTCGGAAACGGTGATGGTAGGGGTGATACCGATCGATGCACCTGCGTTCGCGCCTGCTGCCCAATTAATGGAACTGAAGACGCCACCACTAACGGTGAGGTCCACACTACCGCCGGGGCAAAGGTTGCCCGTCTGGGTAATGACGGGTTCGGCTGGTGCATTGAGTGTAAGGTTAAATTGTATGGTTGTATCCTGACCACATAGTGACATTACTACTTTAATGGTGACCGAAGTCCCTGGCTCATTGTTCCACTGGATGGTGGCGCCGGGGCTATCTGCGCCGGCAATTACACTGCCTGCTATTACGGGAGAAACACTCCAGGAGTAGGTTGTACCCGCTGGCTGGACCATATTGATGGTGTAGTCTGCCTCACTATTGGTGCAGGCACCTGGTCCGGTAATGGATGCAGGAGAATTGAAGCCCAGAGCCGTAGCCGAAAGCGTATAAGGATTTGACGTGCAGAACGGCGCATTCGTGTCGTTGCCGACTACGTTGATCACTGCGTTAGCACTGGTAATGACTATAGTTGCATTCGGACCGCCCTGGCCGAGCGTAACCGTTCCGCTACCGGAGGTGACGGACCAGAAATAGTTGTACCCCGGCGTGGGGCTAGGCACAGAGTACACCACCGGATCGCCGGCGCAGTAGACAATTGGACCGACGATGACGGGGTCAACCGCTTCGCGTACCGACACGCTAATGGTGCGGCTGTTTACACAGTAGTCTTCAGGGTTTACGACGTCGACGTTGACGGTGTACACGCCCGGGCCGGGCAGTGCGGACCAATTGACGTTATAGGATGATTGGTTCGTTGCCTCAAAACCAGGATGGCCGTCGATGGACCAGTTGAAGGTGGCCGATGGGTTGATGTTGCTCATGCCATTGAAGAAGGTAGAGCCGTTCACACAAGCCGGGTTCGGGAAGGCGTTAACGGTAAAGTCGCCGAGAACGGTCACGACCAGTTTTGCCGTTCCCGTGCAGTCGTCTCCGGAATGGCCGGGTAGCCCGGCGAGAAAGTCGCTGCCGTACTCAACCGTGATCGTGTAGTCGCCCGGGGCGGACGGCCAGGTGATGTTGGCCGTGTGGCCGGTAATGGCCCCGTTTAGGGTTCCGCCTGCGACCGACCAGTTGTACAGCGTGGTCATCCATTTAGGTAACTCGTAATTCGCCGTAGCGTTACTGCAGACTTCGGTTGGGCCGCTGATTACACCAAGGGAGGAAATGATGGGAACCACAACGGTAGTGGGAACGGGGCAGTAGTCGGTATCGCAAGCGTTTGCCTGTAGGCTTACAGTGCCACTGGGGCCGCTGCTCCAGACAACACAGACGGTATCTACGTCTACGAAGGGCCCAATGATAGTACCGTTTCCAGAAATCGACCACGTGTTGTCCGAGCATCCGGAAAAGTCGGACCAGTATTTAGAGGTGTCTCCTTCGCAGAGGGTTGATATCCAGTAGATGGGTGGACCGGGAAGGGGGTCGATGGTGATGTCGTAGCTGATGGAATCGGTACAGCAACAGGCCTGACTACCGTCTGCGTTGAGACCCGCGATAGAGGTGGCGACGAGGGTTACCGTGTAGGTCCCCGCCGTTTCGTAGGCGTGGCTGGGGTTGGTGACATTATTATCAGTGTGGCCGTCGCCGAAGTTCCAGTCGTAGGTGGCAGGCGGGCCGGTAGAGGTATTAGTGAAGGCGACGGGCTGATCAAGGCAGGCCACGTTCTGGAAGGTGAAGTCGGCTACCGGAGTGGGCGTCAGGTCGACGCACCAGGTGCGGGTTTCGATGAGGTTGCCGTTGGCGTCGTAGACGTCGACGCTCAGGTCGGCGTAGCCGAGCGGACCCCAGGTAACGTTGATCTGGCCGGGCAGGCCGGGGGTATTGTCTACGGTACCGTTGGTGGTCGACCAGGCGTAAGTAGTATTTGGGCTCTCGGCGAAGAGGTAAGTGGCCGTGCTGTTTTCACAGGCGGAGATGCACGCGGTCGTCGGGCTTTGTCCGGGTTCTCCGGAGGGGTCGGATGCGGTAAGTGCATCAAGGTCCACGAGGCCACAGTCGGGTTTGATGCACTTGATGGTGAGCTCCACTCGCTGAACGCCGATAAATTCCTGGTTTCCGTCGGGACTGAGGGCGAAGACTTCAAGGAATAGGGGTTCCTGGGGCCCGCAACAGTGATCTTCGGTGGCGTTGGGTGCAAATGTCAGGTTACCACGCGAGTCTACGTTAACGCACTCGGTGCCGTTACCGAAGACGGCAAAATTGCCTCCTAATGGGAAGTCGTCTGTAAGTACGTTAGCGATGAAGCCTCCAGGAACCATGGGCACGCAGATGCTGTCGGTGGGAAAGTCCTGTTGGCCCTGGGCGCTGGCGCTGGCACACAGGACGGTTAAAAGGAGTAGGGGGAGCGTGAGAATTCGGTTAAAATACTTCATAGCAGAACGAGTTAAGTAAGCGTATCTGCTCCAATATCGCGGTTAAACATGCTATCTTACCTGTTGGAGCGGTTTTTTACCGATTGTAATTTATCACCTTGAAGTAATTTTTAAGTTAAACCCTGTAACGTGTAACATGAGGGCTTGTGGCTTTACCCGTGTTTTACTGTTTGGTACTGCCCACCCAGGAAGTCTGTGACAACGGAATCGATGACGCTGCCTATGGACTTATTGATCTGAATGATATTGTTATTGTTTCGCGTTCCTTAGGGACGTGAAGCGTCTGACCCTGGTCCGTATGGGACCATGTGTAGGGTAATGGGTTCGTTTTACTTGAAGTAATAATGGCCTGATATGGAATCTACGAAAAGGTAAGTCGCGAGTGATTTTTTTTGGTTCAGGTCAGATATTTTAAACGTTTTGTACGCCTCGGCCACGCTCACTACCCCGGGTAACTGCGTAGCGAAAAAGGAAGCGCTTACGATCCAAAAACCACGTCTCTAAAAAAACCTTTGTCACTTCCCGAATAGTCCGTACTTTTGCGGCTCAATTAGCAACCCCCTTCGTACCAACAAGCACAGCTACATGGCAAACATCGGTAAAGTAAAGCAGGTCATCGGCCCAGTCGTTGACGTAGATTTCAGTGGTGACGGTAACAACCTTCCCGCCATTCTTAACGCCCTTGAGATCATCCGTCCCAACGGTGAAGTAATCGTTCTGGAAGTGCAGCAGCACCTCGGTGAGGATTCTGTCCGCACTATTTCCATGGAGGCTACTGACGGTCTTACCCGCGGTACGAAGGCCACCGACACCGGTCGCGCCATCGCAATGCCCATTGGTGACGCCATCAAAGGACGTCTTTTTAACGTAGTTGGCGAACCGATTGACGGTATGCCTGCTGTGCCGAAAGGTGCCGATGCCCGCCCCATCCACAACGACCCCCCTAAGTTCGAGGATCTGGCTACTGACCGTGAGCCTCTCTTCACGGGTATCAAAGTAATTGATCTGATCGAGCCTTACACCAAGGGTGGTAAGATCGGCCTGTTCGGCGGTGCCGGTGTAGGTAAGACGGTACTTATCCAAGAATTGATCAACAACATTGCTGTAGGTTACGAAGGTATCTCCGTATTCGCTGGCGTTGGTGAACGTACCCGTGAAGGTAATGACCTTCTTCGCGAGATGTTGGAGTCCAACATTATCCGCTACGGTGAGAAGTTCATGCACAACATGGAAGAAGGCGGTTGGGATCTATCTTTGGTAGACATGAAGGAGCTGGAGGAATCTAAAGCGACCTTCGTGTTTGGCCAGATGAATGAGCCTCCAGGAGCCCGTGCCCGTGTAGCCCTCTCCGGTCTTACGATCGCCGAGTACTACCGTGACGGTGATCTGTCTGACCCCACCGGCGGTCGTGACATTCTCTTCTTCGTAGACAACATCTTCCGCTTCACCCAGGCTGGTTCTGAAGTTTCTGCCCTTCTCGGCCGGATGCCTTCCGCCGTAGGTTACCAGCCGACATTGGCGACCGAGATGGGTCTGATGCAAGAACGAATCACCTCCACTAAGCGTGGTTCTATTACTTCCGTACAGGCCGTTTACGTCCCTGCGGATGATCTTACTGACCCCGCTCCCGCAACAACCTTTGCTCACCTCGACGCAACGACGGTACTGAACCGTAAGATTGCTCAGAAGGGAATCTACCCAGCCGTCGACCCCCTTGACTCTACGTCACGGATTCTCGACCCGACCATCATCGGCGAAGAGCACTACAATACTGCACAGCGCGTGATCAACATCCTGGCTCGCTACCGCGAGTTGCAGGACATCATCGCCATCCTTGGCCTTGACGAACTGAGCGAAGACGACAAACTCGTCGTATCCCGCGCCCGCCGTGTGGAGCGTTTTCTCAGCCAGCCATTCCACGTTGCCGAGCAGTTCACTGGCCTCAAAGGCGTATTCGTAGACATTAAGGACACCATCAAGGGCTTTAATATGATCCTCGATGGTGAAGTAGACAAGTACTCCGAAAATGCGTTCAACTTAGTTGGTACCATCGAGGATGCTATTGCCAAGGGCGAAGCTGAGTTGACAAAAGCATAGAAACTAGAAGCTAGTAACTAGTTACTAGCTTCTAGCCCTCTAATTCCCTAGTTACTAGCTTCTAATTTCTAAGACATGAACATTTCCGTTCTTACCCCAGATCGCACCATTTTCACCGGCAATATTACCAACGTGGTTCTGCCTGGTGTTGAAGGTTCCTTCCAGTTGCTCGATAACCACGCACCGCTCGTCTCCGCCCTCTCCGGCGGTAAGGTGACACTGCAAACTACCGATAAGGGCGAATACCGCTTTTACGATGAGGAAGCTAAGGCGATGTCCGAAGTTGCTACCTCCAGCCGTTTCATGACGTTCACGATCGACCGTGGCTTTGTGGAAGTGCTAAACAATGAGGTTAACCTACTGGTGCAGGGAGCGCGTAACCTGCGGTAGGCGCCTACTTCATAACGCATAAAGATCAGAATTCCCGATCAGCCTTGTGCTGGTTGGGTTTTTTTTGGGCGAACAACCTTTGGTCGTGAGACTGGGGTAAGGTGCCTCCTGCGGCGAATTTATTTGGAGAACGCATAATAGCCACAGGGACTAAATAACCGTTCTGAACAAAAAATCGCTGTAACTAATAATTTAGGACGGTAGGTTGTGGTACCCGTGGAGTAATACCTGGGCTACGATTTATTTTGGGCGAGGGCGCAGGTGCAGTGAAAGGACCGTAAACACCGGCTCTCCGACGAAATAAGCGAAAGGCCTGGAGAGTTATAAATACACACTTTAATTTTGCCGTCTATACCTTTTAAATATAGTCCAATGCGTACGCTGATTCGTCTTTGCCTCTTAACCGTTCTTTGCACCTGCGGCCTCGCCTCCTTATCCGCCCAGCAATTGGTCGTTAAGGAAAAGCCTACGGTGCCTGCCCCGATGGAAAAACGTGCCCTGCCCCCTAGAGAAGGCTTCGTGATCGCGCCAAACGAATGGGCCATCAAAGACGGTAAATACTCTTTCTTACCTTCTCGTTACATGAAGGCCCGCTCCGGCCAGAAGTACGTGCCCGGCAAGTGGAAGAGAACTAAGGGAGGATGGATTTACCGGATGGAGACCTGGGTAGTAATCTAATGTGCGGTAGCGATATTACTACACTACTACGCCACTACATTACTATCTTGCGGGCCGTATGAAAGCAATTATTCCAGTAGCCGGAACCGGTATGCGTTTGCGTCCGCTCACCTACACGCAGCCGAAGCCGCTTATTCCCGTTGCAGGGAAGCCTATTATCAGCTTTATTGTGGACCAGCTCATCGAGCTGGGGGTTCAGGATTTCGTGTTCATCATCGGTTACCTGGGCGAAAAGATCCGGGAGTATATCGAGAGGACTTATCCCGAATTACATACTGTTTTTGTTAGCCAGGATGAGCGCTTGGGATCTGCCCACGCCATCTGGCTGGCCCGCGACCATTACGCTGATGCCGAGGAGATTATCATCTTTTTCGGTGACGCCATCATTGATGCAGATCTGGGCGAGTTTAAAGACAGCCTAACCTCCTGCCTCGGTGTACAAAAAGTGGACGACCCCCGCAAATTCGGTGTGGTAGATCACGACATCAACGGCAACATTCGCGCCCTGATCGAGAAGCCCCGGATTCCGAAATCTAACCTAGCCATGGTTGGTTGCTATAAGGTGCGCGAGGTCGAGCAGTTCATCGAAGCCTGCTCCTACAACATCGACAATCAGTTTAAAAGCCTCGATGAGTATCACCTTACTGATGCCCTGAACCGGATGTTGGAGTGGGGGACTGCATTTTCCACCATCACCGTCGATAACTGGTTCGACTGCGGCCGTAGGGAAGTGCTGCTGGAGACCAACGCCATCTTTCTAGACCGCCATGGCTTCGCCACCGATGATCCCCCCCCTTTTGATAACTCCATCATTATTCACCCCGTACACATCGGACCGAACTGTGACATATCGAACTCCATCGTCGGGCCGTACGTAACCCTGGGGGCAAATACTAAGTTAGAGTACGCTATTGTTTCTGACTCGATCATCGGGGAGTTCGCTTCTATCCATAATATAGTACTTCGTGACTCCGTGGTCGGCAACGATGCTTCCATTGGGGGCCTGCGGCAGAGTTTGAATATTGGGGATAATACGGAGATTGACTTTGGAGGGTAGTAACTCGCTAACTCAACAACTTAGTAACTTGATAATGTAACAATGGCTTTGTACCTTTGCGGTCGCAAATTTTGCTTTACCCGATCCATGTGATCTTTAAAGGCTTTTTCATTATGCCAGTATACATGCCAAAGGAGAAGAAGGAAGAAATCTTCGCCGAATACGGTGGCTCTGCCACCAACACCGGTTCCACCGAGGGCCAAATCGCACTTTTCACGTTTCGCGTTAAGGAGCTGAGTGACCACCTTCAGCGTCACCGCAAAGACCACAGTAGCCGTAAGGCTTTGCTGAGCCTCGTAGGCCAGCGCCGTCGTCATCTTGCTTACCTTCAGAAGAAGGACCTCGATGGCTACCGTGCGCTTATCGCTAAGCTCGGTATCCGTAAGTAATTACGGTTTTACCAGATCAAAAAACCCTTCATGCTACGGCGTGGAGGGTTTTTTTAGTGGGGGGGGAGACGTTAGCAACTAGTGGGCTACTCCGTAAATGAATGCTCGCTTCGCTCGTGCGGCTTCACCTTGTTTTTGTTCAGTGAATGTAGCTGTACAAAACTAATCGCACTACTTTACGCGTCTCATTTGCACCCTGCCTTCGTTAAAAAGCTTCGCCAACGCTGCGGCGTTGCCTTAGGGTACCGCTAATAGTGCTTCGGCGAGCCCAAGCGCAAGTACTACCAGGAGTTTTACCGCCGTAAGCCCGTTCTGTAAATCCAGCTGCAAGCTGAGGGTGCCGATCATATTGGCCAGCACCAAAGCGGCGGCACTACGCCAGCCTATTTTAGCGGACGGTACTGACGTATCAGGATAAGAAATAGATTCAGCCGTTGAATTTATTATGTCTGGAGGTTGGTAACTTTATTTTAATATTACCGATTACTTCCCGCCCGGTGCAACGCCGGCACGGTAAGTGCAATGGCTGTGCCGGCAGCAAAGCCAATCAGGACATCCGTAAAGAAGTGCTTACCGGCCCGCATCCGACCGTAGGCAACGGCTGCGGGAATAAGGCCAGCCGCTGCCCAGACGAAGGGACGAGCCTTGCTATTAGGGTGTAAATCGGAATACAACTGAGCGGTGGTCATGCTGAAGTAAGCCGCGGTAGCCACGTGGCCGCTGTAAAATGAATAGCGGCTCGACTTGCGCAGCTTAATATCCAGCGGAGCATCCGGGTTGTAATTGTAGGGGCGTGTCCGCTGGGCCGTTACCTTAGTTAAGTTGATGAGAGCGGAGTTGAGCAGCGCACCCTGAAACACAATCATCGCCATGTCATCGAAGTTGTCGCGTCCGGTTTTGTCGAGTAATAGAAAGAAGGGGCTGGCGAAACTGGTTAGGAGTAGCTTGTCGGTAAACTCATCTGACTTGAAGGAGAGCTGGCGCAGGGAGAACCGGTCGATGGGCCAGATCTTGCTGCGGTCCAGGGCCATTACCTCAGCCTCGGTCATAGGCTTTACCTTCTTGTCCAGAAACATGGAGCCTACGGTAATCGTTCCGCCAAGTCCGATGAGCACTCCGTTGGTGGCTTTACTAGGGTTGTAAGGCTTTAGGCTCTGTGCGGGTAACCAGCAGGAACAACAGAGGATTAGCAGGAAAAGCAACGACGGAAATGAATAGCGTATGGTCATGCGGCTGGGCGATTTGAAGTTGTAACGGCAATGGGAGGAGGGGGTTCGGTTTAACAGGTTTTAGAAACTAGAAGTAAGAAAAGGCTCTTTTTATTCTGAGGTCTGAAACCTGAAACCTGTCTACTCAAGCCCAATTTCTGCCCGCAGCCCTTCATCTGCCACCGAATTTTGGTTCCAGTACGGCGCCATTTTCTGGTGGGTTAGGCGTGCTTTGGTTGTCAGCATTTTTCCGCGGCTGGGGTAGGTTTCGTCCCAGCCACTAATGGTATAAGGCGGGGCTGGATCGAAGAAAATTTCCAGCTTACGGCCGTCGGGGCCGTAGTTGATCTCGTAGCTTTTTTTGAGGGCAACTTCCTCGTTGCCTTCGTAGGTGTTGATCGTCACGGTTGCGCGTTGGGCCTGGTAGGGCTTGTGGGTCATTAGGAGGTAGCTGGTTGAAGGTACGATGCTGAATTTGCCAACGGGCAGGTTTTTCCATCCGGAGCGGATACGGTTGAACAACTCGTCCTCCAGAAAATCGGCCGGAATTACTTCGTTTACGTCACTTTCCTGCTCGAAGTAGGAGCGTAGCTGCTTGTTCCAACGTCCGCCGCCGGCGTAATTGAGTTGGGTGTAGGTTTGGCCGCACCAGTCCTGGCTCGAGGTCGTCACCTTCAGGGTATGGGGCTGTTCGCTGGTTTTGGTGGGGGTGAAAACCGAGGTCATGATCGAATAATCATAGATGCCGGTGATGAAGCGGCGGACGATGTTGGTCTTGATTACCGGCGTGGAGTTGGGATTTGTGTAGTTGTCGTTTTTGACTTGTTTGTCGGTCAGAAAATCTTCAGACACGAAGATCATCGTGACCTGGCCGGGCCGGATTTCGCCGTAACGGGCTTGCTCTAAGCTATAGGTGTTTATTTCGGCCTTTCCTTCGTACCAGTATTCGGTCAGGCTGCCGGAGAAATGGCCGGGCACCGTAACCGTTGTCTTTGTGGGCTGGGCGAACGGGTCCTGTGCGGTATTACAGGCGAAGAGTGTTGCGAGAAGTAGGAGTGGGATAAATGTCTTCATAATATGCTCTAACACAGGGCGGGGAAGAGGGTTGAGTGGGGGCGGTAGCTTTGCCGTCCAACTTCCTTTGCACCGGCGTTTGCGCCTTTAAATATTCATTTTTTGGCGAGCACGCAGGTGCTGGGGAGTGGATAAAAGTGCAAAGAAGGCTTGGTTGGGTTCTGAATATTGAGCCTTTACCTTAACCATTTACAAAAACTTACTACCTTAGCGTCGATAGTTTACTAATGCACTCATTTTATCTTGCGGCTCCGCCATTGGTGGGGCCCAAGCTTTTTTAAGAAGAATTAAGCGTTACAACGTTGAATGTTTGCCACCCTGCAACTCTTACAATTTTTACCGATCTTACGTTTTATCCTTCACTCATAGTCATGTTAAGAATCGTTTCTCTGCTCTTGTTACTTTGCTGCCTGGTCACCGGTTTGCCCGCCCAGAACCAAAAGGGTAGCAACTTCGCCGCAGCCAACGCCGCTTTTGATGCAGGGGTGCAGCTACTGCTGGCCGGCAAGCCGAAACGTGCCATTAAACCGTTTCGCGAAGCCATCAAACAGGATTCAGGGTACATCTCGGCGCATCGTTTCCTGGGCTTGTCACATGATCTTGTCGGGAATTTTACTTTAGCTGCGGACGCCTACCAATACGTACTCAACCGCGACTCTTCGTTTTCCCGCCTGCTCTACTACAAACTGGGCAAGGTGTACTACAAAATGTCAAGACCGGAACTGGCACTGTACTATCTGGAGTGTTTTCAGGAACTACAAGAGCGAGACATTGGAGATTTTGGCCTCAACGGCGAGGAGGAGGCTGCCGAAGAGCGTAAGGTGCTTGCCCGCCTCGACGGAGAGATCAAAGCCGCCCGGATTACCCAGGACAGCTCCCAGTTCATCAACGTCACCACGCTGTTCAACATGGGCTTTCCGGTGAATACCCAGCAAAACGATTACTTCCCCTTCTTTGCCAACGATCCCAATCACTTCCTTTTTACCCGCCAGGGCCAGGGCCAGGATGAAGACCTGTTGATCGGTCGCCGGAAAAATGCGGAGAGTGAATGGTCTACTACCCGTTTTGGTAGTTTTAATACCCTGCGACCCGAAGGGATGTGCTCCATCGTGCGCGATGGCCAAAGGATATACTTTACCATTTGTAAGGGAGAAGAAGTGGTGGTCGCCAAAGGCTTCCGCCGTACGGGAAACTGCGACCTCTACGCCGGTTGGCTCGTAGATGGTAAAATTGATGACATCATACCGTTGCCCAATTACATCAACTCCCCCGTAAGCTGGGAAACCCAGGCGGCGATTAGCTGCGACGAGCAACAACTCTTCTTCGTCTCCGAGCGCGAGCCTAGCTTCGGGATGACGGACGTCTTCGTCTGCGACCGCCAACCGGATGGCTCCTGGAGCGAACCCCGTAACCTTGGCGACGGTGTAAACACCCCCGAGGCCGAAGAAGCTCCGTTCCTGAGCGACGATGGGCAAACGCTTTACTTCAGTAGTACCGGGCATTACAGCCTCGGTGACGAAGACATCTTCGCGAGCTGGTGGGACAATAGCCAGGGCCGCTTCACCCAGGCCATCAACTTGGGGCCGCCGGTGAATGGTCCTCACCGCGAACTTGGCTTTCACCTTAGCGCCGACGGAGAAACCGGCTACGTGGCTAGTGACCGGCCGGGCGGACTGGGCAAACTTGACATCTACGGTTTTAAACTGTCCGACCGGCTTAGCTCACGCCCCATCACCTACCTATCCGGTTTCGTGACGGATAGCCTAAGTGGTGAACCCATCGTCGGCCAGGTCGTCAGCGTAGGCAACGGAAAAGTGTACCGAACCAACTACCAAGGCCGCTTCTTCGTGTGTGCTCCCGCCAGTGAGCCGTTGCCGGTTAAGGTGGATAATGTAGAATACCTCCCCTACGCAAGAACTTTCGCCGTACCCCAATGGGATAACGCTACCCCGTACCGTATTGACCTTTTTCTCAGTAAGGAAAAGGTCATTCCCCCGCCGCCGCCGGTGGTGGAAGTGGATATCCCTGAGTACGGAACGCGCATTAAGAAACGAAACTACACGGTTCTGTTCAACTTTGAGGACGCCAGCCTAACCGCGCGGGCGATCGATGGGCTTCGGATATTCGTCGATGAGGTAAAGAATCGTAGTATCGTCAACATCAATGTAACTGGTTTTACGGATAGTACGGGGGACGCTGAATTCAACCTGCGGCTGAGCCAGGACCGGGCCAGGGCGGTAGGTGTCCATCTGCAAACAGCCGGGGTGAAGGCTACGGAGTTCAATATCGTGGGGGCGGGAGAACTGCCGGGAGCGTCGCAGCGTGCACTGAACCGGAAGGTGGAGGTTTCGGTGACTTATCGAGAGGTTGTTAAAGTGAACTAATAATGCGAATCAAGAGCTAAAAGATCAAGCATTGGGCGTTTAACGAAAATCCATCGTCAATGATTTATAAAGCGGGCAGGCTCACGTGGCCCTTGAAAATGCAAAATCCTTATATTTACAGTTAAGTAAGAAGGTCTTCCGAACACCGTTCTGTGGTCTTAGCTTTATGCTCATTGAAAACGTCAACCAACTGATACTTACGACTTATGAAAGCTATAACCATACTAGTTCTTGTTTGTGTTGCCTTAACCGTAGGAGCACAGGAAGAGAAACCACCTTACTGCGACGAGGGGCCTGCTACATACGGAAGCGTAGCTGCCATCCCCGGCGCAACGACCGCACCGCCACTGCCCCGTTTCACGACTACTCCAACCAAGGAGTACAAGGTTCAAGTGGCCATCCTGCGCTACACGGACCCCGTTGAATACCCTTTCCACCCGGAGCTTATCGCACGGTACCGCCCCTGCGAGCAGTTATGGGTAGTGGAAAGCCGTAAGAGTTTCCCGGACCGGGCGGACGCCGTTGCACTTCAGGCAAAGCTGAAAGGGCTTGGCTACGGAGGTGCATATATAACGGACTTGATAGGGTACCAATAACTTTACCCGGAGTCGTATCTTTAGCTTTTCATAAAATAGACTATAATGAAGAATATATTTTCCTTCCTTGCTGTGGGTGCATTATTTGTGGTGCTGAACGCATGCAGTAGCTCTCAAAAGACTATCACGGAAACCCCCGCAGCCGATGAAGTTGAAGTCGTCGGAACTTTTGGCGCTGACTTTACTCCCGACAAGATAGTGTCCGCCAACAGCCTACTGGCTACTCACAGCGAGGACAAGCTCATTGACACACTTCAGGTAACTCTTCAGGGAGAAGTCAAGAAGGTGTGCCAAGCGAAAGGCTGTTGGATGACCATTACCGTTAGCAACGACGAAGAAATGATGGTCAAATTCAAGGACTACGGTTTCTTTATGCCCAAAGACATTAGCGGCCGGGAGGTGGTGATGCACGGAATGGCCTATTACCAGATCACCCCGGTAGATGAACTGCGCCACTACGCTGAAGACGAAGGGAAATCCGCTGAAGAGGTCGCTGAAATCACCGAACCAAAGCGGGAATTACACTTCCTGGCCGACGGCGTGAAGCTTATTTAGTGATATGTAAACAAAAGAAAATTAGATGAAAATGCCGGCCATATTTTATAAAATTTGGCCGGCATTTATTGTTTTAATAGAGTCAATTATTTGTATTAAAACTTTTTTATAGATTTAGCTGCTTCTATTTAATTGTAAGTCAACGGTTTAGTTTTTGGCACGGTGTTTGAAGCTTTTATTTGTGCGCAAACGGCTAGAAGTCTGCCACTGTTTTTTACACGACATTAACCACTGAAATGACAAACCAAGAGTTTACCCAACAAATTGACAAATTAGAGAACCTTCTTTTTTCCTTCGCATTAAGGCTTACCCGCAATCGTCAGGATGCACAGGACCTTATGCAGGAAACGAGTCTCCGTGCTTTTCGCCACCGTGAAAAGTTCACGATGGGTACCAACTTCAAAAGCTGGGTATCTACCATCATGCGCAATACGTACATCAACCGTTATCGGAAGATGAAAAGCCGCAAGCACGTTAACCAGCCAATAGAAGATTTTTCCTTTGCATTGGAGAGCAAGAACGCTATCCCGAACAAAGGCGAGCACGACATGCGCATGAAGGAGCTCAAGCTTATGCTCAGTGGCATTGGCGAACTTTACAGCGTACCGTTCCTGATGTTTTACCGTGGCTACGAATATAAAGAAATTGCCCGCCATTTGGACATTCCGATTGGGACGGTGAAAAGCCGCATTTTCCTGGCGCGCCAGCGGATGAAAAATGCGATTGGAGACCGTTACCAAAACTAAGGAGTAGGTAACCAAACGAAGACTATGGATGAAGACTTTTTCCTGAACCGATTCAACGACCACCAGCGCGCTGGCCGTTTGCCGTCCCCGAAACTTGTAGAAGAGTGGCTTGATGGGCTACTTCAGTTTCTGTTTCCGGAGTATTGCCCGGTCCGTTTCGCCAGCCACCGGGCTTTTCGGTTGCAGTACCAAACCAACGACCTTAAGCTGTTCACCCTGCTGGAATCATTAGAGGACCGGCTGAAAACTACTCCTGCTGATATCCGTGAGGATTTCGAAGCGTGCCTTCCTTCAATTTTCAGGGCGCTTTCCGAAGATGCAGATGCAATCCTAGCTGGAGATCCGGCCGCTCAGGACCGTACTGAGGTAATCAGTACTTACCCTGGCTTTTTTGCGCTGGCAGTACATCGGATTGCTCATCAGCTTTGCGGCTTCAGTGTTCCGTTGTTGCCACGTATTCTGAGCGAGATCGCGCACCGTAAAACCGGGATTGAGATTCACCCCGGCGCGCGCATTGGTCGGCGTTTCTGTATTGATCACGGAACGGGCGTCGTGATTGGAGAAACAGTAGAGATCGGCGACGACGTGAAGATGTACCAAGGTGTTACGCTGGGCGCCCTCAGCGTAGCCAAAAGTATGGCCCGCACTAAGCGCCACCCTACCATCCGTGACCGGGTGGTGATTTATGCCGGAGCCAGCATTCTCGGCGGGGATACGGTGATTGGGGAAGACTCCATCATCGGTGGTAATACCTGGATCGTTAAGTCTTTGCCGGCGGGTAGTCGGGAATATTACAGGGTGCCGGGCAAGTGAGTTGGCGAATCACTGAGTTGCTTTTGCATGTACCGTTCGCGGCCCTCCCCAAGCGAGGCTAGTAGGGGCGGCTTATTGCGGTCGCCCATACGAGGTCACGTTTGCCGCTACGTTTTTACCTCATGTGGCCGACAGTAGTATAGCAACTCGCCAACTCCTCCAGTATCCGCGTCCCTACCGTAAAAAATAATACAGACGGCCAACTTCTAAGCTGGTAATATATTATATTACCAAAATATGTACTTAATAACTGGAGCCGCCGGCTTCATCGCCAGCGCCCTCGTCACTTACCTCAACGCCGCTGGCATCAACGACCTAGTTCTGGTCGACGACTTTCAGCGTTATCCCGCAAAAAAGCAGAACCTGGTCGGTAAGAAATTCAGGATGAAGGTGGAGCGTGACGAACTGTTCGATCGCTGGGACGCCGAGCAATGGCCTCTCGAGGGCGTCTATCACCTTGGTGCCCGGACGGATACCGCCGAGCCCGATAAAGCCCTTTTTGACCGCCTCAACCTGAACTACTCTAAAGAGGTATGGAGCCGTTGTACGGCGCAGGAAATCCCTCTGATCTACGCCAGTAGCGGCGCCACCTACGGCCTGGGCGAACACGGCTATAAAGACGAGGATCAGTTAGCCGAAGTCCTGCAGCCACTGAACGAATACGGACGCAGTAAAAACGACTTCGACCGCTGGGTACTTGATCGTCGGGAAACCCCGCCCCACTACTACGGACTGAAATTTTTTAACGTCTACGGGCCTAACGAAAACCATAAAGGCCGTATGGCCAGCGTAATTTGGCACACGTTTAATCAGGTACAGAAAACCGGTGCGATGAAATTATTTCGTAGCCACAATCCGGAATACGCGAATGGCCATCAGCGCCGTGATTTCATCTACGTCAAAGACCTCGTAGCCGTCAATCATTGGCTAATGGAGAATCTGCCCGAACCCAACGGACTTTACAACCTTGGTACGGGACAGAGCAGAACGTTTCTCGATCTGGTAACGGCGACCTTCGCCGCCATGGGCCGTGAACCCGACATCTCATTTATCGACACCCCGGCGGATATTCGGGATAAATATCAGTACTTTACGGAGGCGGAAATGGGCAAGTTGCGGGCTGCCGGTTACGATAAACCCTTTTTTACGCTTGAGGATGGGGTGGAGGACTATGTGACTAACTATTTGCTCAAGGGGCTTCAATGGTGAATCACCGAGTTGCTACTGCCATCACCACTCACTTCGCTTAGGGACGCCGTATAAATAACTTACTGGTTTCGCTTCGCGGCTACTGCGTGGTTTGACCTGACGTTTTTGTTCTCACCGAA
>JAPKCQ010000231.1 GCA_026421165.1 Lewinella sp. | reverse complement strand
CCAGGCCCCACCCCACAAACAGGATGAGAAGCAGCCAAACTACGAGCTTATTCTCAAGGAAGAAGCGTACGAATGCATTAATCATAAAACAAGAGTTAGTGCGCGTTCGGCTTTCTGACCGATTGCTGACAAGTATTGTTCTGACCGATAAGCGAGAAACTTGCATAGCCGCAGCTATGGAAGTTTTGAGCGAAGAAGGGCAGGACGATACTTGGCGCAAGTAGGCCGAAATATTGAACCCGCACTAACTCTATAACTTGACGGAAATCACGAAAGCCCCGGTCAGCGGTAGCTGGCGGGGGGAAAGAAATCGTCAAGTCGTTAAATGCGGAATACTTGAAACTCGCGGATAGCGTCCGGTATCAGCGGAGGCGGGCGGTAATGCTCAAGGTTTGTGTTTTTGCGCGGACGCGGGTGCGGGGCGAGGTAGTTTAAGAGTAGCGGTGGAAAACCGGGAAGTACCGCAACGATCGTCGGTAAGGCATCAACTACCGTCTGCTCCTGGTCGTCGATCTGTACCAACTCGTACTCGTCGTCACAACAGCCCTTTTTCTTTCCTTCCACCTCTTCCTTCGGAGCCGGATGGAAAGGGCACTGCTTTTCAGCCTGGTCTTTATGACACTTCTCCGCCTCTCCAAAAATGGCGACGGACTTCAACTCCCCCATACAGAAGTGCCGGTTCACCGGGAGGCCAACCGAACCGATCAGGACCATAGTGGCCAGGAAGATGTTGAAGAAACGTAGTAGCATGCGCTAGTTGTAACATCTAAGGTACGCGAAAACTCGTGGCATTATTGCATCGAACCTAACGACGTAAGTGAACGTCATCAAGCCGCAAGCATCAAATCGGGGGTACGAATGTTTTCTCTTGTTTAGAAAGCGGCGGTAGCCAGCTTTCTAAACAAGAAAAAACATTCGTGTAATTACCGGTTGATGACGTTCTTGAAGCGTGGGCGCTTAGGCGTAACGTTGCCCAACCGTTCCTTCTTAGCTGCTTCATACTGAGAGTAATTACCCTCAAAAAGTTGGATCTCCCCTTCATCCTCAAAGCTCAGGATGTGCGTAGCCAGGCGGTCGATGAACCAGCGATCGTGAGAGATTACGAGGACACAGCCGGCGAAGTTGTCCAGCGCATCCTCGAGCGCGCGCAGGGTGTTGATATCGATATCGTTGGTCGGCTCATCGAGAAGAAGGACGTTGCCGCCTTCGCGCAGCGTCATGGCCAGTTGGAGGCGGTTACGCTCTCCACCGGAGAGCATCCCGATCTTTTTCTGCTGGTCTCCACCTGCAAAGTTGAAGCGGCTCAGATAAGCCCGGGCGTTGACCTGTGCGGTACCCACCTCGATCATATCGTGGCCCTGGCTCACTACGTCGTAGATCGTCTGTTCCTTATTCGCCAATTGCTCATGGCTCTGGTCTACGTAGCTAATTTTGACCGTTTCACCGATCTTGACGGTGCCACCGTCGGGTTGATGCTCGTTGGTCAGTAGGCGGAAGAAGGTAGATTTACCCACGCCGTTCGGGCCGAGAATACCGACGATGGCGTTCTTCGGGATGTTGAAGGTTGCGTTGTCGAAGAGAACACGCTCGCCGAAGCCTTTCGTCAGGTTCTCAACTTCGATCACTACATCACCGAGGCGAGGGCCCTGGGGAATGAAGATTTCCATGTTCTGTTCGCGGTCCTTGCCTTCATCGTTGGCCATTTTGTCGTAGGCAGCCAGACGGGCTTTTCCTTTAGACTGACGGGCTTTCGGCGCCATCCGAATCCACTCCAGCTCTCGCTTAAGGGTTTTCCGGCGCTTGCTCTCGGTCTTTTCTTCCTGCGCAAGGCGGTCGGACTTCTGCTCCAGCCAGCTGGAATAGTTGCCTTCCCACGGGATACCTTCGCCACGGTCCAGTTCGAGGATCCATCCGGCTACGTTATCGAGGAAGTAACGGTCGTGCGTTACGGCGATGACGGTACCCTTGAAACTCTGAAGGTACTGCTCCAGCCAGTGTACGGATTCTGCGTCGAGGTGGTTCGTAGGCTCGTCAAGCAGGAGAATATCCGGATTGGAGAGCAGCAGGCGGGCCAGGGCGACACGGCGGCGCTCACCACCGGAGAGGACGCTCACTTTGGCGTCGTCGGGCGGGCAGCGCAGCGATTCAAGGGCGGTATTCAGCTTATTGTCGAGGTCATAACCATTACAGTTTTCAATTTCCTCCATCAGCTCTCCCTGCTTGACGATGAGGTCATTCATCTCGTCGTCGCTCATCGGTTCGGAGAACTTCAGGTTGACGGCGTCGTACTCTTTCATCAGGTCCACCGTATCCTGAACGGCTTCTTCCACGATTTCGCGGACGGTTTTCTCTTCGTCTAGTTCGGGTTCCTGGGCGAGGTAGCCGATTTTATAGTCGGCGTTGAACACCACATTGCCCTGGAAATTTTTATCGATACCGGCGATGATCTTCAGCAGGGTCGACTTACCGGAACCGTTGAGGCCCAGCACACCAATTTTGGCACCGTAGTAGAAACTTAGCCAGATGTTACTCAGTACTTTCTTGGGAGCTCCGGGGAAGGTCTTGGAGACGCGTTCCATGGAGAAGATTATCTTGTGTTCGGCCATTTTAGTGGGTAGTGAGTAGGAGTTAGTAGGTAGTACCGTCGTTGGAGGCGAGACGGGTGATGCCCGGTATTTTGCGAAAGTACGGAATGATTAGTACACCTCGAATTAATCAGCGGCTAGCTTACGTAAATTAGAAATCAGCGCTCAGGCTAAGTGCTGAACGCTGATTTCTAAACACTAGGTACTGCCTATTCCCCCATCTTAATCCAACCATCCTTATCCACCCAGCTTTCCAGATCGGCGATAAGTTGGGCCAGTTGCTTCGGCGCGTCGTAGTAGACTTCCACTTTGCGCTCTTCTCCGTAAACGTCGGCGTAGCGGAGGACGGTAGCCTGAACGTCGGCGGGGATCATTTTTGCGTCGCTCGGATAGAGGGCTGCGAGTTCAGCGGGTTCGGAGGCCTCCAGCGCGCGCTGCAGGATGCGGTACTCCCTTGCGGAGAGCATGCGGGTGTACAGGCCCTTACGGTCCATGTTGTTCTTAGCGTCCAGGATGAGGCGACGGTCGTTGGTTAGTTCGAGGCTGAACTGACGGCAGTTGCCGTAGCAGGCCGTTTTACTCATCGTGAAGAGGGTACGGTCGTAGTCGAGTGCGGGCATGTTCTCCTTTCCGGAAGCGGGGATGGAGGCTGGTTTCGCTGCGCGATTACCGAAGGCGGTGTTACCGGCGGTCACGGTTTCGCCGTTGCTACTGGTTGCTGGCGGGGCGGATAGTCGGCCCGGCCCCATGCGCTTGGCGGCGGCGCGGTCTTCCGGAGTAAGTTTAACGATATCTTCGCTTCCGTCGCTAACGCGTTTCTGTTCCGGCATGCCTTCACGAGAAAAATTCCTTTCGTCTACCGCTTCTCGTTTAGGCAAATCAGGCGCGGTCGCAGGTGCAAGGAAAGAATCATTGCCTGAGCTCGCACCCGCAGTGTCTTTATTACAGCCGGAGCCGAGGACTACCAGAAGGCTGAGGCAGAGCAGTGTTGAGGTGAGGTTGTGCATTGGTTGGTTTCTTTTGGTTTGAAGCTTATTGATGCTTAAACGGTGGGAAATGCATAGAGGCTGAAGTAGAGTTCGTCGGCGAGCGAGCTATTTTACCCTGCTCTTCTGAAAGCGGCTTGCTTTGCACCCTGCGGCAGCGCCCCATTATTCAGACCTTTAGTTCGTTAGCCCTTCAGGCTGGTAGCACAATGCACCAACGGCCTAAAGAGCTAACGAACCAACGGTCTATTTCTTCTTCCCGTCCTTACCCTGCTGCGCCTGCTGCTCCTTAAGCGCATCCTGAAGGCGCTGGCTGAAGCCGCCCTTCTTTTTGGGTTTCTTCTTGTTCGCATCCATCTTCGCCTTGAGCTTATCGTGGTCGATCAGGAAGTTCTTCGTGATGATCGTCTGAGCGATATTGAAGGTGTTAGAGAACAGGAGGTAAGCGGTAAGGCCAGACGCGAAGCTGTTGAAGAAGCCAAGGAAAAGGATTGGCATCACGTACTGGAAGTACTTCATCATCGGCTGGGCGCTGTAGTCCATGTGCATACTGTTGTAGTAGGCATAGATGACTGTAGTAAGGGCCCAGAGGATGGCAAAAAGGCTAAGGTGACCGTCGAGGAAGGGAATCCAATCGGGAATTGTCGTGAGCACATCGTAAGTACTCAGGTCATCGGCCCAAAGGAAATCTTTCTGTCTGAACGCAATCGAAGCCGGGAAGAAGCGGTAAAGCGCGAACCAGATCGGCATTTGTAATACCATTGGCAAACAGCCTCCTAGCGGGCTTGCCCCGTACTCTTGGTACATTTTCATCTGCTGTACCTGCTGCGCCTGGGAATCATCTTTGTGCTTCGCCTTCATCTTTTCTAACTCTGGCTTGAGGACTTGCATCTTCACGTTAGAGACGAGCATCTTGTAAGTCAGCGGGAAGACCGTAAATTTCACGATCAGCGTCAGCACCAGAATTGCAACACCCATATTGCCGATAAAGCTGGAGAGGAAGTCGAACAGCGGTCGGATGATCCAGCGGTTGATCGTACCGAAGAAGGACCAACCGAAGCTAATTACGTCGGACATTTCATAACCGATGGCCCGCAGCCGGTCGAATTCGTTCGGGCCAACGTAAAGTTGCATGCCCACGATCTCAGAATTGGAACCACCAACGGGAATGCTTAGGGAGGCAGACACCTTCTTCAGGTCTTCGCTCGTGTCCAGATCGTAAGCTTCGGTACTCAGGGTAGCGCCCGGTGCGAAGCCGTCATCTGCTATTAATGCTGAGGTAAAGAACTGCTGGGAGCCAGCCACCCACTTGAGGCGGGCTTCTGCGTCGAGTTCTTCCGTATCCGAACTGGTACAGGAGCAGTAATCGGTCCCCTCGTCCATCTCGTGGAAGTACATCGTTGAGAGGGTAGATTCGTAATTGGAATTTTTTTCGATCTTATCAAGGTAGGTATCCCACTGTAGTGCGATGGGTGCACCATTGTTGGCCAGTACGGAGTTGAGTCCTTCGAAACGGAGGTCGTAGTCCATCAGGTAGGTACTATCCTCCAGGGTATAGCGCTGTTCGAAGTAGCCACCATTTCCAGTAGCGGCACGCATAATGAGGGTCTGGCCTTCAATAGTAGGCGTAAAGTAAAGATTGGACGATTTGAGGCCCTCTCCACTGACGCCGTTGACCGGCAGGGTGTACTCAAAGCGGTTCTTCTCATCTTCAAGTAGGACCAACGGAAGCTTGTTCTTGCTACCGTCTTCATTTTCGGTCACCTTAAAGTAGGTCTTGAGCTCCACCTGTTTGATAAAACCGCCCTTGGTATCGAAGGTGGCCTTCATCAGGTCGTTTTCCAGTACAACGTCTTTTTGCTCACCAGCGGCGGCGGCAGAAAATTCGCCGAAGTTGCCATTGAAGCGTGCTTGACGGGCGGAATCAGTTAAGCCGGACAAATCAACCGGAGCTGCCCTTGGCGCTTCATCGATTTCCTCCATACGGAGTTGTTCGACCCGGTTGAGGGAGTCCGTAATTTGCTCCTGGCGAGCGAGGTCTTCAGTGCTTGGGGCAAATCCTACCTGCCAAACCGTAAATATTACCATTATCAGTACGAGACCGATGATGGTGTTTTTGTCCATCTCCATAGGATAGTTCTTTCTACTTTATCTTGCAACGCATCAGACGGTTAAAAGTACCGTCCGATCAACGCCTCATTCGGGGCGCAAAGGTACATAAGCAAAAACTATGCCGCACGGTTCATCCGACCAGAAAAAGCCATATTTCGACGAAGAGCTGCATGCGGCCTACCTCACCACGAAATATACATGCGGCCGGTACGCCCTAAAGATAGGTAGGTCCCACCCGGATTTCGACGATTTCCTAGTGCGGGAAGACTTCTCTACCTATGTGTTCATCACCGCCTGGAATCCGCGATCAAAGGCGTTATCAGAAGCAGAAAACTTAGCTCGGGGGCAAAAATTACAGCTTCGTTTGAAAGAGCTGGGCCTGGTTTTCATGCCGGCTGCGGCGCATGACCCTTCGGAGAAATGGGCGGTAGAAAAGGGCGTCTTTATTTTCAACGCGGGTACAGAAGTGGTTTTAAAGTTGGCCACTATTTGGGAACAAAATGCAGTGGTAATTGGGGTTCGGGGCGGGATCCCGGAGCTTCGTTGGGCGTGAGGTGAGCTTCTGAGCTTCCCTGAAGTACGTTTGCGAGCTGAGTCTGTTCACGCTTCAAGAAGCCTCTCCACGGGAGAAGGAGTGACGCTTTCGGTCGTGGTTTTGCCAAATATGATGACCTTACTGGTACTTACAGTTTAGAGACGCCGTACAAGTAACTGTCCTTGACGAAAGAGGCTGTTTTAAGGCTGTAGTCTTACGGGATTACCGGACACAAAAAAGCCCCATCCTCCGAAGAGAATAGGGCAGGAGCCTGCGGATTAAGGCGGGGTCACCGCAGGCTTGTTCTTGATTTCAAAGCATCATTGACGCTTGAAAGTAAGACTAGTGGATAACAGTTATGACGATGAAATGATAATACCTGAGCCGAATGAAATATCCGTCTATAGTACTAAAATCTAAATCATAGATGCTAACGAAGTGGAGGCGGCGAGAGTCGAACTCGCGTCCAGCGAAAGCGTAAAGCAGCTTTCTACACGCTTATCGGCCAGTTTAAATTTTCGAGTCCGGGGAAAGATTGGTCGCCCTCTCGTGTCCGGACCTTAAATCCTAAATTTCACCTCATGACTCGGATTAGGGTCGGAGGCTAGTCCCAGGGGGGGGTGAAGGCGGCGTGATGTGTATGGAACCTCAACCATGCGGCCTATATACTATGGTTCTAATCAAAGATTAGGCTGCCATAGCGTAGCTGGGAGTGCCAACTAGAATTGTAATCGTTATTTTTTACGGAGTAACCAATCATGCTCCGGCGTGCTTACTACAAAACTTACTTCCCTGTCGATTCCGGTACGCCCCCGTTAGGGCTCCGCGGTGGGTATATTGCGGACCTTCTTTGGAATAAACCGCTAGTGGGCAGGCTTGGTTGCATGGGGAAGCTCTTTTTTTTACTACCTGACGTTTTCCCGTTCCTTAGGAGGGGGGAGATCGCTCAGACAGTAACCGACCATGCTCCCGGTTTCTTCGAATTTCATCTACTTCCAGCCTTTCTGTACTACCGTTGGGGACACGAGATAAAACGCTTACCTGCAGGGGCGACCGCGAGGAGTCGCCCCTACAGGCAAGCAGCGGGAA